>CADBLU010000170.1 GCA_902795605.1 uncultured Prevotellaceae bacterium | reverse complement strand
TCTTGTAAAGCAAGTAGCAGGAATAGGCCAGGATGCTCTTCAGGTTTTCATTCTTTTCGTTATCCACCAAGGGTTGGATGCTGCTCAGCAGGTCGAAATACTGTTCTTTTGTCAGTTGACCGGCAAACGCATTGCACGTCTTGTTGAGCACCACACCTGCCGCCATCCGCCCTTGCGGAGTCTCGCGCTGGAATATCTCACAGGTGCGCTTCACCTTTGCCATGAACACATCTATGGTCATTGCATCGGGCGTGGTGTCATACTTGATTTGAGCATCAAAAGCCATTCCCTCTGATTCTGTTGCCTTGGGCTTAAAGTGGGCAATGAAAGGTCTGTCGTCCAACTTCCATCCGCTGATCTCGTAAATCATTCCATCCATCAAAAACGTATTACCGTTTTTTTTGTCAGGATCTATGGTCTGGTCCCACATCAGCAGCAGAGCATAGAGTTTCCCGTCAGGCTCTTCATAGGAAATCAGACGAATATTCTTGTTGAGGTCGAATGACACGGACTGAGTCATCGGGTGGAGAGCATCAGTCTTGAACTGGAACTTGACGCCAGGCAATGGAGAGTCGCCGTCACTCGCATCATGGATATAAATCGTCTTCGCATTGACTGCCTCTGTCCTATAGGCATTCTCCAAGTCCCACATCCGGGGGGTGAACAACGGTCCGTAATGATTGTCGTCCAACTCTCCCTCCATGGCAAATTGCTGGGCAAACTGATAGACATTGAGTCCTTCTTGGGAGAAACCGAGTCGATGCACACCGTACTCCTTCGAGTCAACAAAGGCATTCAACTTTTCCCGTATTCCATTGGGGCGGGATGACTGTGCGCCGCAAGTAATCGTCACCAACATCAGTGCAATCACTAAAATATGTCTATTCTTCATCTTGTTCTGTTTTTACGTTATACATGTTTTCTGCCGTCTGGGGACGGCCTTCCTTGTCAAGGGTGTGCAGGATATAGCTGTCGACGATACGCTGCAGCCGCTCGTCAGCACGTATAACCTTATTCATCCGCTCTATATAGAGGCTCTCATCCACTTGGGCCAATTCACGCTCTATTTTGTCAATATAGTATTCCAAACTATCTGTCGATGACATGTCAGAAGAAGTTTGCTGAACCTTCGATGTAGCTTTCGGCAGCTGATTGACAGCCACGGTTTTGACTGCCGCAGACCTGTCTTGTGCTCTCATCGGAACGTATTCCGCTTTTGGGGCATCCACAGGGTTGTCCTGCTGCTCCGTCTGTTGACCAGTCTGTTGATCAGGTCTTCGTCCCTCACGACTCGGCCATTCAAGCGAGTTTGATGGCTCTCGCTGCTCCGTCCGTGGACTCTGAGATTCTGTCTTCTGTGCTATCGCATTCGTTTCCTCTTTATCCACAGCATGATTTTTGAAGTGGAACGCCAACAAAAGCAGGATACTGGCGGCAACGGCACCAACGACAGGATATAGCCAAAGGCGCCGGCGCTTGGGCCGCTCATCCCTCTGCTCGATGCGTTGCATCAGGCGGTCGGTGAAATCCTCCGGCAGCGTCATCCTTTCAGCGGCATCGTTCTTGCGCTGTAAGGCTCGACGAAGACCTTCGTCTTTGTATGGCTCATTTTTCTTCATTGTTTTCAAGGGTTTTAATGGTGATGGCCAGTCTTTTTCGTATCCATTGCAGCCGTGAGCGGAGATAACTCTCCTCACGCTCCATGATGCAGGCGATTTCCCGGATCGGACGGTTGTCATAATAGTAGAGGTTGAGCAGCATCTGGTCGTCGGGCTTCAATGTGTCAATCGCCCTTTCCATAAGTGCCACACGGTCGGCAGAGATATCGTCCAGCAGGGCATCAGCCTCATCGTCCGGGATATTGTCGAGCCAATGCTGTTCTACATCGACGATGGTGACAGACCTGTGATGCTGACGGTAATGCTTCAAAGCCGTGTGATAGGCTATACGCATGAGCCAAGTCTGGAAACCGGCCTGTCGCGCATCGAAGCGGCCAAGACTCCGGAAAGCTTCCAGCAGAGTGTCCTGCGCCGCCTCCTCTGCCTCTTCTTGTGAAGGAACCAGGCGTGCCACCATCCGCAGCACCTGCCCGGCGTATCGGCCGGCAAGTTGGCGGAACAGGTCTGTCTGTCCGTCAAGGATACGACGGATAAGCAGCACCTCGTCGTATATGGCTCTGGATGTATTGCCTGTTTCTGTTTTCATTCGTTTATTGTTCTCTACTCTTATATTACCACTTTTGGCAAAAATATATAATCGGGATACCGATTATTTTCATTTTTACAATCAGTGGCAAACTGTCATATCATTCCGAGCAGAATGAGCATTCGGAAAACAAAGATACATATTGCTTTTTCAAAAAGTCCTCGTCGAAGACCTGAAATCACCTTTTTTCTTTATATTTGCAACGAAATTGTGTTCGAAGTCCATGTTGAAGAAAAACTTGCTCCCAATGAAAGAAATGACTATAAACAGAAAAGGTTTCCTACTGGCTGTGGCGGCCATTATCGTCTGCCTGCAGATGACGGCTACAGAGATCAACCAGACAGAGCATCTCACATTCTATTATCCCAACTTCAAATCGATAGACCTGGCTTTTGGAAAAATGCCTGAGGCCAATGATGCGAAGGTGGTGTTTTGCTGTGAGGCGGCATTCACCGGTCAACTTTTAGCCTCCTTCGCACACTCCAATATCGCCGACAACCACGTGAGCGGCGGGAGATGGTACCAAGGATACAACTGCCGCGCAAACACAGGCGCATTCGTTTGGTATCCAGACCGATGGGAATTCATGGAGAAAAAGAAATTCCTCGCCGAGAAACCGAAATGCCAGATGGCTTTCTGTCAACACCTGCTCATCCACAATGGGAAACAGACCCCGATGTGGGAAAGAATGCGCAAAAACAGGACACGATACAGGGCTCTGTGCGAAAAAGACGGACGGCTCTGCCTCATTGAGTCGCGAAAAGTCGTCACACTGGAATTCTTCATCAGATGTCTGATGGAGAGCCATGTCACCAATGCCATCTATCTTGACATGGGGGCCGGATGGAATTACGCGTGGTATCGCGATGCCAAAGGTATCGTTCACGAGATCTTCCCCGAGAGCAAAAAGGCATCCGACTATAAATACCGCACCAATTGGGTCACATTCTACCAATAACCCCACAAAGCGGAAAACTCACAAGCGACACACCGGCACCACTGATAGTTTTTTTTATGTCATTCTTTTGAATATCAAAATAATTGCATATCTTTCCTCTATAAATAGTAAACAAATTGCCCCGCAGAAGTAACTAAACACTTATAATCTGTTGATATAGAGGCACACCCATCCCAAGCACG
>CADBLU010000169.1 GCA_902795605.1 uncultured Prevotellaceae bacterium | reverse complement strand
TCCGGCATCTATGAAAAACCTGTAGGTTTCCTGCATCCTTGGAGAGGGATGGTCGTAGTGCTCTATCCCGCCATGAATAATCATGACAACATAATCTGCACTACTGCGTGCCTCGCGTATTGCTTGATACTGTTTCACGGGATTCAGCGGATTGGCACCGCCGGATTGTTCTGTGGCTATGCTGAATTCGTGCTCGGCACAATTAATGAACGCCACTGTCTTGCCCTTAATTTCTTTGTATAGGGTTTTTGACGCCTCCTGCAGATTGTGTCCGCCGCCCACAATGTCAATGTCCGACTGGCGTAGTGTGGCAAGCGTCTCTTCCACTCCTTGCTGGCCGAAGTCGAAAAAATGATTGTTGGCTAGTGTCGTACAGTTGAAACCGGCAAATGACAGCAATTCCACCGCGGTGGTATCACATTTGAAGCAGGGGCCTGTTTTCTCAATTCCCTGCGCATCACTGGTACATACCGGACACTCCAAGTTGACAATACGATAGTCGAATACGCTGAGAACCGTCTTCGTCTCTCCCATCACCTCGTCAAATTTATGCCCTTTCGTCAATTCACTGACACGGTTAAGGGGCAAATAGTCACCAGCAATAGCTATCTTTATCATAAATCCTCAGATGATTCTTTGATGTTGGCCTACTGATTCTGCCAAGTGGTCTTTTCTACGTTGAAGCGGGGACGGTCTTTCACCTCAATGTATATTTTCCCTATATATTCGCCTACAATGCCTAAACCGCTAAGCACGCAGCCGCCAACAAACCATATCGACACCATCAGTGACGCCCAACCTGGCACCACATCATGGGTGATGTAGCGGTAAAGTACATAGGTTAGAATGGCAACCGATACAACTATGAATGCCATGCCGGTGCGGAGAAGAATACGAAGAGGGAAAGAACTGAATGAGGTAATGCCTTCTGCAGCAAAGGCTATCATCTTTTTAAGAGGATATTTGCTCTCGCCAGCTTGACGCTCCTTACGGTCATAGCTGACACTGGCGGAGGGATAGCCCAAAAGCGGCACCAGTCCGCGAAGGAAGAGGTTGCGTTCACGGTAGCGGCACAGCTGCTCCACAGCACGGCGGCTCATAAGGCGGAAGTCGGCATGGTTGTAAACCGACCTTACGCCAAGCCATTTCATAACCTTGTAAAAAGCCAAGGCTGTGTTGCGCTTGAAAAAAGTGTCGGTCTCGCGGCTTTGACGCACACCATAGACGATGTCGTTGCCTTCGTGATATAGCTTCACCATCTCGCGGATGGCATTGATGTCATCCTGCAGGTCTGCATCAATGCTTACCGTCATGTCGCACATCGTTTGGGCTGTGTGCAGACCGGCAAGGAGGGCGTGCTGGTGGCCGCTGTTTGCTGCCAGTTTCACACCGCAAACCAGATTGCTTGAAGCGGAATATTGCTCTATCAGCTGCCAGGTGGTGTCGGGAGAACCGTCGTCAACATACATCACACGGCTTCGCTCGTCAATCTCGCCACTGGAAATAAGAGATTGGAGAAGGCTGCAAAGTTGCCTGTTTGTCTCAGGCAGTACAGCCTCCTCCTTATAGCAAGGCACTACAATATATAAAGTGCCTGGAGTCATTTTGCAGATACCTTCTCTATAACCTCACCGCCGGCACGCAGGGCGTCCATGTTGAGGGGGATGAGTGAGTGGTGGCGCTCGGGAAGGGTCTTGTAAAGAGCTTTCTCAAGGCCTGCACTGGTCACAACAGGACTGACATGCAGCAAACCGCCAAGCACTATCATGTTGAATATCTTAGAGTTCTTCATCTCGGCAGCCTTGTCCATGGCGCTGATGCTGAAAATCTCAATGTCGGTGCGGGTTGGCGGATTGATGATGCCGTAGCTGTCGTAGATGAGTATGCCGCCTGGCTTCACTTTGGGCTCAAACTTGTCCAAAGAAGGCTGGTTGAGCACAATGGCGATGTCGTAACGGCTGAGAATGGGCGATGAAATGCGTTCGTCGCTCACTATGACGGTGACATTGGCTGTACCGCCGCGTTGCTCTGGGCCATAAGCTGGCATCCATGTCACTTCCTTGCCTTCCATAAGGCCGGAATAAGCCAGTATCTTGCCCATCGAGAGCACACCTTGGCCGCCAAAGCCGGATATGATTATCTCTTTCTTCATCTTTTAATGTTTTTCTTTACTCCAAAAATATCTTTTCCTAAAGCTATTCACCTGTGGTGTCCTTTAGGTCGCCTTTGGGATAGAATTTGAACATATTCTCCTGCATCCATTCGTTAGCCTTCTGTGGAGTGAGCTTCCACCCACTACTACAGGTGCTTACAAACTCAACAAGCGACGAACCTTTGCCTGCCATAGATGCCTCGAAAGCCTTGCGGAGTGCTTTCTTGCCTTTGCGGATGGCTGCCACAGTCTCCACACTCTGACGGGTGACATAGCATGTGCCTTCAAGGGTGGCTGCTATTTCAGTAATCTTAAGCGGATAACCGTGAAGGGAAGGCTCGCGGCCGTATGGGCATGTGGAGGTCTTCTGTCCTATCAGTGTGGTGGGGGCCATCTGTCCGCCAGTCATTCCGTAGATGGCGTTGTTGATGAAAATGATGACGATGTTCTCGCCACGGTTAAGGGCATGGATGGTTTCACACGCACCGATACATGCCAAATCGCCATCGCCTTGATAGGTAAATACCAGGCGGTCGGGCCACATGCGCTTGATGCCGGTGGCTACAGCAGGAGAACGGCCATGGGCGGCCTCCTGCCAGTCGATGTCGATATACCTGTAGGCGAAGACGCCGCATCCCACGGGAGAGATGCCGATGGTCTTCTCTTCCATACCCATTTCCTCAATCACCTCTGCGATGAGTTTGTGCACGACGCCGTGTGAGCATCCCGGGCAGTAGTGCATGGGATTGTCGTTGAGCAACGTCGGTTTCTTGTAGACCAGGTTCTCGGGGCTGATAATATCTTTTGTCTCCATCACTTCATCAATTTAGTTTTCAATGCCTCTACTATCTCTTCGGGCTCGGGCACGATGCCTCCTAAGCGTCCGAAGTGCTCCACAGGGACTTCACCGTTGATGGCCAGGCGCACGTCCTCTACCATCATGCCGGCGTTGATCTCCATCACCAGCACGCCTTTCTTGCCACGGGCGGTGGCGGCCACCTCGAGGGTGGGGAAGGGCCACACGGTGATGGGCCTCAGCAGTCCAACCTTGATGCCTTCGGCGCGTGCAATCTCGATGGCTTTCTCGGAGATGCGGGCAGCGCTGCCGAAAGAGACGATGAGATAATCGGCGTCATCGCAGAGGAGGGTCTCATATCTCACCTCTTTCTCGCGGATTTCCTGATACTTGGCCTGCAGGTGGTTGTTGCGCTGCTCCATGATTTCAGGTTTGAGTTCCAGCGAGGTGATGACGTTGACACCACGGGTGCGGGGCTTGCCCACCGATGCCCACGGGCACTGCTCGATGACCTCGGCGTCGGTGCGGCGGGGCTTGTAGGGAGGCAGCACGATTTTCTCCATCATCTGACCGATGACACCGTCGCTGAGAATCATGGCGGGGTTGCGGTACTTGAAAGCCAGTTCGAAGGCCAGGTCGACGAAGTCGGCCATCTCCTGCACCGACGAGGGTGCGAGGGTGATGACATAGTAGTCGCCGTTGCCGCCGCCACGTGTGGCCTGGAAATAGTCGCTCTGCGAGGGCTGGATGGTGCCCAGTCCGGGACCGCCGCGCTGCACGTTGACGAACACGCCGGGGAGTTCGGCGCCAGCCATATAGGCGATGCCTTCCTGCATGAGGGCCACGCCGGGGCTCGATGATGATGTGAGTGCGCGCTTGCCTGCTCCGGCTGCGCCGTAGACCATGTTGATCGATGCCACCTCGCTCTCTGCCTGCACCACCACCATGCCGGTGGTCTCCCAGGGCTTGAGTGCGCACAGTGTCTCGATGACTTCACTCTGCGGAGTGATGGGGTATCCGAAATACCCGTCGGCACCGCAGCGGATAGCGGCATGGGCTATCGCCTCATTGCCTTTCATGAGTGTCACTTCTTGTTCTGCCATCTTTTAATTCTCCATTTTTTTGCGGTAGACAGTGATACATCCGTCGGGACATACGATGGCACATGAGGCGCAGCCGATGCAGTCGTCGGGCTTGACGGCCTCAATGTAAGGATAGCCCGAGACATTGACTTTCTTTGCGGCGAGGGCGATGACGTCCTTGGGGCAAGCCTCAATGCACAGGGCGCAGCCTTTGCATCTGTTCGTGTTTACCACGATTTGACCTTTGATTTTTCCCATAATTATATAGTGTTGCTTTATCTGTCTTTTAGGGGGGGCTAGTTTTCCTAGAGGTTCTAGTTTTCCTAGAGGTTCTAGTTTTCCTAGGGGTTCTAGTTTTCCTAGAGATACTAGGAATACTAGATATTCTAGATTTTAGAGGCTTTGTGCTCTCCCTTTAAGGATTATAATAGTCCTTGTGATAGAAATTGAGTATGTCGTCGAGCATTTGCTTGGCTTGTACGGCAGGGCTCTCCGGGTCGAGGGCGATGGCCTCAAGATAGTTGTTGAGAGCCATCTGCCAGTTGCCTTGGCGCCTGTACTCATTGCCCTTCTGATAAAACTCTTCTGCAGTCATACTGGTTTCCTGGGGGTTACTGGTAGTATTCTTTCTTGGCGGCAGCGAGGGTATTCTTCATCAAGGAGCAGATGGTCATGGGGCCCACGCCTCCGGGCACGGGGGTGATCATCGAGCAGACGGCCGACACCTCGTCGAACTTCACGTCGCCATTGAGTCGGTAGCCGCTCTTGCGGGTGGCATCGGGCACGCGTGTGGTGCCCACGTCGATGACCACTGCGCCGGGCTTCACCATGTCGGCGGTGACGAAGTCGGGCTGTCCGATGGCGGCGATGAGGATGTCTGCCTGCCGGCACTCCTCCTTGAGGGTGGCGGAGTGGCTGTGGCATACGGTGACGGTAGAGTCGCCGTAGTGCTTCTGCATCATCAGCTGTGCCATGGGTTTGCCCACGATGTTGCTGCGTCCGAGCACCACACATTTCTTGCCGCTGGTGACCACGCCGTAGCGCTGCAGCAGGGTGAGGATGCCTAAGGGTGTGGCAGAGATGAAGCAGGGCAG
>CADBLU010000168.1 GCA_902795605.1 uncultured Prevotellaceae bacterium | reverse complement strand
TGGTCTTCTCTACAGCGAGGACTGGGCCTTCCGCTGGTAGGGGGATTGCTGCGCAAGAACCAACGGTCGCGGATGTGTAGCATACGCAACCTCACAAAACTGTTCGCGAAGCGAGGGAAAGTAAATCTAATGAAAAATAAAAATAAAAATTCTGCGAAAAATCTTTATTGCGACATCACGTGTTGATGACGTCCATTTTTTATAGATTTTTTCTATTCGATTTTTTGTGGATTTTTTGCGTTAGCAATCCCATAATGTTTGGAGGCGGACATACATAAAGTATGTCCCTACAGTTATGAATGGCATTTGTGGCGAAGGAGGCACGGAGCGAAAATGCCCGTGCTCATGTAGGGACTTGCTTTATGCATGTCCGCAGAGTCCCTACAGCAATGAATGGCATTTGTGGCGAGGGATATATAGAAAAAAAGGAGAAAAAAGCAATGAGAGACAGATATTTTTTGTAATTTTGCCACGTTGTGGAAAGCGAAACTTGAATAAACTAACTATACCATCTACTAATAACAAATGACAATGACAAGAATGAGTTTTTATTTGTGGACGATACTCATGTGGACAGGCATCATGACCCTGTCGGCACAGGGCGTCGGTTTCGACCATGTGGCCGGTGAAGTGAACTGGCGCGTGGGCAACGAGGAGCAAGGCACCGTCTCGGCCTCGATGGCAGACGCCATCCAGAGCGCCACCGTCACGGTGGGCAACAACCTGAAGGTGGAGACCGCCAAGTATTTCGACACGGAGATGATGAAATACACGCCGGGCACGTCGAATGCCGGCAACACCGAGGCCGTGATGATAGAATACCGGGTGAAGCCCGTGGCCGGCCTCACTTTCAAGCCCACCCGCGTGAAGTATGCCGCCGTGAAGGTGGGCACCGACGGCGCCACCTATTCATGGAGCTATACCCTCGACGGCGAGGAGAGCACCATCACCAAGGCCGACGCTTCGACGACGCTTCGCAACAACGGCGCCAACTCGTCGACCGCCGAACTCTATCACAGCATCGACATCGCCGCCGATGCCGTGGGCGTGTTCTCCTTCCGCATCTATATCTCGAACACCGCCGACAACAAGAACCTCTGCTTCGGCAATATCACCATCGAGGGAGAGGTGGATGGCGTGACGCAGGCCGTGGAATATCACTCGCTCGAGGTGAAAGTCAGTCCCGAGGAGGGCGGCACCGTGACGCAAAGTCCTGCGGGAAAGGAGTTTGAGAGCGGGGCGATGGTCACCCTCACCGCCCAGAGGAATTTCGGCTACAGGTTCGTCAGCTGGACCGACGGCGACGGCAAGGTGCTCTCGGAGGAGAGCCGCTTCAGCTATGTCGTAGACAACGACGCCGTGGTCACCGCCAATTTCAAGGCCATAGAGACTTTCGAGCTCGCCGTGGACGTGGAGGCGCCCGCCAACGACTATATGGTGACCTACGCCCCGCTGCCCACCGAGGTGGACGGCAAGAAGATGTATGAGACGGGCACGAAGGTGACGCTGACGGCTCACAGCAATAAAATCCTCGCCTTCACGGGTTGGAGCAACGGCGAGACGACGAGCGACATCAGTGTGGTGATGAGCCGCGACATGGCGTTCACCGCCAGTTATGCCGCCGCCGACTTCATCGCCGGATGGGACTTCTACCTCAGCGGCAACAACGGCCGCAGGGCCGACTTCGCCGCCGAGGACAACGACGCCGACCAACTGGTGCTGCGCGACGAGAACGGCAACACCTCGTCGTGGCTCGACAAGAGTCAGGAGGCCGCCGGCGGCTACGAGGGCAAGCCCGCCGCCGTGAACTGGCGCACGGGCAGCCAGGAGGGCGACGTGGGCCACTGGTATTACCAGGCCATGGTGGATGCCTCCGCCTTCACCCATATCGTGGTGTCGGCCGAGATGCTCTACAACTACAACGCCTATCAGAACCAGTGGGTGGAATGGTCGGCCGACGGTGTGAACTGGCACCGTCTGGGCGGCATCCTCATCGAGAAAGCCAAGCAGTGGACAGAGGGCACCTTCGCCCTGCCCGCCGAGGCCGACCACCAGAAGACGCTCTCGCTGCGCTGGATACCCGACAAGACCTCGAAGATTGACGGTGCAGCGTCGGCCAACGACGGTACGGCCATCACCAACGTCTTCGTGACGGGAGAGAAGAACTATGTGGACGACGGCAAGGCACCCGTGCTGATGAGTTCAGTGCCCGAGGATGGGGCAGCCAACGTGGCTGCCAACGGCAAGATTGTGCTCACCTTCGACGAGAAGGTGCAGGCCGACCCCGCCGAGGCCCTCGGCACGCTGACCGCCGGCGGCAGCGTCGTGCGCCAGGGCATGCAGCCCGTGGTGGCCGGCAAGACGATGACCTATGAATATGAGGGGCTGTCCTATGCCACCGACTATGTGTTCACCATCGCTGAGGGCACCGTGGCCGACCTCACCGGCAACCGCTGCGGAGCCATCACCCTCCACTTCGCCACACGCGGCAAACCCGCCGTGGCGAAAGCGCTCTACGACTTCGTCGTGCCCGACGACGGACCCTTCGCCGCCGCCATCACCGCCGCCTCGCGACGGACCGACACCGGCAGCCGCTACCGCATCTTCGTCAAGGCTGGGGCGTATGTCATCCCTGCCAGCGCCACCGCCAAGCGCGAGGGCACCGACGGCAAGCAGTATCCCGACGCCACCACCGTGCTCACGGCACCCAATGTCTCGATCATCGGCGAGGACAGGGAGGCCACCGTGGTGAGCCACACCGTGCCCGACGTGAAGGTGGGCGGCGCCAACGTGCTCGAGGGCATCGGAAGGGGCGACGTGCTGCAGTTGCAGAGCAGGGCCACGAAGACCTATTTCCAGGACATCACTCTCAAGAGCGGCATGGAGGATGCCACCGGGCGCAATATCGTGCTCAACGACCAGTCGGACAAGACCGTCTGCAAGAACGTGTGCCTCTGGGGATACCAGGACACCTATGTCTCTAACAATGAGCACAGCCGCTTCTATTTCGAGGGAGGCGTGCTGCGCGGACGCACCGACTTCCTCTGCGGAAAGGGCGACGTCTACTACAACGCCGTCACCCTGCAGGTGTGCCAGTCGGGCGGCTACGTCGCCGTGCCGTCGAGGCCCACCAAGTATGGCTATATCTTCAAGGACTGTGAGATTGTGGGCGAGAAGTCGGGCATCAACGGCAACTACACCCTCGGGCGCCCGTGGGGCAACGGCACACCCATCGCACTCTATATCGACACGCGGATGAAGGTGCAGCCCTCGGCCGTGGGATGGAACGAGATGAGCAACGGCTGGCCCGCACGCTTCGCCGAATACAACTCGATGACCGCCACAGGCACGGTGATCGACCTGAGCAACCGCAAGAAAATTTTTGGCGACAACCACCCCAACAACCCCGTGCTCACTGCCGAGGAGGCTGCCGAGATGACTCTCGCCAGGGTGATGGGCGGCAGCGACGGATGGGACCCCACCGCCGCCACCGAGCAGGCTTCGGCCCCCACCAACGTGGTGATTGAGGACGGTGTGCTCACGTGGGACGACAACGACTATGTGCTCTGCTGGGCCGTGGTGAAGGACGGGCGCGTGGCGCATTTCACCACCACACCCCGCTACATCGTCGATGACCCCAACGCCACCTATGCCGTAAGGGCCGCCAATGAGATGGGCGGACTCGGCGCGGCCACCACCGCCACCGCCGCCGACGGCATCTGCACCGCCACCGCCGCACCGACGGCCGACGGTGCCGTCTACAACCTCCAGGGCCAGCGCATGCAGCACGCCCGTCCCGGCGTCTGCATCATCGGCGGCCAAAAGGTGGTGGTGAAATAGGGGAGAAGAGAAAAAAGGGGATTTTCCCCATGAAAATTTCATCGGATAGGATTTTTTTCCTATTTTTGCCAATTGTTAAGTAGTTGATCAAAATTAGACAATGGCAAATTACGACAAGGATATCAAGACGGCCGTGGACGTGATGCGACGGGGCGGCGTGATACTCTATCCAACCGACACGGTGTGGGGCATCGGCTGTGATGCCACCAACGCCGAGGCGGTGGCGAGGGTGTATGAGATCAAACAGCGGCAGGACAGCAAGGCGATGATCTGCCTCGTGGACAGCGAGGCGCGCCTGCAGCGCTATGTGCGCAACGTGCCCAATGTGGCGTGGGACATCATCGAACTGGCGACGAAGCCGGTGACGGTGGTGCTCGACAACGCCGTCAACCTGGCGCCCAACCTGCTCGCCGACGACGGGTCGGTGGCCCTCCGCGTCACGCGGGAGCCTTTCTCCAACCAGTTGTGCTACCGCTTCCAGAAGGCCATCGTGTCGACCAGCGCCAATATCAGCGGCAACCCGCCGGCCTCCAACTACTGCGACATCGACCCGGTGCTGCTCGAGGCCGTGGACTATGTGTGCACCTCGCGCCGTCAGGAGAAACAGCCCCACACCCCCTCGAGCATCGTCAGGCTCAGGGCCGACGGCACGGTGGAGGTCATCCGTAAGTAATCCATCCCATACACACACGACGCATGGCGGAGTCAAGCACCAAGACAGGAAGCACCTCCTTCGGCAAGTTCAACACCTGGCGGCAGCAGCACGTGTCCGACAGGCAGTTCACCCTCGCCCTCAGTCTATTAGTGGGTCTGCTGGCTGCCGTGGCCGCTTTCGTCCTCCATGCCCTCATCGACCAGATACAGCGTTTGCTGACCGCCGGCTTCAACTTCAGGTCGTTCAACTGGCTCTATCTCGTCTTCCCTGTGGTGGGCATCTACCTCACCTCGCTGTTTGTGAAATATGTGGTGAAGGACAATATCAGCCACGGCATCACACGCATCCTCTATGCCATCAGCCGCAAGCAGAGCAGGCTCAGGGGGCACAACTGCTGGAGTTCGGTCATCGCCTCGGCCATCACCATCGGATTCGGAGGCAGTGTGGGAGCCGAGGCGCCCATCGTGCTCACCGGGTCGGCCATCGGCAGCAACCTTGGCCAGCGCTTCCATCTCGACGGGAAGACGATGATGGTGCTCGTGGGCTGCGGTGCCTCCGCGGCCATCGCCGGCATCTTCAAGGCCCCCATGGCCGGTCTGGTGTTCACCCTCGAGGTGCTGATGATCGACCTGACGATGGCCTCGCTGATGCCCATCCTCATCGCGAGCGTCACGGCCACCTGCTTCACCTATATCCTCGTGGGCAGCGACTCGCTCTTCCATTTCACCCTCGACTCGGCATGGCAGGTGGACCGCGTGCCCGCCACCATCCTGCTCGGCATCTTCTGCGGACTGGTGAGCCTCTATTTCATCCGGATGATGACCGCCTGCGAGAAAGTGTTCGCCCGACTCGGGCAGCACTCCTACCTCAAGCTCATGCTCGGCGGCGTGGTGCTCAGTGGCTTCATCTTCTTCTTCCCCGTGCTCTACGGCGAGGGATACAACAGCATCAACATCCTGCTCAACGGAAGGACGGAGAGCGACTGGGGAGCCGTGCTCAACAACTCGCTCTTCTACGGCCACGGCGACCTGCTCATGGTCTATATCGGTCTGGTGCTCGTCACCAAGGTGTTCGCCACCTCGGCCACCAACGGCGGAGGAGGCTGCGGCGGAACGTTTGCCCCCTCGCTCTTTATCGGGGCCTTCGCGGGCTTCTTCTTCTCGCGCCTGTGGAACACCAACGGTCTCAGCGTCTATGTGCCCGAGCAGAATTTCGCGCTGCTGGGCATGGCCGGCGTGATGGCCGGCGTGATGCACGCCCCGCTCACCGGCATTTTCCTCATCGCGGAGATCACGGGCGGCTATGAGATGTTCATCCCCCTGATGATTGTGAGCATCTGCGCCTATCTCACCATCATCATCTTCGAGCCCCACAGCATCTATGGCATGCGCCTGGCCCGAGAGGGAAAGCTCATCACCCACCACACCGACAAGGCCGTGCTCACCCTCATGAGCCTCGACAGCATCATCGACCGCACGTTTCATGCCGTAGAACCCGACATGCCGCTGGGCAAACTGGTGAACGTGATCAGCATGAGCCGCACCAGTTACCTGCCCGTGCTCAACCAGGCGGGCATGCTGCTCGGCGAGGTCGACCTGACGCGCATCCGCCATGTGATGTTCCGCACCGAACTCTACCACCATTTCACCGTGGCGCAGCTGATGACACCGCCGGCCGCCACGCTGGGCGTCGACGACCCGATGGAGGACGTGATGAGGAAGTTTGACGAGACGAACGCCTACGCGCTGCCCGTCGTCGATACCGACACCCGCCTCATCGGCTACATCAGCCGCACGAGGATGTATGCCACCTACCGCAAGATGGTGGCCGACATGTCGGCGGAGTAGGTGACAATCATTCGGGCATCGCTATCCGACAATCATTCCGGCAACGCTACCTGAGCAATTATCCTGACATCAAAATCCGAACAATCATAGAATGGAAAGACAAAACTTGAAAATCGTATTCATGGGCACCCCGGAGTTTGCCGTAGGCACACTCAAGGCACTCGTGGAGGGCGGATACCGCGTGGTGGCCGTCGTCACGCAGCCCGACAAACCCGTAGGACGTCACGGCAGCCAGTTGCAGCCCTCGGAGGTGAAACGCTATGCCCTGGAGCAGGGACTGCCGGTGCTGCAGCCCGAGAAGATGCGCGACCCCGACTTCCTTGAGCAGTTGCGCTCCTATGAGGCCGACCTGCAGGTGGTGGTGGCTTTCCGCATGCTGCCCGAGGTGGTGTGGGACATGCCCCGCTTCGGCACGTTCAACGTGCATGCCGCCCTGCTGCCGCAATACCGTGGCGCGGCGCCCATCAACTGGGCCGTCATCAACGGCGAGACGACCACCGGCGTCACCACCTTCTTCGTCGACCATGACATCGACACGGGACGTGTGATCCTGCGGAGGCCCTTCGACATCCCCGACGAGGCCGACGTGGAGTATGTCTACGACGGACTGATGCACTTAGGCGCGCAGGCGGCGCTCGACACGGTGGACATGATTGTGGCCGGCGACGGGCGCGTGGAGGCAATCGCCCAGGAGGAGATGGCCGTCGACGGACCCCTGCATGCCGCACCGAAGATTTTCAAGGAGACATGCCGCATCGACTGGTCGCTGCCGTCGAAGCGCGTCTATGATTTCGTGCGCGGACTGAGTCCCTATCCCGGAGCGTGGACCACCCTGTGCCGTGAAGGCGAGGCCCCTCTCGTGGTGAAGGTCTACAAGACCGCTAAATGCCCCGAGAAGACATGGGCAGGACAGCCCGGCGAGATAGTGGTGGAGAAAAACCGCCTCTATGTGTCGACGGGCGACACGCTGCTGCGCATCGACACCCTGCAGGCGGCGGGAAAGAAACGGATGGACGCCGCCGCTTTCCTCAACGGAATGCGGGGAGTGGACAGCGGCAGGATGGAGTGAGCGGGGCTTTCGGTCGATTGAAAATGGAGTCCGCTAACAATAATTGCTTCGCAACAGTTCTGCGAATAGTACTAAAACATATAATTGCCATATAATAATACGGAAATTTTTACTTACAGGCATGCAAAACTTGGAAGGAATTGTATGAACTATCCCATATCGTTGAAATTTTCGATAAATTCGTGGGAATTTGTGTTAAAAAAAATAATCGCAGAATGGTTACATTGCTTCGCAAGAACCAACGGTCACTGTTCGCGAAGCGAGGGAAAGTAAATCTGAAATAAAATAAAAAAATCTGACGAAAAATGTGATTTGTCATAACTGACAAATCAGACGTTGATGACGTCCATTTTTGAAAGATTTTTTATTTGATTTCTTGCGTTAGCAATCCTTTTATGTCTCGCAAACGCTGATAAACTGTTTTCCAATTTTCAAATGTCGTGCAAACCGAATGCAATGAAGCTCGCTTCGATTGCTGAGGTGCAGCCGACATTCAAGCGAAGCTTAATCTTCGATCAACTGAAAGCCTTCGTCTATGACTTTTTTGCCCTCTTCGGCGGACGGTGGCGCAGGCGCCAGTAGAAATGGTAGAGGCGGAAGAGGGGCTCGGTG
>CADBLU010000167.1 GCA_902795605.1 uncultured Prevotellaceae bacterium | reverse complement strand
GAAAATTGAAAATTAATACCGGCATTCGACCGAAAACGGAAGTCCCTGTTGCAACTGTAGGGATTAAGCGGACATGCTATAAGGGCTTGCTTTATGCATGTCCGAAACCGAACATAATGGGATTGCTAACGCAAGAAATCTATAAAAAATCGAATAGAAAAAATCTTTAAAAAATGGATGTCATTAGCATGTGATTTCGTAATAAAGATTTTCCGCAGAATTTTTTAATTTTTGATTTTCATCAGATTTCTTGCGAAGCAATTACGACCTTCGGCTTGCGGACATGCATAAAGCAAGTCCCTACATGAGCACGGGCATTTTCACGCTACGGACATGCATAAAACAAGGCCATACGTGAAAAAAATGTCAATCTTGTTGGCGTTCCTGATTTTTGTAGTATCTTTGCCACATCGAACTGAAAATCCAAGAAATATGAGAAAAAGCATTCTGACACTCTTGCTCATCCTGGCATGCTGCGCAAACGCCATGGCATTCGACCCCGTGAAACAATGGGGACAACTGAAAGTGACCGGCAACCAACTGTGCGACGAACAAGGACAGCCCGTCGTGCTGCGCGGCGTGAGCTTCGGCTGGCACAACATCTGGCCACGCTTCTACAACAAAAAGGCCGTGAAATGGCTGAAACAAGACTGGCACCCCACAGTGATACGCGCAGCCATGGGCGTGTCGACCGTGGAGGACAACTACATCGACAACCCCGAGTTTGCCCTGCAGTGCATCGAGCCGGTGATCAAAGCCGCCATCAAAAATAATCTCTATGTCATCGTGGACTGGCACTCGCACGAGATGCTCACCCAGAAAGCGGTGGATTTCTTCGGCTATATCGCCAAGAAATACGGCAAGTACCCACACGTCATCTACGAGCTATACAACGAGCCCGTCAACGACTCATGGACCGACCTGAAAGAGTATGCCGGCAAAGTCATCACAGAGATCAGGCGCTATGACCCCGACAATATCATCCTCATGGGCTGCCCCCACTGGGACCAGGATATCCACCTCGTGGCCGACAGTCCGCTGAGCGGTTTCACCAACATCATGTATACCGTGCATTTCTATGCCGCCACACACCATCAGAACCTCCGCGACCGCATGGTGGATGCCATCAAGCGCGGCATCCCCGTCTTCGTGAGCGAGAGCGCCGGCATGGAAGCCTCCGGCAACGGTCCGCTCAACCCCGAGGAGTGGCAGGCATGGATCGACTGCATGGAGCAGCACAAGGTGAGTTGGGTGACGTGGTCGCTCTCCGACAAGGACGAGACCTGCTCGATGCTCCTTCCACGCGCCACCGCCACCGGCCCGTGGAAAGACGATGTCATCAAGAAGTCGGGCAAGATGCTGCGCGACTACCTGCGGAAATACAACCCTTAGAAAGAGAGGGGAATCGCGGGCACCGGCCTATTCGTAATGCCTGATCCTCACATCTATCTTCTCATCCTGAAGCAGAGTGGGAATCACGCTGACGTCGGTCTGGCCGTAGTGATAGGGGAACAGCACCTTGGGTTTGATCACCTTGGCGGCTTTCACCAACTGCTCAGGCAGCATGGTGAAGGGTTGGTTGCAGGGCAGGAAAGCGATGTCGATGTCCTTGATGGAGGCCATCTCAGGGATGTCCTCGGTGTCGCCGGCAATGTATATTCTCAAACCGTCCAAGGTAAGGATATAGCCGTTGTCACGGCCTTTGGGATGATACTGCTGGCGGCCTTCCGTGGTGTTGTAGGCGGGGACAGCCTCCACCATGATGTCTTCAGCCAACTGTATCTTGCTGTTGTTCTTCATTATCCGTCCGAAACCGTACATCATCGCGCAACGCTCGTTCATAATCAACTGCGTGTGCTCCGTGGACAGCAACTTGATGGTGGGCGCATTGTAGTGGTCGCCGTGCTCATGCGTCACAAAGAGATAGTCGGCCTTGGGCATCGCGGCGTAGTCCACCGTCCTGTCGCCCAGTTTCGGACAGGGGTCTATCTCTATTTCCTTATCGCCATACACGATACGGATGCTGGCGTGCATCAGCGCATAGAGTGTGACGGTCTTCCCGCTCTTGGTCGTGAAAACGTCAGTCTCATAAGTGGCCTGGCCGTAGGCCGTCGACAGGCAGAGCATGGCCAACAAACATGTGATTATCCTTTTTGTTGCCGAAAACGGCTGGCCTGCCTTGCGCATGGCCTGTGATATTTGTCCTTTCATAATTCTTGGATTGATTTGATGGATATTAACGTTTGCAAAGATACGATTTTTCATTTATTCATCTCACAATGGACCGGATTTTTCGATGGCTGTGACAAAAAAATCACAAGTTCGTCCAAAGCCTTTCGGAGGATGTCTTCGGCCCTGTCCTCGCAGTAGAGACGTCCATTCTTGGCGTCTCACCAATAATAGAAGGCCCGTTGCAACTGTAGGGACATACTTTATGTATGTCCGCATCCCCGACACAAAGGGATTGCTATCGCAAGAACCAACGGTCGCGGATGTGTAGCATACGCAACCGCACCAAACTGTTCGCGAAGCGAGGGAAAAGTAAATCTCACAAATCGTTACAAATCAAACAAATAGAAAAAAATTTGAATAGATTTGAATGATTAGAATAGATTTGAATGATTTGACTTCCGCTTCGCACGTCGACCGCTGGTTCTCGCCATAGGCGACTAAAAAAATCAATTTTAGAGACGTCCATTCTTGGCGTCTCACCATTTATGAAGAGATAATCAAAAACCGCTTCGCTTGAGAAAAAAGATAAAAATCTTTGTGTTCCAAGCATTTTCATAAACGCATAGGCGCTAAAGAAAAATGCCTAAAGGCATCTCAAAAAGGAGGAAAAAATTCTGCGGACATAATGGGATTGCTGACGCAAGAACCAGCGGTCACTGTTCGCGAAGCGAGGGAAAGTAAATCGAACAAAAATCGAACAGAAAAAATCTTTCAAAAATGGACGTCAACAACATGTGATTTCGCAATAAAGATTTTCAGCAGGATTTTTTATTTTTGATTTTCATCAGATTTTTTGCGAAGCAATTACGACCTTCGGCCGATTGGAATATCATCAACGTTTGATTTGGCGAACACTACGGACATGCATAAAGCAAGTCCCTACGTGAGCACGGGCATTTTCGCTCTGCGGACATGCATAAAGCAAGTCCCTACGTGAGCACGGGCATTTTCACTCTGCGGAAAGGCATAAAGCAAGTCCTTACATGAGCAGTTTTTAGAACTTTGTGAACTATTATGGCTCGAAGAATGCGGAAATCAGCAGGAAAATCTGTAAATTTGCATCTGCTAAGACACCAAGCCAGCAAAAACACAAAGAGCAATCACAAAGGAAAGGAAGAGACAATGAAAAAAAACGAGCAACTGCGCATCGCATGGGACTTTGTAGAGAACACCGGCAGAAGCATTTTCCTCACGGGAAAGGCAGGCACCGGCAAGACCACTTTTCTCAAAGCCGTGGTGGAACACTCACGCAAGAGGTCGGTGGTCGTGGCACCCACAGGCGTGGCGGCCATCAATGCCGGAGGAGTCACCATCCACTCGTTCTTCCAACTCCCCCTCTCCCCTTTCGTGCCCGACGCCCACATCAAGCAGCGCTTCGACTTCAGCCGTGAGAAAAGGCGCATCATCGCCTCGCTCGACCTGCTCATCATCGACGAGATATCCATGGTGCGCAGCGACCTGCTCGACGCCATCGACCATGTGCTGCGACGCTACCGCAACCACTACCAACCCTTCGGAGGCGTGCAGCTGCTCATGATCGGCGACCTGCAGCAACTTACCCCCGTGACCACTCCCGAAGACGAGCGGATGCTGGCACCCTACTACGACACGCCCTATTTCTTCGGGTCGAAGGCGCTGGCGCAGACACCCTATGTCACCATACAACTCGAACAGGTCTACCGGCAGCAGGACGAAGCGTTCATCCAACTGCTCAACAACATCCGGTTGGGACAGGCCACCAGCACCGACCTCAGCACACTCAACGCACGCTATCAGCCCGCCTTCATCCCCAGCGACAAGGAGCCTTATATCAGACTCACCACCCACAACCGGTTGGCCGACAGCTACAACGAGGATGCGCTGCGACGACTCTCAGGCAAGTCGTTCACCTACCAGGCGATGATTGACGGCACCTTCCCCGACTACTCCTACCCCACCGCCCTCAGCCTCACACTCAAGGTGGGCACGCAGGTGATGTTCGTGAAAAACGAC
The DNA here is from genome assembly GCA_902795605.1 of uncultured Prevotellaceae bacterium. Classification (GTDB taxonomy): domain Bacteria; phylum Bacteroidota; class Bacteroidia; order Bacteroidales; family Bacteroidaceae; genus Prevotella. The sequence continues at coordinate 3,119 of CADBLU010000167.1, read as the reverse complement.
CCCTCGGGCAGCCATCTCTACTACAACGGGCGCATAGGGCGGGTGACCTATGTCGACGACACGAAAATCCTCGTGCTGTGCCCGGGAGACACCGACGCCATCACCGTGGAGCCGCTCACATGGGAGAACGCGCGATATACCCTCAACGAAGAGACACGGGAGATAGAGACCGAGGTGCAGGGCACTTTCAAGCAGTACCCGTTGCGGCTGGCTTGGGCCATCACCATCCACAAGAGCCAGGGGCTCACCTTCGACCATGCCATCATCGACGCCAGCCTCTCCTTCGCGCCGGGACAGGTGTATGTGGCGCTCAGCCGCTGCCGCACGCTCGAGGGCATGGTGCTCGCCTCGCCCTTGTCGGAGCGCGCCATCATCAACGACCAGCGGGTGGACGACTACATCGCTCACCAGGAGGAGAACGCGCAGCAGAGCATCGGGCAGTTGCCGCAACTCAAAGAGGAATATTTCAGGTATCTGCTCGTGGAACTCTTCAACTTCGCCGAGATGATGAGACTGCAAGAGCGCATGGAGCGCACGTTCATCGAGTATTTCTCACACAGCCACCCGCAACTCCTGCAACTGCAACGGCAGACAACCGACGAGCTCAAGACGAAGGTGATGACTGTGGCGGAGAAATGGACCGCCACCATCCAGCGGGCGGACACCGCCACGCTCCACTCCGAGGCTTTCCTGCAGCGCGTGAGACGGAGCGCCGACTATTTCGCACCGCTCATCTCAGATCTCATGGAGAAGCCCCTCAGACTCACCGGTCAGGTGACGACAAAAAACAAGCAGGCTCGCTATCGCCTCGACAACGACCTGGCGGACCTGCGGCAGACGGCCACGTCCAAGCACATGCTGCTCAGGAGAATCGCCATCGAGGGATTCTCCATCACCACTTACCTGCACGAGAAACAGATGACGCTGCTCGACGCCATGGGCGACGGGAAAGGGAAGGCAAAGGCAGCAAAAAAGGCCAAACAGAAAGAGCCGAAGGAGCCAAAAGAAAAGACGCAAGACATCACCTTGCGCCTCTACAGACAAGGGCTCCAACCGGCACAGATTGCCAGGGAGCGCGACCTGACGCTGACGACCATCATCAACCATCTCGCGCAACATGTGGAGACGGGCGAGATCAGCCTCGACGTGCTCATCAGCCAGGAACACCAGAGAGCCATCCGCCGCATCATACGCATGGTGGGCGACGGGGGCACTATCACCGCCATCAAAGCACTCTGCCCGTCGGAGATCTCCTACGATGAGATCAGGCTCATGATGAAATACGACAAGCAGTGAACGAAAGACAGCGAGCGAAAGGCAGTGAGCGGAAAGCGTGTCACTCGCCTTGTGACTTGTCGGGCATCAGGGGCACCTTGCGACGGTAGGCCGAACCGGTCATCACACTCACCAGTTCACCGCGCTGGTTGGTCACACGGATCTCACAGAACGGCAACTTATGGTGGGGCTCCTCGCGGGCCTCTGCCGTCAGCACATCGCCGACGACAGCCGACCGGAGAAAGGTGATGCTGTTGGACGTGCCCATCGTCTGCAGACCGCCGCTGTTGACGGCGGCCGCAAAGGCCAGGTCTGCCAAGGTGAAGATGGCTCCGCCCTGGCACACATGGGCTCCGTTGACATGGGACTCCACGACAGTCATCACCGCACGGGCATAGCCGGGGGCTATCTCCACCAACTGCACTCCCGAGGCGGCAGCAAAACGGTCGTTGACGTTAAGATAATCTATCAGTTTCATATCCTCTGTTTCCTTACTTGACAGCGACGGACGCAAGAGCGGTAGCCGTCTACGACCTCAGTGCCTCGACAAAGGCTTTCACGGCCTCCACATCCTTCACGCCCGGCTCTGTCTCAAAACGGGAATTGATGTCGACACCGGCGAAACAGGGATGGGAGAACGACTTGATGCGGGCAGCGTCATCGGGGCCGATACCTCCGCTCAGCAAGAAGGGCACCTGACCTTTATAGGCATCGAGCAGGCTCCAGTCGAACGGTTCGCCACCGCCGCCCTTCTGCTCGCATGGGGTATGGAAGAGGAAATAGTCGACCAGACCCACATACTCCTCGCACTTGGCGAGGTCGGACACGTCGGAAACCATGATGGTCTTGATGATCTTCACCTCACGGATGTCGGGCATCAGGGTGCGACGAAGATTGTCGATCATCACGGGAGACTCCTCTCCGTGAAGCTGCACGAAGTCGAGGTTGAAGTTGAACACACGGGTGACGATGTTCTGGGGCATGTCGTCGACAAAGACTCCCACGCGCTGGGGTTTGTTCACCTTCCGCGCCTCGTCGGGCATGCCGCCCAACTGCGACGGTTTTTTCGCCAATGGGGAATAGTCGGGATAGAAACCGCCACGGGCGGCTATCTGCTGCACATACCTCGGGCTCTCGGGCCAGAAGACCAGACCCAGCATATCAACATTGAGGGCTGATATCTCGCGTATGTTCTCGGCCACACGCATACCGCAAACCTTTATAATCATATATTTTATTGTTTTTTGTTTTGCTCTTTCAACGGCTTGTCTCATTGCCGACTGCAAAAGTAAGCAAAAAAGATAAAAAAATTGAAGGTTAAAGAATAAAGATTGAAAATTGAAGATTGAAAATTGAAAATTAATACCGGCATTCGGCCGAAAACAGAAGTCCCTGTTGCAACTGTAGGGACTTGCTTTATGCATGTCCGTTTTATTTCCTACGGCATGTCCGTACAAAAGCCGAGAATGAAAGAAGAGACGTCCATTCTTGGCGTCTCCCCCATAAATGAAGAGAAAATCAAAAACCGCTGACGCTTCGAAAAAAATATAAAAATCTTTGTGTTTCAAGCATTTGGGAAAACGCATAGGCGCTAAAGAAAAATGCCTAAAGGCATCACAAAAAGGAGGAAAAATTCTGGGGGGGGTTGCTGTAGGGACTTGCTTTATGCATGTCCGAAACTGAACATAATGGGGATTGCTGAAGCAAGAAATCTATAAAAAATCGAGCAAGAAAAATCTTTCAAAAATGGACGTCAACAACGTAAGCGTCTCTGATTTTCCGCATTGTAGCATAGTCCTTTATTTTCTACCTTTGCGCCCATGTATAAACGATATACAGCTATG
>CADBLU010000166.1 GCA_902795605.1 uncultured Prevotellaceae bacterium | reverse complement strand
GACACCGCCTCAAAGGCCAGGTCGAGAAGCTCGCAGACTCCCGAGTTGTCGCGCATGATGCGCATCGACTTCAGCTCCGAGGGGGTGTATATCGTGCGTAGGATGAGATGTCCGACGCCTATCTTCACCTGTTCCTCGCTCCAGCCGAGCGAGCGGAGGAACTTGTCGAACTTGATCTGGCGTATGGCCTGAAGGCAGAGCCATTCCGCACCGATGTCCCGTGCGTCTGTATGCTCCAGGGTGTCCACGCTGATGCTGCGCCCGGCCTGAGACTTGCTCGCCTCTATCGCCTGAGGAATGATATCCAGGCGCTTCTCCTCCACCATCCTCGTCCAATACTCGTCTATCTTCTGCCGAACGACGTCGCTGTAGGTACACATCTGGTCTTCCCACAGTTCCCTCTCACCCTGATGCTCGTACTTGTAGGTCAGGCCGCGGGAGATGTCACGGATCTCCTCCGGAGTCAGGCCGTGGATGAACCCCACGTTCAGCATGATGCGCGTGCAGACACGCCCGCTTGCGTTGCGGTAGGACTCCTTCAGGCGGTAATATTTCTCACTTTCGCCTGTTTCGGGATTGTATCGTATCTGGGAGGTGAAGTTCATGCCGCAAAGATAAGCATAAAGTTTCACTCCTCTGTGTTCTACATTGGAATTTCGACCCTTTAGGAAGTCTAACCGACTGATATTCAAGTGAAACTTTTTTAAAAAAAGTTCAAAGTGTCAAAGTTGGGTTAAATTATACTAAAGTTTCGCATTCGCTCAACTTTTGGAGTTTAGGAGTGTAGGAATTTGGGAGTGTAGACATTACTCTTGCAAATCATAGCCTATACTGACGATGAATCATCAGTTTTATTGGCTTCGCCGATAGTTCTAACGCTCGGGAGAGATAACACAGTCCTCTCTCCTCTCGCTCAATCGAACTATTGTCCAAACTCCTAATCTCCTAAACTCCCAAGAAGCGACGAGCTTGAATGAACATCACAAGACAGGAAGGATATGATTCCACACGAGATTCAACTCTCCCTGCAGGTCGCCGACATCTGAGGTGATGGCGATAACGGCATTCTTGTCGGGAACCACAATGATATACTGTCCTCTGGCCCCGTCGGCACGGAAGCAGCCGGGACGGCAGCGCCACATCTGATAGCCATAGCCCTGCATCCAGTCGCTGGTCTCTTTGGTCATGCCTTTGGCCTCGGCCTCCTCGATGCGTGTGCCCGGGTTGATACTCTCCACCTGTTTTTTCGACATTTCGGCTATCCAATCGGCAGGTACCAGCTGTTTGCCATTCCACTCGCCTTTCTGAAGGAGCAGTTGCCCCATCTTGGCCAGGTCTTCGGTCTTCAGATAGAGTCCCCAACCGCCGGTGTTGATGCCCTGCGGACTCTCTTCCCATTTGGGCTTGTCGATATGAAGCGGTTCAAACAGACGGGTATTCAGGTAGTCCACCACCTTCTCGCCTGTCACTTTCTGCACAATCGCAGAGAGCATATAGGTGCCCATGCTGTTGTAGAGATAGAATGTGCCGGGCTCATGAACGACGGGGTGCGCCAAGAAAGTCGTCACCCAGTCTTGCCCGGGCTTAGCGTCGCGCCACGAGGGCTCCACATCGTGTCCGCACGACATCGTCAGCAGGTCGCGCACAGTCATCTTCTTCAGATTCTCGCTCACCTCTGCGGGCAGCTGATCAGGGAAGAAATCGATCACCTTATCCGTCAGCGCCATCTTACCTTCGGAAATGGCGAGGCCCACAGCAGTGGCGGTGAAGGTCTTGCTGACGGAATGGAGCACATGGGGCACCGTATCCACACCCTGGCTCTGCCAGCGGCTGTAGATGACATTGCCGTCGCGGACAATCATCACACTATGGATGTCCATCGAGTCCTTCTCTGCCTGCCCGAAGAAGGCATCCATCGCCTTAGCCACGCTGTCAGGAGTTTCAGCACGAGGCAGATCGATTATCTCTGCCGATTCTTTCACGTTGTTTTTGCACGCCGCCAGTGCCACCAGCACCATAACGGCCAAAATAGTTGATTTAAGTTTCATATTAGGCAAAAATTATAATAGTGTAGATGTGTTCAATATCATTGGCTGATGTATTTCTCCAGTTTCTCCCGACCGTCATCCGCCAATTGGGGATGAGCGGCCTGGATATAGCTAAGGGCATAATGCCGACCCAACCTCCTGTAGCCTTCGCCACTGAAATGAAGGTCGTCCTCACAGGGCATGCATCCCTCAGAGGAAACGGCAAAGGCCATCGGATACTTTCGGCACATCTCATTGATGGTCGGGTTGGCGTGTCCGCAGATACCGCCATATTCTCCACGCACCACTTCGCCCACCAGCAGTGGGACTTCCCCGGCATCAAAATGGAGTGCCCGCTGCAGGTCAAGATAAATCTTCAATACCGTCTTGCCCCATTCGGAGTCATAGGCGTCTGTCTCTCCCTGATGCAGCAGGATTCCCTTGATGACGCCATCCCTGGCGGCTATCTTCGCCATACTCAGCAGACGTCCATAGGGGTCGCGGCCATACTGGTCGAGGATGTCGTTCATCCAGTCTTGTTCCTCGCTGGCAATGAGCGACGCGTTCCTGTCTTTGTCGAAGAATGTGATGGGGCAACCCTCCACTGCCACCGACACGACGCCTATCCGCACATCCTCGGGCACCATATCGAGCAGGGTGCGCCCGAAATAGTCGGCGGGCCCCAAACCGGCATCAGGCCTGCACAGCGGGGGAATGGCCTTACGCCATGTGCCCAGCACACGCCCGTCGCCGCCGTCTGTGGTCGCCATACTGAGGAAGCGGTCGCTCACCGTCAGGTCTTGTGGCTCAATGGGTGCTTGCCCTGCCATGTTTGACTGACCGAAACATAGGAAAATCCAGAAATTCTGGTCCTGCGAATGTGATTGAGATGGTTCATTCACCATGATATGTATATTGCATTACCTGTTTCTCTGATATGAATTGTTTTGACTTCTTCACACAGGCTACAAATATACTAACAATTTCCTTTTCGCACAAATTTTAAGGGTATGTTTTACCGATTGAAGATTAACGATTGAAAATTGAAGATTGAATTACCACATGTTTTTTTCAATGACTCGCTTAAAGATGGGAATATCGGAGACAGAGGCGAACAGCAGCATGCATGCGCGGAATTTGATGACGTCAGAACCGAAAAGGCTATAGACATCATGACTCATCGTGGCTTCGGTAGCCTCTATCAACCTCTCTCTGAGGACGGGATGCTCGATATAGGCATAAGCCTCTTCCCTGCCATTGATACCATAGAATTCGGAGAGTTGAGAGTGTCCAAGTCCCTTCATCTGAGGGAAGACATACCAAATCCAGTGCGTGCGTTTGTGCCCATCGCGGATTTCCTGAAGGGCTGTCTCGTAGCCAGGCATATTGTCGTAAATACCACCTGACTGCTGAGCATTTAGAAAACGTTGAAGGTAAAATGCCATTTAATCGTTTTAATTATAACCTGTCTAATATGCTAAGTAGTTCTTTTGCTTTATCTGAATATGGTAAGAATGTTTTAAAATCATCCATTGCCACAAAATTACTAATTATTTAAATGATTCTCCCAAAAAGAATCAATTTCTTCTCGCTTCTACATCATGTTTTACCTATTATACCTCATATTGATTGTTTGTAATCATCGTTTAACAAAGATTAGGCCTTCGGCAGATTGAAGATTTAAAAAATTGAAGATTGAAATCTCATCAACGTTTGATTTGTCTCGGCGGACATACATAAAGTATGTCCCTACGGTTGCAACGGGCCATTTGGCGTGGTTGGAATGCCCCCGAAGTCGTAGTTACTTGCTTTATGCATGTCAGTTTTCTCCAAAACGATGTTTCGCCGGCAAAGTAGAGACATCCATTCTTGGCGTCTCCCCCATTATGAAGAGGAAATCAAAAACCGCTGACGCTTAAGAAAAAAGAAAAAAAGGAAGGTTTGGTGCGCACATAGGGGTCGACGATTCCTATCGTCGATGAGCAAATGCTTTGGTGCGCACATAGGGGTCGACGATTCCTATCGTCGATGAGCAAGAGGGGTTAGTGCAACAAAAAAAACGCATAGTCGCAATAGAAATAGAAAAGGTATCAACCAAATATGCTCTTACATTTTTTCGAAGCGTAGCGGTTTTTAATCTTCTCTTCTCTATAACAGGAATTGAACTTGCGCAAGTTGAATTAAAATACTATCTTTGCAGTGCCCTTTTCGACGCAAATGTTGAACTTCAAGAAATGATGTCAACGGCAAGAATGACAGTTACCAATCATACAATCACCTGCTTATGAAAACCATGAAGAATTTCTTCTCGACAATGCTTATCGCTTGCATCCCGTTCACGGCAAGCGCACAGTTCATGATGTTCGGAGGCGGTAACCGCCCCAACCAGGACAGTCTTCGCAAGATCACGGCGGTCGACTATGCCGACATGTTAGCGAAGGTCGGCGTCGGGCAACCCCGAGAGGGCCGGCAGCCCAACAGTGAGGACCAGAGTAAGCACCCCAACTATGATGAGTTGACAGCCAACCCCTACCCTTTCTATCCCGATCCGCTGGTCACCGAAAGCGGCAAGAAGGTCACCAGTGCCAAGATGTGGCATAAGGTGCGCCGTCCGGAGATAGTGAAGATGTTCGAAGACCATGTCTATGGCCATATTCCCGGCAACGTGCCCAGTGTGAGATGGGAGGTCGTCAATGAGGAGAAGAAAGACTTTGCAGGAAAGCCGGTGGTGATACGCTATCTAAAGGGCGTGGCCGACAACTCCAGTTGCCCGTCCATTAAGGTTGAGATTGAGGCCAACGTGATGTTCCCCGACAACGGCCAGCAGCACCTGCCCGTGATCATTGAGTTCGGATTCGGAGGCGACCCCACACGCTCTTTCCCCGGCGCCACCTCATGGAGGCAGATGGTCATTGAGCGCGGTTGGGCAGCAGCCACCATCAGTCCCTCCTCTATCCAGGCCGATGCTGGGTGGGGACTGACGAGCGGCATCATCGGACTCTGCAACAAAGGGGCACACCGCCAACCGGCAGACTGGGGCTCACTCCGCGCCTGGGGCTGGGGCCTCTCACGACTGATAGACTATCTCGAGACCGACAAGACGTTTGATGCCACCAAGTGCGCCATCGAAGGCGTCTCACGGTATGGTAAGGCCTCTCTCGTGGCCATGGCTTTCGAGGAGCGCATCGTCGCCGGATTCATCGCCTCGTCGGGCAAGGGCGGCGCGGCTGGCTGGCGTCGCGACTGCGGCGAGAGCATCGGCAACATCGTCTCCAACCAGGAGTACCACTGGGTGTGCGGCAACCTGATCAGATACGCCACCGACCCGATGACCGAGAACGACCTGCCCGTGGACCAGCACGAACTGATAGCACTCTGCGCCCCACGCCCATGCTTCATCTCCACCGGCAGCTGGAACGGCGACAAATGGCAGGATGTGGTAGGCTCGTTCATCTCTGCCTCAAAGGCGTCGCCCGTATATGAACTCCTCGGCTGCAAAGGCTTAGGCACTGACCTCTTCCCCGGCATGGACTACGGGCTGATGGAGGGGAGGCTCACCTATCGGCAGCACCACGGCGGTCATGAGGCCGGTCCCAACTGGCCTTTCTTCCTCGATTTCTTCGAGCGTGAAGTGGTCAGGAAATAAAGGCGCGATACCTATTTCTTGTTAATCTCTTTTTGGAGGCCAACGTAATGGCGCGACACCTAAAAACACTTATTTTTAGGTATTGCGCCATTCGTTTTCACATCGTAACTTTGCAACCGGAAAACAGCCAGAGACTCTGGCAGAACGGCATAGCCCTAAAGGCGCCGCACAGTATTGCACACGAAAAAGACCATTCCACAATGAACGCGACAACCATGCCCATAGAGATGAAGGTGCTGAAGAACCACATCTATGAACTTCGAAAAGGTGTGCGCCAGATGGTGCTGTTCACCTGCAACAAGAAGTACGGCGACCAAGTGGCAGGACGGTTAGAGAGCAGGGGCATCCCCTACGTCTTGCAACAAGCGGGACAGCAGAACCTGAATTTCTACTTCGGACGGCGTGAGTGCCTGGAGGCCATCAGACTCATCATCACCCGTCCGCTGTGCCAACTCACACCCGAAGAGGACTTCATCCTCGGTGCCATGCTCGGCTACGACATCTGTGCCCAATGTGAGCGCTACTGTCAGAGGAAAGGCCGTCGTGACAACAGGAATTAAGTAAAATAGCAAAGGTAAATTAGCAAAGATAAAAAATAAAGGTAAAATGAACACAACAATTGTCATCTACGGTTCCTCCACGGGAATCTGCGAGGCCATCGCTGAGAAGATTGCCTCGAAACTGGGCTGCGAGGCCGTGAACGTGCAAGACCTCACGACAGACATCATCAACAACCACCAGAACCTGATCCTCGGCACGTCCACCTGGGGAGCCGGAGAGTTGCAGGACGATTGGTACGACGGACTGAAGTCCCTACAAGGGGCTGACCTCACCGGCAAGGTCATCGCCTTGTTCGGATGTGGTGACTGCGAGTCGTACAGCGACACCTTCGTGGGTGGCATTGGCGAACTCTACAACGGCATCAAGGACAGCGGGGCCCGCTTCATCGGAAGTGTGGACACCGACGGCTATTCCTTCGACGACTCGGAGGCTGTCATTGACGGCAGATTCATCGGACTCCCTCTCGACGACATCAACGAGGACGACAAGACCGACACACGTATCGACAGATGGCTCTCGGCCATCTCCCCCGAATTGTAAACATAGTTTATTTTTGAAGGATTTGTATCTATGCAAGTGGTTGGCCGTCCCGGTCAGCCACTTTTTATTTCTCCATGCTCACCGGCATCATCAATTCCTTTCTCCCTCGTCGCAAATGTCCACATCACGAATGCCAAAGGGACGGGTTTTATGCATGTCCGCATTCCATGAATTGCTTCGCAAAAAATCTACGAGAAAATAGAATAAAAAAATCTTTCAAAAATGGACGTCATCGACATTTGTTTTCGCAATAAAGATTTTTCGCAGAATTTTTCTTTTTTGATTTTTCATCCGATTTACTTTCCCTCGCTTTGCGAACAGTGACCGTTGGTTCTTGCGAAGCAATCACAATCTCTGGCCGATTGAAATCATCAACGTTTGATTTTATCAAATCTTACGGACATAGAAGGGACTTGCTTTGTGCATGTCCGCATTCCATGAATTGCTTCGCAAAAAATCCACGAGAAAATAGAATAAAAAAAATCTTTCAAAAATGGACGTCATCGATGTTTGTTTTCGCAATAAAGATTTTCCGCAGAATTTTTTATTTTTGATTTTAAATCAGATTTCTTGCGAAGCAATCACAATCTCTGGCCGATTGAAATATCATCAACGTCTGATTTGTCTTGCGGACATACATAAAGTATGTCCCTACGGTTGCAACGGGCCATTTGGCGTGGTTGGAATGCCCCGAAGTCGTAAGGACTTGCTTTATGCATGTCCGCTTTCTACAAAACGGTGTTTCGCCGGCAAAGTAGAGACGCCCATTCTTGGCGTCTCCCCCATTATGAAGAGAAAATAAGGATGAACAGCGTGCGCATATATAGAGATTGCTACGCAAGAGACAACGGCCACTGTTCGCGAAGCGAGGGAAAGTAAATCAACGAGAAAATTGAAATAAAAAAATCATTCAAAGCGACAATGATTTTTGGTGTATGCGACGTTCGGAAACGTCGCCCCCTAAGGTGCACTCACGGGGCTTGAACAGAGGACTTCACATCATGAGCAAATGCTTTGGTGCGCACATAGGGGTCGACGATTCCTATCGTCGATGAGCAAGAGGGTTTGGTGCAACAAAAAAAACGCATAGTCGCTATAGAACAAGGTGTCAACCAAATATGTTTTACATTTTTTTTCGAAGCGTAGCGGTTTTTGATTATCTCTTCGTAACAATTGTAAATAACAACAGAAAAGTGAACCACTAACCATTCAGCGAATAATTACATGGCAATTATATGTTTTACGACGTTCGCTGAATGGTTTCTGGGTAGAGAAAGATGGACAAAAAATGAAAAATCGTCATTAATTGGGATTTCGTAAACGAAAAAAAGGCAGTACCTTTGCACCCGGAAAAAAATAATGCAAGAAAAAAATGAGAAGAATCATCTTTTTGTTGTCTTTGACTCTCGCGCTTGTCACGCAGGCACAAGCCCAAAGGCAGGACGACATGAAGAAAACGGTGGAATATCTGGCTTCGCAGGAACTGGGAGGCAGATACCCCGGCACTGCGGGCGACACGCTTGCCTCTGAATATATCACCGGCCAACTGCGCAGCCTGAAACTCAAGCCCGTCGTCAAGGGAAAGAAGAAAAAGGGATTCTACCACGACTTCACATACGGGAAGACCGAGAAGAGAACCACCCACAACATCTTCGCCGTATTGCCGGGCAACGACAAACGTCTGAAGAACGAGTATATTGTGGTGGGCTCTCATTACGACCACTTAGGCATGGGTGGCGAAGGCTCAGGCTCCCGCCGTCCCGACACCCTCGGCGTGCATCCCGGAGCCGACGACAACGCCAGCGGCGACGCCGTGGTGCTTCAACTGGCCCGCCATTTCAAGAAGACCGGTTCGCCGCGAAGCATCATCTTCGCCTTCTTCGGTGCCGAGGAGCAGGGCCTAGTCGGTTCCAAGTTTTTCCTCGACTGGATGAAGCACGACGACAAACGGCGCATCAACCTCCCCGCCGACAAGGGGGGAATCGTGGCGATGGTGAACCTCGACATGGTGGGGCGCATGCGCAACCATTCCCTCAGCGTGTCGGGCACAGGCACCAGCAGCTCATTCAAAGAGATGGTGGAGGCGGTGGCCAGACAGACGGGAGTGCACGTCAGTTGTATCCCCGACGGCTATGGCCCGAGCGACCAGGCGTCGTTCGTGGCAGCCGACATCCCTGTGCTCTTCCTCACCACGGGCGGCCACATGGAGTATCACACCCCTGCCGACGTCCCTTCAACATTGAACTACGAAGGCATGCAGCAGACCCTGGAGTTCTCGCAGGAACTGATAGCCCGGTTGGCTGCCCTGCCCGAGGCGCCCGACTACATCAACGTGCCCAGCACGCAGACGATGAAGCACGCCAAGTTCAAGGTCACCTTAGGCCTCATGCCCGACGTCATGGGAGCCAGCACCACACCGGGGCTCCGGGCCGACATCGTGGTGGCAGGAAAGCCAGCCCATGAGGCCGGCATCCGCAGCGGCGACATCATTCAGGAAATCGACGGCAAGCCCGTCAACGACATCAACGAATACATGGAGCGGCTGTCGGAGCTGACGGCCGGCACCACCATTCCCGTGAAAGTGCTCCGTGACGAGGAGACCATCACATTCCAAGTTCACCTAACACCTCCAATAAGATGAAGAAAACCATATTTTGGCTGCTCGCCATCATCATCACGTTGGCACTGAGTGTCTATCAGCGCATGACCGGCCCCACCTACCCCAAGAAGGTCATGGTGGAGCTCAACGGCGAGAGCTACAAGGTAAAACTGCCCAGGAGCGGTGTGCAGCACGACGAGACGGTGACGCTCAAAGCCGTTCCTCAGACAGCCAAGGCGCAAGTGCATTACCGTTGCTACCCTACCTCCGACGAATACACCACCGCGGATTTCGCATGGACGGACGGCGAGTGGCAGGCGGCACTGCCCGCGCAACCTGTCGGCGGCAAATTGCAGTATTATATCACCGTCGGCGACAAGGACTATCTGGCCGACGAACCCGTGGTGATACGTTTCCGGCAGGATGTGCCCGCCGGCATCCTGATACCTCACATCCTGCTGATGTTTGCGGCCATGCTGTTTGCCGTTTACACGATGCTGCTGGTCGTCTCTCAAAAGGAATACCGCAAATGGCTGAAAATCACGGTGGCGACCCTTTTTGTGGGTGGCTTCATCTTCGGTCCTCTCGTGCAGCATGCCGCTTTCGGACCGTGGTGGACGGGCTTCCCCTACGGGACTGACCTCACCGACAACAAGACGCTCCTGTCGTTCCTGTTCTTCCTGGCGGCTCTTGTCACACTGAGGTGGAAATACAACAAGTGGGTAGTCTGCCTGGCCGTGCTGTTCATGATTGTCATCTTCAGCATTCCTCACAGCGCCTACGGATCGGAGTATGACTACTCCACACAGCAATTGAGCACAGAAAAGTGAAATTT
>CADBLU010000165.1 GCA_902795605.1 uncultured Prevotellaceae bacterium | reverse complement strand
GGATGGGTGTGCCTCTATATCAACAGATTATAAGTGTTTAGTTACTTCTGCGGGGCAATTTGTTTACTATTTATAGAGGAAAGATAGTGCAAAATTCCGATTAAGCGAGGAAAAAACTAATTTATTTGTTTTTTCGAGTGAAAGGAATTTATATCAACCGAGCGGAATGCAAAGCAAAATACGAAGTTTTTGCTTTCATTCCCGAGGCGCAGCCTATCTTCGCCCTTGGCAGAGATAGTTACTCCACGTTGAGTGTGATGACGATGGAGTTGTCGTCGAGCACCTGCTCACTCTCGATTGTCATCCCATCGGGCAGGTTGTTGACGACCCGCTCATAGGTGTACGACTGTACGTTGCCCTGATATTCGGTCTCGATGGTTTCCAGTTCATCGAGCAGGCACTGGATGTCGCCCACCTCGCTCACCTCCATGATGAAAGGTGCGCCTTCGGAGGCTCGTATGTAGGTAATGCGTCCTTCGGCGAATTGGGTGATGATGCGGTTCTCCGACTCTACAAAGGTCTGGATGCCGTGCTCGTTGAGGGTTTTCACCAGCAGACTGGCGTCGTTGAATCGGGTCTCTATCTGTGCCACACCATTGTTTTGCGGTGCGGCGGCCAGTCGTTTACGTGCATCCGAGGCACTCAAAGCGCCGGAGATAATCGACAAGGCCAAGGGTATTAAGATGGCTGATGCAGACATGATGTAGTTGGTTGGGTGTGTATGGATTGTTGTCCGGTGATGCCGGCGAGTTGCTCGATGTGCCCCATGCCGTTGATGGCGGTGGTGCCGTCGGGCAGGATTCTTATCTCTATGCGGTTGGCTTTGAAATGAGCCATGGCGTAGCGCCCGGTGAGGAAGATGAACCGTTGGTTGGCCGACCCCACCATCGGCCGGCTGAAGTCGCGCAGCCGCTCGATATATGGACCGTCGATGAGGACGTCGGTGTGGGCGAGGGCTTCTCTCACGTAGGGCTCTTCCATGGCGATGAGCTGCTCATGGGTGAACCCAGTGAAGACAACGGTAGACAGGCGTGCTGCCCATGCGAGCCGCAGCAGTTCGGCCAATGGCTCTGCCTGCTCGAAAGGCTCGCCGCCCAGGAGGGTGAGTCCTTCCACGCCTTCGTCCAGTGCTTGCCTGATGACATCGGCAGGCGACAAGAGGAGATGCGGCGTGCTGTCCCATGTGTGGGGTGAGAAACAACCTTCGCAGTGGCGGCTGCAGCCTTGCAGCCACAGGCAGGTGCGCCGTCCCGGCCCTTCGGCCTCGGTCACAGGCAGCAACCGGTTGATGTTGAGTGTCGTCGTCATCCTATAGGTCGAGTTTTCGTCCGGTGTGAGGCGGAGTATTCCCGGTGTCGTCGGTGCCCGTGTCGTCGGTGAATGATGAGTCGGGTTGCTGGGACGTATGGCTGCAGACCAGTTTACTTTGTAGCATGGCCACGAAGTGAGGCTTCAGACCGGTGACCTGGAAAAACTCTTCTGTCGAACTGAAACCGTTGTGCTCGCAGCGGTAGTTATACGCTTGCTTGGCCATGACGATGGTGACCCCTGGCAGCGCGGCCAACTCATTGACAGTGCAGGTGTTGATGTCGGTCATGGGGATGTCTGCTGCAGCGGCTGCCGGGGACTGCTTTGGTTGGGCTGTATAGGAATGGTCGGAGAAAGCTGACCTTCCTTGCTGCTGCTGTCGGGCTTGGTATTCTCCTGCAAACTGGCTGGCACGCTGCTGTTCATAATACTGCTCGCGATAGTATCTTTGTGTCTCTGCCTCATCTCGGAGCAGCATCTGCAGATATTCACTTCGTGCCACGAAGGCATGGACGATGCTCCCGAGCCAATAAAGCGTCAGTATGCCGCCGATGGCACTGTTAGACTCTTCGTTTTGATCTTGATCTACGAAAGAGAAGATCAGAATGAATACGACGAGATAGACGCCACCCCAGATGAGCCAAGGACGGTGGCGCATCTTGCTGCCGATATAGAAAAAACTGATAAAGGCCATGAATGTGAGCGTCCAATAAATCCACAGCGAGTGGAGCAACTCCCACAGGCAGCCTTTTGACGGATATCGTTGGGTGGGGATTTGGCTCATGAGTCTGCTTGTGTATATTGGTTGTTGATGGTCTCCTCTTCTGTCTCCACCTGTTCGGCCTCATAGTATTCGCTGGTGAATTCGGAGTCTGTCACCTGGGCTTCAAGCAGGGCTTCGAGTGTGGCGAAGTATTTCAGACATTCCTTGCCTTTCATATTCCGGGTGACGGTGGCCACGCGTCCGTCGGGGAAGATCCTGATTTCTATCTGCTTCATAGTGGATGGGATTTAGAAGTCGATTTTCCTGCCGGCCATGAACCGCTCTTTGTCATTGTCGGCCGGCAAGTCGCTTTCTTTGGTTGCGGGAAGTGCTGGGACGTCAGAACTGGTGAGCGAGGCACTCACAGCGTTCTCATTGGCCCATTTGCGGAGTCTGGTGAACTCGTCTTTGCGCATCTGGCCCATCGGGACAATACGCCGCAGGGTGCATTCGAAGTCGGCCATCGTGAGGTCGGCACTATCATCTCCGTCCATACGCCGTGCGAAGGCTTCAAGGAGCGAGTCGCCCACCCATGCTTCGATTTCGGCACCCGAGAGCACCACGTCTTTGCCGAAGGTTTTCTCTCCACACAGGTCTGCCAGACGGTCGATGTCGAACTTTGAGATGTCGCGTTTGAGCTTTGAAATATGGATCTCAAGGATTTTCTTGCGCTCCTCCTTGGAGGGGAAGTCGACAAAGAAGATCTCGTCGAACCGCCCTTTTCGGAGCAGTTCCGGCGGCAGGTTGTTGATGTTGTTGGCGGTGGCGAAGACGAAGACGGGACTGGTCTTCTCCTGCATCCAGGTGAGCAGGGTGGAAAACACGCGGGTGGATGTGCCGCCGTCGCCGCCGTGCCCGCTGGTGCCTGCAAGGCCTTTCTCTATCTCGTCAATCCAGAGGATAGAGGGTGCCACAGCCTCAGCAGTATTCAACGCCACTCGGATGTTGGCCTCCGAAGACCCTACCAGTCCCTGGAAAATCTTACCCATGTCGAGCCGCAGCAACGGCATGTTCCATGTCGTGGCCACGCATTTCGCCGTGAGCGACTTACCGCAACCGGGCACTCCGGTGAGCAGCACTCCCTTGGGCGGGTGGACGCCAAACTCCCTGGCCTGGTCGTTGAAACAGTGGCCGCGGAGCAGGAGCCACCGCTTCAGCGTCTGCAGTCCGCCCACGTCGTTGAGGTTGACTTTCGAGTCTATATACTCCAGGATGCCTGTCTTGCGGATAATCTGCCGTTTCTCGTTGAGAATGCTTTTCTGGTCGTCGGCGTCGAGCCGCCGGTCGTTGACGAGGGAGCGCGAGAGACAGTTCTCTATCTCTAAGGCGGTCAGTCCCATACTGGCTTCCACATATCTTTCGATGAGGGCGTCATCGATGTCGATGGTCACCCCATGCATCCCCCGGTAGGAGTCGGTGAAGCGCTTGATGATGTCGCGCACCTCCTCGCGTGAGGGGAGAGGGAAGTCGAGCACTGTCACTTCCTTTTGCAGGTCATTGCAAATCTCAAATGAGGGTGCGATGATGATACAGTTGCACTGATAGCCGTTGTTGCGGATGTGGATGGCGAAGTCTTTGAGGCGACGGCGGTAGATGGGGTTGGCCCGCTCGGTGAGATAGCTGTGCGCGTCGCAGAAGACAAACAGGCTCTTCTGGCCGGCCTCGCGTGCTTTGGCCTCGCAGACGTCGATGGCCACCTTCAGGTCGGTGGACTTCGTGTCGAGGGGCTTGCCCTTGAAGGTCACACCCTGGGTGGAGTTCCACACATAGAGGTTTTGTCCGAGTGACGAGGAGATGGCGTATAGTTCGGAAATCACCCGCTCCTCCTCGAATGATTCGATGACGAGCAGTGCATAACGTGCCCTGATATATTCTGTAATCAACTTTTGGCTTGTCTGGCTCATTTGTCTGTTTTTGTCTATGGTCAATCAAAAATCCGCTGGCATCATCACCTGCGGTTGTCTTTCACACTGCAAAAATAGCAAATTTATGCGAAAAGCAAGACAATAGTCGGATGAATTGTGAAGATATTTGGGGGTTTAGGAGTTTAGAAGTTTAGAAGTTTAGGAGTTTAGACATTACTCTGCTCTTTTCGACCTCTAAATCGAGGAGCAATCCGTACTATTGTCTAAACTCCTACACTCCTAAACTCCCAAACTCCTTAAAACCTCAAACTCCTTAGAACTACAAGCTCTCGAGAACCCGCTTGATGACCGTTTCGGCCGAGATCTCGCGGTTGGCAGCCTCGGGGATGACGATAGAGCGCTCGCTCTCGATGACGTCGTCGCTGACGATGAGGCCTCGCCTGACGGGCAGGCAGTGCATGAAGTAGGCGTTGTCGGTCCACGACATGTGCTCGGTGTCCACTGTCCAGTTCATGTCACGGCTGATAATCTTGCCGTAGTCGGCTGGATTGGTGACACCCGGACAACTCCAGTTCTTGGCATAGATGAAGTGAGCGCCCTCGAAGGCTTTCCGCTGGTCGTATTCCACCCGGGCTCCGCCCACGAACTGTGGGTCGAGTTCGTAGCCTTCGGGATGTGTGACGACGAGGTCCACGTCGGCGGCGTTCATCCATTGCGCGAAAGAGTTGGGCACGGCCTGGGGGAGAGCACGGCAGTGAGGCGCCCATGTGAGCACCACCTTCGGGCGTGCGACGGGTTTGTATTCCTCGATGGTGATGAGGTCGGCAAAGGCCTGGAGGGGATGCACGGTGGCTGTCTCCATGGCGATGACCGGCCGTCCGCTGTAGCGCACGAATTGTCCGACGATGGTCTCGGCATAGTCGAACTCGCGGTCGGTGAGTCCTGCGAACGAGCGCACGGCGATGATGTCGCAGTAGCTTCCCATGACGGGGATGGCCTCGAGCAGGTGCTCGCTCTTGTCGCCGTCCATGATGACGCCGCGCTCGGTCTCCAGTTTCCATGCGCCGGCGTTGACGTCGAGCACGATGACGTTCATGCCCAGGTTGGTGGCTGCTTTCTGTGTCGACAGGCGGGTGCGCAGACTGTTGTTGAAGAAGATCATCAGCAGCGTCTTGTTCTTGCCTAAGTGCTGGTATGCGTAGCGGTCTTTTTTCACTTCCTGTGCCTCGGCCAGCGCTTGGCGCAGGTCGCCGAGGTCTTCCACGTTGAAGAATGTTCTCATGAGTGATAGGGATTGATGGTTGGTCTGAAGGGGGTTATGGTCTCACCTGTCCGTGCCCTTCGATGAGCCATTTATAGGTGGTAATCTCATCGAGTGCCATCGGGCCGCGCGGACCCAGTTTCTGGGTGCTGATGCCAATCTCTGCGCCCAGTCCGAACTGTGCTCCGTCGGTGAAGCTGGTGGGGGCGTTGACATAGACGCAGGCAGCATCGACCTGTGCCTCAAACTGTGCGGCAGTGGCGGCGTTCTCGGTGATGATGCATTCGCTGTGGCCGCTGCCGTAGGTGCTGATATGGCGTATGGCCGCCTCGACGGTGGGCACGGTGCGGATGGCCATGGCATAGTCCATGAACTCGGTGCCGAAACTCTCGTCGGTGGCGTGGCGGAGCAGTTCGTCGGGATATTTGCCGTGCAGTGCGTCATAGGCCTGCTCGTCGGCATAGACGACAACATTGCTGATGATGAGCGGTGCACAGAGTTCGCCCAGGTCGTTCAGACGGTTCTGGTGGATGATGAGACAGTCGAGGGCGTTGCACACGCTCACGCGGCGTGTCTTGGCATTGTTGATGATGAGACGGCCGATGCTCAGGTCGCCGTCGACATCAAAGAAGGCGTTCACCACTCCGGCGCCTGTCTCGATGACCGGCACGCGGGCAGTGTCTCTCACGAACTCGATGAGCCGCTTGCCGCCTCTGGGGATGCAGAGGTCGATATATCCTACGGCGTTGAGCATCTCGCCGGTGGCCTCATGCGTGGCGGGCAGCAGTTCCACCACCGAGGGGTTGACCTGTTCGCGACGGAGGATGTCGTGGATGAGTCGCACGATGGCCTTGTTCGACTCGTCGGCATCGCGGCCGCCTTTGAGCACGCAGGCATTGCCGCTCTTGAAGCAGAGCGAGAAGACGTCGAAACTGACGTTGGGGCGTGCTTCGTAGATCATGCCGATGACGCCGAAGGGGACGGTGACACGGCGCAGATGGAGTCCGTTGTCGAGGGTCTTGTCGATGAGTGTCTTGCCCAGCGGACTGGGCAGTGCGGCCACATGGCGCATGTCGGCGGCGATGGCCTCCAACCGTTTCTCATTGAGCAAGAGACGGTCGTAGAGGGGGTTGGAGCGGTCCATGCGTGCCAGGTCGCGGGCATTGGCTTCGAGCAGTGCCCCGCTGTTTGTGATGATGGCATCGGCGGTGGCCAGCAGGATGTCGCTGCGCCGCTCGTCGCTGATAAGTGCCAGTTCGCGGCTGGCGTTCTTGACTTTTTCAAAAGTCTCTTTCAGTTGCATGATGTATAGGGATTGATAGGTTTTGTCGGTGGAAAAGGTCAATAGGGCTGTTCCAGATACAGATAGTCATAGTGGATGAGGGGCCTCTGGTCGTGCTGGCCCATCACGCGGCGGGCACTCTCGCTGTCGTAGGACGTGCGCCCCACGGCAAACCTGTTGCCTCGCTCATCGATGATGCTCACCAGGTCGCCCTCCTCGAAGTCGCCTTCCACGGCGGTGATGCCCACGGGCAGCAGACTGACGGCACTGTGCCCGGTGAGGGCTTTCCTCGCCGCCGCGTTGACGTGCACCTGTCCCTTGGCGAAACTGTCGCTGTGGGCAATCCATTTCTTGATGCCCGAGACACCTTCCGGGGCGGCGGCAAACTCGGTGTGGGGCGTCTCTGAGGGGTGCTCCACGAGGTCGATGAGGATATTGGGGCGCTTGCCGTTGGCGATAATCACCCGTATGCCCTCCTCGGCCACTTTCCGTGCGATGTTGTATTTGGTGATCATGCCGCCGCGGCCGAAGCCGCTCCTCTCTGTCTGGATATACTGGCTCAGGTCTTCTCCGGGCATCACGCGGCGGATGACCTTTGAGTGCGGGTCGGAGGGTGAGCCGTCGTAGATGCCGTCGATATTGCTGAGGATGACGAGTGCCTCGGCGTCCATCATCGAGGCGATGAGTCCCGACAGCTCGTCGTTGTCGGTGAACATCAGTTCGGTGACGCTGACAGTGTCGTTCTCGTTGACGATGGGAATGACGCCGTTGTCGAGCATCACGGTCATGCAGGAGCGCTGGTTGAGGTAGGCGCGGCGGGAGTTGAAATTCTCTTTCATGGTGAGCACCTGCCCCACGGGCAGATGATACTCACGGAACAGGTCGTAGTAGAGGTTGATGAGCTTGGCCTGTCCCAGGGCAGAGAAGAGTTGGCGCTGAGCCACGCTGTCGAGGCGTTTCGACACGCTGATCTCACCTCGCCCGCTGGCCATGGCTCCGCTCGACACGAGGATGGGCTCATAGCCGTGGGCATGTAGCCACGCCGTCTGGTCGACGAGCGCTGAGATCCTTGTGATGTCGAGCTTGCCGTTGTCGCGGGTGAGCACGTTGCTGCCTATCTTGACTACGATTCTCTTTGGCATGTCGGTCTGGTAATGTGAATATGGTTCACTGCTTGTCTTTCTCCCTGATTTCCACACGGCGTATCTTGCCGCTGATGGTCTTGGGCAGTTCGTCGACAAACTCGATGATGCGCGGGTACTTATAGGGTGCGGTGACTCGCTTCACATGGTTCTGGAGTTCCTTGACGAGGGCGTCGCCGGCTTTGTCTTTCCACTCCTTGCCCAGCACGACGGTGGCTTTCACCACCATGCCTCTGATGTCGTCGGGCACACCGGTGATGGCGCATTCCACCACGGCAGGATGGGTCATGAGGGCACTCTCCACCTCGAATGGGCCGATGCGGTAGCCGCTGCTCTTGATGACGTCGTCGATGCGGCCTTCAAACCAGTAGTAGCCGTCCTCGTCGCGCCAGGCCACGTCGCCCGTGTGGTAAAGGCCGTCGTGCCAAGCCTCTTTGGTGAGCGCCTCGTCGCGGTAGTACTCCTTGAAGAGGCCGATGGGCTTGCGGTCGCGCACATGCACCACGATCTCCCCTTTCTCGCCGTCTTCGCATGGGGTGCCGTCGGGCTTGACAAGGTCGATGTCGTATTGGGGGTTGGGCATGCCCATGCTGCCGGGCTTGGGCTCCATCCAGGGCATGGTGCCGAGGGTCATGGTGGTCTCGGTCTGGCCGAAGCCCTCCATCAGCCGGATACCGGTGAGCTGGCGGAACTTGTCGTAGACGGCGGCATTGAGCGCCTCGCCGGCGGTGCAACAGTAGCGCAGGGCGCTGAGGTCGTATTTGGAGAAGTCCTCACGGATGAGGAACCTGTAGACGGTAGGTGGTGCGCAGAAGGAGGTGACGTGGTATTTTGCCATCTGCTGGAGCATCTTGTCGGCATCGAATTTCTCGTGGTCGTAGACGAAGACGGCGGCACCGGCAAACCACTGTCCGTAGAACTTGCCCCATACAGCCTTGCCCCATCCCGTGTCGGCCACGGTGAGGTGGATGCTGTCTTCCGACAGGTTGTGCCAGAAGACACCTGTAGTGAGATGGCCGAGGGCATAGAGGTGGTCATGTGCCACCATCTTGGGCTCTCCGCTGGTGCCGCTGGTGAAGTACATGAGCATGGTGTCTTCGTTGGTGTTGACATGCTTGGGCCTGACGAAGGCAGGGGCCTGATCGATTTCGGCTTGCCAGTCGTGGAAACCCTCGGGCACTTGCGGGCCGATGCTCACCAGCACGTCGACGGTGGGACTCTCGGGCATGGCGGCCTGTATCTGGCTGAGCACATAACTCTCGCCCACGCAGATGATGGCCTTGATGGAAGCGCGTGTGTTGCGGTAAATGATATCTTTCTTGGTAAGCATGTGGGTGGCGGGGATGGCCACGGCGCCCAACTTGCAGAGGGCGAGCATCGTGATCCACCACTCGAGGCGGCGCTTTTGGATGAGCATCATCATGTCTCCCCGTCCGATGCCCAGCGACTGCAAGTAGGCGGCAGCCTGGTCGCTTCGCTTTTTCAGGTCGGAGAAGGTGAGTGAATACTCCGCTCCTTTGTCGTTGGTCCAGAGGAGAGCCAGTTTGTCAGGCTGTTCCTCGGCCCAGGCGTCAACCACGTCGTAGGCGAAGTTGAAGTTCTCCTTGATGATGAAATGCAGGTTCTCCTTGAAATCTTCCACTGAAGAGAAAGACGTCTGCGTTAAAAATCTTTCTACCATATTGTTTGTTGTGTAAATGTGGGGTGGCTTGGGCCGCCTGTGGTTAGAAAATGATGGCGAGGAATCTCACGGGATGTTCGTCGAGAGCCCTCATGCCATGGGGTTGCGTGGCATCGAAGTAGACGGAGTCGCCCTCATGGAGGATGAGTTCCTTCGAGCCGATGGTGAGTTCCATCTTGCCCTCAAGCACCATGTTGAACTCCTGTCCGCTGTGAGAGTTCATCTCTTTGGGGGTGTCGGAGGACTTGGGTTCCACGGTCACGATGAAAGGATCGGCCTTCCGGCCGCGGAATCCGCTGGCCAGCGACTCATAGTTGTAGGCCTTGCGGCGCTCCACGCTCATGCCCTGACCTTTGCGGGTGAGGAAATAGCTGCTCATCTTCGGTTCTTCGCCAAACATCAGTACGTCGAGCGACACGCCGTACTGCCGGGCGATTTTCTGGAGGTTGGCCACGGAGAGTTCGCTTTCTCCGCTTTCCATCTGCAGGTAGTGTTCCACTGTGATGCCGCAGAGGGAGGCCACTTCTTCGGCGCTGACATCGAGCACGTCGCGCAGTCCGCGGAGGCGCTCGCCTATTTGCTTGATTTGTTCGTCCATAGTAGGTATGATTTTGGGGATACCCCCGTGATGGTTGTCGTTATGATTTCATGCCTGCCTTCAGGCCTCTGATGACAGCCGATGTGAAACCGGCGTGCTCCATTTCGTTGAGACCTTTGATGGTGACGCCACCCGGGGTCGTCACTTTGTCGATGGCAGATTCAGGATGCTCGCCGGTGGCCTGGAGCAGTGCCACGGCGCCCTTCACCGTCTGGAGCACGATGTCGGTGGCGTCGTGGGCCTTGAAGCCTATTTCCACGCCGCCTTCCGCCGCTGCCCTCACGTAGCGCATGGCATAGGCGATGCCGCAAGAGGCGAGTGTGGTGCCGGCGGCGAGGAGGCGCTCCTCGGTGATGATGGTGCGCCCGAGTTGGTCGAAGAGTTGCTTGACGCACTCGATGTCGGCCTCTGTGGCGCCTATGGGCACGATGAAGGTCATCGATTCCCTGACGGCGATGCCCGTGTTGGGGATGACGAGGAAGAAGCGTGGGTCGGGGCCTGTGGGCTTGCGGAGCCATCCTGTGATGGCTTGCAACGAGACGCCAGCGGCGATGACCACGATGAGCTGATGGGCGTAGTCGAGGGTGTCGCGGAGTCCGGTGAGCACGCCCTCCACGAGCCAGGGCTTGACGACCACCATGACGATGTCGGCACCGGCGGCCGCGGCCTGGTTGTCGGTGGTGAGGCTGACGCCTGTCTCTGCAAACCTGTTGATGGCAGCCTGTGAGGGGTCGGCCACGGTGATGTCGGAGGGTGCTATGACGGTGGTTTTCAGGAGTCCTTCCACGGTGGCACCCCCCATGGCTCCTACGCCGATAACGGATATTTTCATATCAGCACGTTTTTAAGCTTTTCTATGAATGCGTCGGCCTCGTCCAGCGTGAGACACAGGGGAGGCAGCAGGCGCAGGGTGTTGGTGCCTGAGCATCCCACGAAGCAATGCTCTTCGTAGAGGAGTTTCTGGCGAATCTCTTTGTAGGGTACATCGAGCTCGATGCCGATCATCAGTCCGCGTCCACGCACGTCGGTGATATGGGGCACTTCCGACTTCAGTCGGGTGAGCCGCTCAATGAGGTGCGAGCCCACGTTGTGCGCGTTGCCTACCAAGTGCTCCTGCTCCATGACGTCGAGCACGGCAAGAGCGGCGGCGCAGGCCAGGTGGTTGCCTCCGAAGGTGGTGCCGAGTTGTCCGTAGACGGGCTCAAACTCGGGCGAGATGAGGAGTGCCGACATGGGGAAGCCGTTGGCGATGCCTTTGGCCACGGTGATGAGGTCGGGGCGTATGTCGAGCCACTGGTGGGCGAAGAAACGGCCGCTACGGCCGTAGCCGCACTGTATCTCGTCACAGATGAGTACGGCGCCGTGCCGTTTGCAGGCAGCGCTGAGTGCCTGTGCGAAGCGGGGCTCCACCATGCGGATGCCTCCCACGCCCTGTATGCATTCGATGATGCATGCGCAGACGTCGCCCTTGGCCAGTTCGGCCTCCCAGGCGTCGATGTCGTTGAGCGGCAGGTAGGTGACGTGGCCGTTGGCGTTGATAGGAGCGATGATTTTAGGGTTGTTGGTCACTTCCACGGCCAGCGAGGTGCGTCCGTGGAAGGCTTTCTGTGCCGAGAGCACGCGTGTGCGGCCGTTGTGGAACGAGGCGAGTTTGAGCGCGTTCTCGTTGGCTTCAGCTCCGCTGTTCACCAGAAACAGCTGGTAGTCTTCATATCCGCAGGCCGCGCCGAGCCGCTCAGCGAGTTGCTGCTGCAGGCGGTTGATGACCGAGTTGGAGTAGAAACCCAGTCGGCTCACCTGATCAAGGATGGCCTTCACATAGTGGGGATGGCTGTGGCCGATGCTGATGACGGCATGCCCTCCGTAGAGGTCGAGGTATTCAGTGCCGTTCTCGTCCCACACCTTGCATCCCTTACCTCTCACGATGTTGACGTTGAGAAGTGGATAGACGTCGAATAGTTTCATTTCTTTTTTGTTGTTTTTATCATTGGCGGGGCAGTCATAGATGGTTCTAGGGATCCTAGGAATCCTAGAGATCCTAAGAAAACTAGGAATACTAGAAAAACTAGAAATCCTAGAAAATCCTAGAAAAATCCTCCATCAGAAAGCCGAGGGTTTCAGGCGCAGTCCGGCAGTCTCGTCGGTGCCTGTCATGAGGTTCATGTTCTGCACGGCTTGTCCCACGGCACCCTTGAGCAGGTTGTCGATGCACGAGGTGATGAGCAGTTTGTCGCCGTATTTCTCGCAGTGCACGAGCGCCTTGTTGGTGTTCACCACCTGTTTCAGGTCGATGGCTTTGTCCACATAGTGGGTGAACGGCGCGTCTTCGTAGAAGTCCTTGTAGGCGGCGATGATATCAGCGATGTCGGCATCGGTGTGCACCACCGAGGTGGCGAAGATGCCGCGGGTGAAGTCGCCGCGGTAGGGGATGAAGTCGATGTCGGCATCGAGATGCCCCTGCACCTGCAGCAGACTCTGCCTGATCTCGGGCACGTGCTGGTGCTGGAAGGGCTTGTAGATGCTCATGTTGTTGTTGCGCCATGAGAAATGGGTGGTGGCGGTGGGCTTCTGTCCTGCTCCGGTGCTGCCGGTGATGGCGTTGACGGCCACGGTGCCGCTGACGATGCCCATGCTGGCTGCCGGCAGCAGTGCGAGTTGGCTGCAGGTGGCGAAGCAGCCGGGATTGGCCACATGGCTGGCGCCGGCAATCTTCGCGCGGTTGATCTCGGGCAGTCCGTAGATGAAGTCGTGGCTGGGCGCGGCAATCCTGAAGTCCTGTGCGAGGTCGATGATCTTGACGTGGTCGGGCACGGGATGTGTGGCGAGGAAAGCCTCGCTCTTGCCGTGGCCGAAACAGAGGAAGATGACATCCACCTCGTCGAAGGGCATGGCGTCGGTGAACCTCATGTCGGTGTCGCCGATGAGGCCCTCGTGCACGTCGGAGAGGAGGTTGCCCGCGTTGCTCTCGCTGTTGGCGAAGACGATTTCAACGTTGGGATGGTTGAGCAAGAGCCTTGCCAACTCGCCTCCGGTGAAGCCGGCGGCTCCTAATATACCTACTCTTATCATATATTATATATTATTGTCTTTAGGTGCCAGCAGCCAGAGAAGGATGTAGAGCAACACTCCGGTGCCGAGGCCGAAGACGAGCGCCAGGAATCCTATCCTCACCAGCAGGGAGTCGATCTCGAAATACTCTGCCAGGCCTCCGCAGACGCCGGCCAGTTTCTTGTCGGTGGATGATAAATGGTAACGTTTCTGTGGCATGGCTTATCTCTTTTCGTCGGGGTGGATGCCGTAGTATACGCGCAGGGGAGTGCTGAGCACCTTGATGAATCCCTTGGCCTCGTCGGCGGTCCAGCCGCGCTGCATCTCACCGTATTCGCCGAGTTTCGATTTGAGAAGGTCGTCGGCGGAGTCGACGCCTACGGTCTCGAAGCCCAGTGGGCGCAGACGGAGGATGACGGTGCCGTTGACATTCCTTTGTGAGCTGTTGAGCATGGCCTCGATGTCGGGCATGACAGGCTCCAGATACTGGCTCTCATGCAGGAACATGCCATACCAGTTGGCCACCTGGTCTT
>CADBLU010000164.1 GCA_902795605.1 uncultured Prevotellaceae bacterium | reverse complement strand
CACCCTGTTTGGAATAGGTATCAAAAAACGAAAACAAAAATTTAGATAGCAATGTCGAAGATTTGTCAGATTACGGGAAAGAAAGCCCAGGTGGGCAATAATGTTTCCCACTCGAAGCATCGCACAAAGCGTACTTTCGATGTGAACTTGTTCACAAAGAAGTTCTACTATGTGGAAGAAGATTGCTGGATTGTTCTTAGAATCAGCGCTGCCGGTTTGCGCACCATCAACAAGTTGGGCCTCGATGCAGCATTGAAGAAGGCAGTCGCCAGCGGTTATTGTGATTGGAAAGATATTAAAGTGATAGGAGAATAACAAAATGGCATCAAAGAAAGCTAAAGGCAATAGAGTGCAGGTGATTCTCGAGTGCACAGAGATGAAGAACAGCGGTCTGCCTGGCACCAGTCGTTATATCACCACCAAGAACCGCAAGAATACCCCTGAGCGTATGGAGTTGAAGAAATACAACCCCATTCTGAAGAGAATGACTATTCACAAGGAAATTAAATAATCTATTTAGGATATGGCAAAGAAAACCGTTGCTTCCCTCCACGAAGGTTCGAAGGAAGGTCGCGCTTACACGAAAGTTATCAAGATGGTGAAGAGCCCGAAGACCGGCGCTTACATCTTTGATGAGCAAATGGTGCCCAATGAGGCTGTGCAAGATTTCTTTAAGAAATAAGTCATCATTCATTATATATAAAGAAAATGCCTACTCCAAAGTAGGCATTTTTTTTGTGTTGTGAAAAATAATTGCTAACTTTGTGGAAAATTTGTAATTATGGGATTTTTCGGACTGTTCAATAAGAAGAAGAAAGAGACGCTCGACAAAGGTTTGGAGCGTTCGTCACAGAATTTTTTCTCCAAGATAGCTAAGGCTGTCGCGGGAAAGTCGAAAGTTGATGACGAGGTGCTTGATGAGTTGGAAGAGATACTCATCACTTCTGATGTGGGTGTTGAAACGACATTGAAGATCATAGAAAGGATAGAGGCCAGGGTGGCACGCGACAAATTTGTCTCTACTTCGGAACTGAACGCCATTCTCAAGGATGAGATAGCTGCCTTGTTGGCAGAGAACAATACGGCGGATTTGGATGACTGGGACCTGCCCACCGACCATCGCCCCTATGTCATACTCGTGGTAGGCGTGAATGGAGTGGGGAAGACCACAACCATCGGCAAACTGGCCTACCAGTTCAAGGCTGCCGGCAAAAAGGTATTTCTCGGTGCTGCCGACACTTTCCGTGCAGCTGCCGTTGAGCAGTTGAGCATCTGGGGAGAGCGTGTGGGTGTGCCTGTGATCAAGCAGAAGATGGGAGCCGACCCTGCTTCTGTAGCATTCGACACGCTCAGTTCGGCCAAGGCCAACAATGCCGATGTGGTGATTATCGACACGGCAGGAAGGCTTCACAACAAAGTGGGACTGATGAATGAGTTGAAGAAGATCAAGGATGTGATGAAGAAAGTGCTTCCCTGTGCGCCTGATGAGGTGCTGCTGGTGCTCGATGGCAGTACCGGCCAGAATGCTTTTGAGCAAGCGAAGCAATTCTCTGCTGTGACAAACATCACGAGTATGGCCGTGACCAAACTTGACGGTACGGCGAAAGGTGGTGTTGTCATAGGCATCAGCGACCAATTGAAAGTGCCCGTGAAGTATATCGGCCTCGGTGAAGGCATGGAAGACCTCCAGCTGTTCAATAAGAAGCAGTTTGTGGACTCGCTCTTCAGTGAGCGTAAACTGTAATTGCTATCGGTGATGAGAAAGAACCATGTAGACATCATTACGATGGGCTGTTCGAAGAATCTTGTGGACAGCGAGATGCTGATGAAGCAGTTTCAGCTGAACGGATACACATGTCTTCACGACCCGCAACGCATACAGGGTGAGATAGTAGTTGTCAATACCTGTGGTTTTATCGGTGATGCTAAAGAAGAGAGTATCAATACGATACTTGAAATGGTTCAAGCAAAGGAAGAGGGTCGTATCGGCCGACTCTATGTGATGGGATGCCTCTCTCAGCGATACCGCGAGGAGCTTGAAAGGGAAATTCCTCAGGTGGACGGGTATTACGGCAAGTTTGACTACCTCCGACTGATTGCCGACCTGGGGATGACAGTCGCCGATGACTGCCGCAACCAACGAGTCGTCACCACTCCCCGCCACTATGCATATCTCAAGATCAGTGAAGGATGCGACCGTCATTGCGCCTACTGTGCCATCCCGCTCATCACCGGCAGGCATGTCAGCCGTCCGATGACAGAGATTTTAGACGAGGTAAGGATGCTTGTCGCCCAAGGGGTGAAAGAATTTCTTGTCATCGGCCAGGAGCTGACTTATTATGGCATGGATATTGACGGAAAGCGGCATATCGCAGAATTGATCGACCAGATGGCCGCCATCCGTGGCGTGAAATGGATCAAACTTCATTATGCCTATCCCGACCAGTTCCCTTATGATCTTCTCGATGTGATGCGTCGTCATGAAAATGTGTGCAATTATCTTGATATCGCCCTACAGCACATCTCCGACCATATGTTGCAGCGTATGCACAGGCACATTACCCGGGATGAGACCTATCAGTTGATTGGCCGGCTTCGGGAAGCTGTGCCGGGTATCGTGCTCCGCACCACGATGATGGTGGGATTCCCCGGAGAAACCGATGAGGATTTCGAAGAGTTGATGGAATTTGTGAGATGGGCTAAGTTTGAGAGGCTTGGCGCTTTCGCGTATTCGGAAGAGGAAGGCACCTACAGCGCTACGCATTACAAGGATGATGTGCCCGATGAAACGAAGCGGAGACGCCTCGACCGTCTGATGGCTCTCCAGCAGGACATCAGTCTGGAGGTGGAGAGCGGGATGGTAGGGAAGACTCTTCAGGTGATTATCGACCGGAAAGAAGGCGACTATTATGTCGGGCGGACTCAATACTCCTCACCGGAAGTAGATCCTGAAGTGCTGGTACGTGCGGAAGACCGGCAACTTCGCAGAGGTTGTTTCTATCAAGTACAGATTACCCACGCAGAAGAGTTTGACCTCTTCGGACATGTGGTCGGATAACGTTTTTTATTGCGATGAACTACAGTCAATTGGTCATAGAATTGTCTCAGCAGTCGGGCGTCACACCTGAACAGGCAAGAGATTGTGCCGATGCCGTCGTCAAGTGGATTGTCAACAGGACGATCGACGCTGGTCTTCTTTCGATTCCTGATTTCGGGAAATTTGAAATTGTCAAGCATGATGAGTATATCCTTCATGACAGGGGCTCCCGCAAACGTTTTCTTGTGCCACCTCATTTGTCAGTCCATTTCTTGCATTATGCGCTTCTCAGCGACGACCTTTCCGAGAAACAGTCATCGCAGCCCAGTGTTTTTGTGGCTCTGGCGGAAATGCTTGTGCGGCAAAATGGTTTGGACTCCTCTGCCGCGGAAAAGCTGGCAATTGGCTTTTTCAAGAGTATCCTGGTGGGCATGGACCTGGGAGAAGCCGTTGAGGTGGACGGCCTCGGCTCATTCCTTCTCACCAAGGTGAGAGTAGGGCAGCGGGTATACGGTAAGGTGCTGTTTACTCCCGATGAGAAGTTCTCTGCCATAGTCAACAGGCCGTTCGACTTCTTTGAACAGGAGGAACTCCATGACGGCATCGATTTCGATGACATAAAAACGCTGGACAGTCATGAAAAGTCGGCGGAAGCAGATGACACGCAGTCATTTCTCATCTCCGACGAACAACCCGCTTCTGTTGCGAGTGAACCTGTGGAATCTTCAG
Source organism: uncultured Prevotellaceae bacterium (assembly GCA_902795605.1). Classification (GTDB taxonomy): domain Bacteria; phylum Bacteroidota; class Bacteroidia; order Bacteroidales; family Bacteroidaceae; genus Prevotella. The sequence continues at coordinate 5,241 of CADBLU010000164.1, read as the reverse complement.
AGGAGAATGCGCCGGAGAGTACAGAAGAGAGTGAGGTCGATCAATCGGATGAGAGTGAGGCTGAACGTGCGAAAGAGAATGAGCAGGTAATCACAGAGGAGAGTGAGCCAGAGGCTCTTCAAGCAGATGGAGGAGAGAATACGCCTTCTGTCGACGGTCCTGACGTACATGATGGTGGACCTGAGGAGACGGAACCTGTAAAACCAGTAACTGCCGCAGAGGTCGAGGCCACGCCTGGTGACTCTGCAGATGATGCTGACGTCTCAGAAGAAGCGGAGGAAGAACCTGTCCGCCAAGGCAGTAATATGTTGAGAAATGTACTGATAGGTGTGGCGGGTATCTTGCTGCTTGCGGGCATTGCCTTTTGGTTGAACAAGGGCAATGGTGAAGACCGAGATTTGGCTTTGACAGACACACTCTCTACTACTGTAGCGACAAATGTAGAGGCTGAAGGTGAAAATGAAAATTTGTCGGAAGCTGCCACGACAGGAGTGATAACCCGTGACACTCTCGACTATCAGGCGATGAATGCCCAAATACCCTATGGGGCCTATGATATAGTGGGTGTAGACACAGTCATCACGGTGATGAAAGGGCAGACGTTGGAAGACATTTCCAGATTTTTCCTCGGGACGGATATCCTGATTTACCTTACGGTACTCAACAACGGCAACACAACGCCCCAGGAAGGAGAGAAGTACAAGATACCGAAACTCAAGTTAAGAAAAAGGCGTTAGTCGCCAGAACGCAAGATCACACTTGTGGCTCCAATGGTGAAGAGGGTGCCGTCGTAAATAATACGGCGCTCTCGGTCGCCTAACAGTTCATTGTCGACAAACGTACCGGTATTGCTGGGGCCATCTCGAAGCACATATCTCAACTTACCGTCTTTACCGCGTGATACGTTGATGACACAATGCAGCATATCCACACTCGGATCATTGGTCTCAATAGGGGTATTGGTCTTGCCGCCTTTCATATACCTGCCAATCGTGTTGTCTCCCATCCGCAAGGGAATGACTTGCTTATAGTGGAAGACATTCTCAATGACGACAATAGCCCCACAGCCAGTCTCATTGATGTTCTCATCCGGCTTCTCTTCTTTTTGGGTGTCACGGAGCCGTGACTCACCCATTCGGATGCCGAACTGTTTGTTGCAATCGGGGCACACGAAAATCAGCGATTGGCCCGCCTGATATCTTGTCTCATCAAAGGTGATGAAATGGTCGCATTTAGGGCAGCGTACTCTTTTCATCCTATTTCACATGCAAAATCCATCCGCTGGCTACACAGCCGTCAGCCTGCAGTTTCTGCAATTGCTCATAGGCTTCATTACTTTCCTTATAGCTGCCGTAGGTGACCATGTTCTGGTCGTTTTGGGTGAAAAGGACTGCTTTCTTGGCACCTTTTGCCTGTACGTCAGCAAGGAAAGCCTTGGCATTCTCAAGGGGAAGACTGCAGGCAAGCACAATCGTGTAGTCGCCTGTGGCGGGCATGATGCGCTCCTCACTACTCTCAAGGATTTTTTGCGACACGATGTCGAGGCTACCGAGGATATTGACAACGTCCGTTGAGGGTTGTTCAGCCTCGGAAGGAGATGCGGGGAGTGAAAGCATGCTGGCCTGCTCCGTATTTTGCTCTATGATATTTCCGCTCTCGCTCACAGGCACCGGACGTGCAAAAAGCACAAGTGCCACGGCCGCCACGGCTGTGACGGCGAGATTGCGGAGCAAACTCACTTTGATACTGACGGTTTTCTCTTCTTGTTGGTCTTGATGTTCTATCTGCGACATGATGGTGGCAAGTTTTGATGAAGGTTTGACGGAGGCAGGATGGATGATGCTCATAGGCTCCGTCTTGGAAATGGTGGTGCCGGCCTTAAGAGCCGATGACAGCAGTCTCACGTCTATGGCACCAAATCCATAAAGGTCAGGGGTAAGGATCCCTGCAGAGCATGGTTCAAACTCATATCGCCCGTCATTTCTCAAGTAGATAGTGCCGAGGTCGTTGAACTCATACTTTCCGTTTGTCTCTATCCGCTGTTTGAGGATGCTCACTTCATGGTTGACACGTGCAATAGCCTCAGGGATGCTGATATCGTAGGTGTCGGCATAAGACTGAGCAAGCAGTGAGTCGCTCATGTTCAGCTGAGGGTTGAAACCCAACGTGCGCCGGGGAGGAATGAACATACCGTCGGCTTTGTCATAGCTCGCATGGACATGATGTGCCATGAACCCTCCTAAATTGGGCACAATCACACAATCATTGTTCAGTAATAGTATTTCAATGTGTCTACTTAATTCCATCATGATGCAAAATTACTCTTTTTTCCGCATTGCGACAAACTTTGGCGCGAAAAAGATGCGCTTTAGTATTTTTTATCTTATTTTCACGGTGATGGAGCGCAGGTCGGACGAGGCGCTTGAGGTGCCCGCCATCAGCTGATACTTTCCTGGCATCACTCTCATCACGTTGTGTGATTGGTCCCAAACCTCAAAACGCTCTCGGGGCATGTCTATTTCCACCCATGTGCTTTCTCCTGGAGCAAGCGTGGCTTTCGCATATCCTCTCAACGATTTGATGGGTCCGTCGGTGTCTTCGGGCTTCTTGATATAGACTTGTACCGTTTCTGTGCCTTTACGTGAGCCGGTATTGGTCACCTTCACCTTCACTTTCCCGTTTTTGTATTGTGGACGTGACACCTCGAATGTGGTATAACTCAGACCGTATCCGAATGGGAAGAGCGCTTCACCATTGAAATACCGATAGGTGCGGCCGGTCATACGATAGTCAAGGAAATCAGGCAACTGTTCCACGCTTTTGTAGAACGTGATAGGGAGTTTTCCCTCTGGGTTGTAGTCGCCGAAGAGGACGTCGGCCACTGCGTTGCCTCCCTCTTCTCCCGGATACCATGCCTGAAGGATGGCATCGGCATTCTCTGTCTCAGGCAACAGACCGATGGCGCTGCCAGAACAGTTGATCAGCACAACTTTCTTTCCGGCCTTGTGGAGTGCGGCTATCACCTTCCTCTGTGCTTCCGGCAACTCAATGTCTGTACGGTCGCCTCCTTTAAAGCCAGGTTCGCTCACTTTCATCTCCTCACCCTCAAGGCGTGGTGAGATACCTCCAACGAAAATGACTGTCTCATAGCCTTCAGCCTTGGCAACAAGCTCCTCCAGGCTTGGTTGATACTTTCTGACGATATCAAACTGTAGCGAGGCCATGTCTTTGGCCTGCATGTAGTCGACCTGTATGGGGTATTGCTGTCCAGCCTTTACAGTCATTTTCTTTTCGCTGGCCTGTATGCGGTCGCGCCCTCTCCACACGTTGATGATCGTGTCGCCGTTGACAATCACACGGGCACAGTCATCAAATTTTACAGTGAACCACACTTCGCCGTCGAAAGAGGGGATGAACGTCCCCTGGAAACGTGCTGAGAAATCATGCAAGTTGACACCCGGCGCAAACACTGTATTCCCGCCGTTGCTGAGGTTGATGGGTTCAGAGATAATAGCCTCGGCGGCAGGAGTGCCTTCAAGGTTCTTGTTGTTAAAATAATTAACAAACAAGCCTTTGGCACCATTGGGCGCAAAAATGTCATTGAAGCAGCTCTGATTCACCTCGTTTCGGGTAAGTCCGCAGGCAGGGTAGTAGTCCACTTTGCCCACTTTTTTCCGGATGCCTTGCAGAATGGTAGTATTTGTAGTAGGATAGCCTGAGTAGTTCGCCCACTGCATGACAGAATCGTTGGCATTCGGTCCCATGACGATGATTTTGCGGTTGTCTTTGGCAAGAGGCAGGAGCTGATGGCGGTTCTGCAGAAGCGTCATCGACTCACAAGCCATCTGCCGTGCCAGTTGCTTGTGCTTCTGACATGCCACAACGTCCTCGCTCATCCTTTGCCAGTCGACGAGTTCCTCACTGTCGAAGTCGCCCAATTCAAAACGGGCTTTGAGCAGGCGTTTCAGACTGACGTCGATATCAGCCTCTGTGATCTCACCGTTGGCAACGGCCTCGGGCAATGTGAGATAATTGCTTCCGCATTCCACATCAGTGCCCGAGCGCACTGCCTTGGCCGATGCTTCATGGGCGTTTTTGGAAACACCATGATAGCCTGGCCGCCAGAAATCATCGATGGCACCGCAGTCGCTGGTGACGAGTCCTTTGAATCCCCATTCATCACGAAGGATTTGCTGGAGCAGGTGCGTGTTGCCACAGCAAGGCTCTCCCTCGTAGCGCTGGTAGGCACACATGATCTCCGCCACGTTTCCTTCTTGCACCAATGACTTGAATGCAGGCAGATAGGTCTCCCACAAGTCGCGGGCAGGCAATGACTCGATATTGAAGACATGGCGGTTCCATTCAGGTCCGCTGTGCACGGCAAAGTGTTTTGCGCAAGCAAGCAGCTTCGTGTATTTGTGGGAGCCGTCGCCTTGCAGACCACGCACCACCGCAAGGCCCATCCTGGATGTGAGGTATGGGTCTTCTCCGTATGTTTCCTGGCCTCTTCCCCAACGGGGGTCGCGGAAGATATTGATGTTGGGCGTCCAGAACGAGAGACTCTGGTAGCGCCTGATCACCCCACTTCGCCGGGCAGTGTTGGCCTTGGCACGGGCTTCGTCGCTACAGGCATTGAAGACCTGCTGCAGAAGGGCGTCGTCGAAAGACGCTGCCATGCCGATAGTGGCGGGAAACACGGTGGCAAATCCGTTGCGTGCCACGCCGTGGAGAGTCTCGTTCCACCAGTCAAACTGTGGAATCCCCAATCTTGGGATGGCAGGCGAGGAACTCTTCATCAGGCTTGCCTTCTCCTCAAGTGTCAGCCGTGAGCACAAGTCTGCTGCCCTCTGCTCAGCCGACAAGTTGGGGTTTTGGTATGGATAACTCTGTGCACTGGCTGTCATGCTGACAGCCAGTGCCAATACTGTGGTTAAAAGTGCTTTCATGGAAGTATAAAGTAACATATTGTGGAACTAATTTTTTGCAAATTTAGATAAAAATTTGGGATTTATAAGCCAGTCGAGATAAAAATGTGACAAATTGCCCCGAATTGGACCTTTTGCTCAAATAATCAAGGCGCACATACGCTCAATCCTAATCTTTCCGTGCTCTAAGTCACAATTATTTTATATATTTGAGGTGTGTTAGTCAACTTATTTGTTAACCCTCAAAACTATAGGCTTATGAGAGCTGTATGTGGCCTTGACGTGCACAAAGATACGGTTTATCTTTGTATTTTGT
>CADBLU010000163.1 GCA_902795605.1 uncultured Prevotellaceae bacterium | reverse complement strand
TATGAAGAAGATGATGACCTTGGTGATGATGATGGCGATAGCCATCTCCGCCGCAGCAATGCCGTACAACACCGCACGCAACGAGGCCCTCTTCCTTTCAGACAAGATGGCCTACGAGCTCGGACTGACAGCGACACAATATGAGGCAGTGTATGAGATCAACCTCGACTACCTGCTCAACGTAGACAACCGCGCCGACGTGTTCGGATTCTGGTGGGATGTGCGCAACCGCGACCTCCGCCTCGTGCTCAGCACATGGCAGTGGGAACGCTACATGGCAAGCACATGGTTCTATCGTCCGCTCTCATGGGGCACCGGCGGATGGACTTTCTCCATCTACAACCGCTATGCCACTGGCCGGATGTTCTACCATCGTCCTGCAGTGTACGTGACCTTCAGGGGCGGCCACAGCCACAGGGGCAATAGCTTCTACAGCGCACACCGTTTCGACAAGCCCAACCCTCCCAAGGGCCATGGCAACCATAACTTTAACCACAACAACCACGGCAATCACAACAACTACGGAAACTGGAGCCACAATGGCAACAGCAACCATAACGGCAACCACAATCCCTCAGTGAACAGCGGCAACCGTCACATGACGGGTAGCGGCAACCACAATCCCTCGATGGGTGGCAGCTTCGGCAACAACCACCGCAGCGGATCGGCCAACACTCCAAGCCGCACCTTCGGAACCCGTCCGTCGGGCAACATGGCCGGCAACGGCCACATCGGCAACGATGCTCCCCGCCGCACCTTCGGTGGCGGTAACCGCAGGTAAGCTTACATCCATATACACAGCATGGGCAACCATGATGCACACCATCTCCACATCCTCGATTTGAGGGTGTGGAGAATTTGTCTTGACCTGTACGGTTGGATTGAGAGCAGAAGGGACCAGAAGTCCCTACGCATTTTTGGTGTTCGGACATGCATGAAGCAAAACCCTACGCATCATAAAATGATATAGCGCCGTTTGCTATTCTATTTGATGGCAGCCGACTTCCTCAGCCTATTGACATCCTGATTGCTGACAGCATAATTATAGATGCGGAAATCGGCCACTTCCGTCTGCGTCAGATACTTGTCGCCACGGAAAGGAGCACGGCCTATCCAGCAGTTGGCGGGAGCATCGCGGAAGATCTCCGCGAGGATGGGCATCTTCTCGTTACGCCCGATGAGTTTGCCATCGAGGAACAGCTCACCCTTGTGCCCCTGCTGGCGGTAGAGGGCGTGCACCCATGTGTCGCGCTTGGGCTTGCCTCCCTGCATGATGATCTCCTCGTGCTCATAGCCGCCCGTGGATGTCTCAAACCGCTGCTCGTTCAGCCGCATGGCCATGTACGGACCCTCATGGGCACTATTCTCTGCCAATTGTGAGAAGGCGAAGAGGAAATGGCCGTAACCGTCGAGGGGATTGTCGGAGCCGACCTTGAACCAGACGGAGACGGTGAAGTCACGCAGCCCCTTGATGAGCGCGCCGGTCTCCGGCGTAAGGTCATAGTAACCGTTTCTGCCAGTCAGGTGAAGAACGGCAGGACTCACGTCGTCAATCCTGGCGCCGTTCCTGACGTACTCCGGTTGCCAGACAAAACGATACTCCGCCTGCTGCTCGGTCTTAATTGTCGGCTGTGGCAGGGCGGATGTCATCTTGCCGGTGATACGCCTGATATGGTCTTTCAGAATCTTATAGGCGGGCTGTGGCATGGCGCCGTGGTCGTAGCCCTGCATCTCGTAGAGCGTCACGTCGGGGTGGCCCACGAGTTTCAGCATGCGCCAGAAATAGGCCTGCTCCTCATATCGCCCATACAGTTCCAGCTCCCTGTCGCCGGAGATGATGACGATGGGTGGAGCGTCGGGCCTGACATAGGTGAGAGGGGCATACTTGTCGATGGTGGCCTGCAGGGGTGATATGCCTTGCTGCTTGCGGATGTTGTAGTGGGTGATGCACTGCCCGCTGAAAGGCACGAGGGCCGCCAGCGAGTCGGCATCCACGCCATACTTGGCGAGCCAGCGCTTGTCCAAGCCGACCATGTCGAGCAGGTAGCCACCGGCAGAGTGGCCGGCGACGAAGATCTTGCGCTTGCTGCCCCCATATTTCGCGATGTTCTTGTAGGTCCAGGCCACCGCCGCTGCGGCATCGTCGAGGATATCGTCGATATGGGCCTTGGGCAGCAACCGGTAGTTGGCCGCCACGACCACGAGTCCGCTGTTCTTCAGTTGAGGGTCGATGTGCTTGCTGCCGCCCTCAATACCTCCGCCGTGGAACCACACCACCACAGGGGCTTCCTTCAAATCCTTGGAATAGTACACGTCGAGCTTGCAGCGCTCCTGGGCGTAGGCATCGGCTGACTCCGTGTAGGGGATATCGTTCTCCTGCTGATACTGTTGTGCCCCGGCGATGGTTGCGCACAGCGAGAGCACTAAGACGAGGATGTGACTTTTTCTACATCTCATATCAGAAGAACTTTACAATCTCATCCAGGTTTCTTCTCTCAGGGCGGTTAGGCTCCTCTGCCCTGTAGCCGAGTGAGATAACAGCCATGACAGTCTCGTTCTCAGGAATGGCAAACAGCTCTCTCAGCTTATCGGCATCGCGCATGCCCATGATGAGTGTGTCGAACCCCATGGCACGGGCCTTCAGAATCAGATAGCAGTTGCTCAGACCATTGTCGTAGGCTCCCCATCCTTCTCCTACCTCATTGGTCTGATTGCCTTGGAAGAAGCCCGACTTGCCGCGCTCGTAGGTGGAGACGATGAGCACGGGGGCGTCCTTGATGCGCTCCTTGTTGCCGCCCACCATATCCTGCACGGCAGCCAACTTCTCCGGACTGATGGCGACATAATACTTGGTGGGCTGCTGGTTGGCCCAAGAGGGGGCATCCTGTGCCGCCTTGATCAGGTCGCGCACTTCCGCCTCGGTGATTTTCTTTGTAGCGTCATAGCTGCGCACACTTCTGCGCGAGGTGAACACTTCATCGAACGACGGACTTGCTGAAGCGGCACTCTCATTGCCGTTTCCGTTCTGGCAACTTGCCAGCGACAGTAGTGCCATAAAAGCACCAATCACATACTTTTTCATCATATCTGTTTTTTATTTAACCCAACTTTTTCATTCTAGATTTGTTTTTCTTTGTTAATCAGCCATTTGAGTTTTTTCGCTACGTCTGCTGTGTTCTACAAATTTTGATTTTTCTGAAAGGCATCTGTTTATATTTTAACATTGAATAGATTTCGGCAGCTTGTTCCGTGGGTTTGCTGCATATCCTCATCTCGACTTTTTCACCCAGTGCATTGACGGCCTCTGAAGTGACGGCTTTCTGCGTGCTCATAATTCTGACTATCTCAGTCCAGTATGGCGTGGGGTATTCTGCCTTCGGGTCGGGGTCGGCTGCCTTCCTTGCCTCGTTCACCTTCTTCATTTGGTGGCGTATGACGTTAACGATCCAGTATGAGAGCAGCCCAAGAAAGAGGTGCGCATCAGAGCGGTCATCCTTCTGGTGGTATATCGGGCGCAGATTGAGGTCGGTCTTCAGCTGCCGGTTTGAGCATTCGATTTCACGGATGAGATTATAGTAGTCCCATGTGGTCTTCTCGTCGAGGGTCTTCACATTCGTCCTGAGGAAATAGGTGCCGAAGACCTGCTTCTCAGGCATCTCAAGCGTCCAGGTGACGGATGCCGCCTTTCCCTTTTCTCCTTTCTCCACTTCGATGCGGTAGTATCGGGCGATGGAAGGGTAACGGCCCTCCAGCTTGCCGATGCGCTTGATCACAGACTCGTACTTCTTCGTCCCGTTCTTCTTCGTCAGGGATGCCGCTATCGTGTCCAGCCCCTCCTCGAAGCGCTTGCGGAAGCTGCGGTTCATCGACTCCTCCTTCAATGCCTTGGCGGGCGAGTCTATCTTCAGATAGTAGTCATCGCCTTCGGCATGCACCTCCTGCAGCTTGATGGGGCGCTCGCGGCAGTCCCTCACAGTGACGATTCGGGCCTCGGGCCTCACTTCGTAGTCGGTCAGCGCCTTGCGTGAGACGCACAGGTAATTGTATCCCTTCTCCTTGATGAGGTCGAGGTTGTCCTTCGTGGCGATACCGGCGTCTATCACCACCAGCACTTTCTGGTCCGGGTCTGCGTCGACGGGGTTGGTGGCGATGAGCTTGTCCACCATGTCGGGCAGTGACTTCGGGTCGGCGGTGTTGCCTTCCAGTATCGCGCTGTAACGGATAAAGCCGTCGGTGTTGATGGCAAGGGCCAGCACGAGCAGCTTGCAGTCGTCGCGCTTCTCCTTGGAACGCCCGTGCTTGGCCTTCACGCTCCCGTCTTTCCGACCCTCAAAATAAAAATTGCTCAGGTCAAAAAGCATGATACGGTTCGTCGGCTTGAACAGGTCGTCGGTCGTCTGGCAAAGGTATTTCTCTATTTTCACCTTCTCTTTCAGGAACCAGTCGGCGACACTGTACACCTTGCGCTGAGACACCGCCTCAAAGGCCAGGTCGAGAAGCTCGCAGACTCCCGAGTTGTCGCGCATGATGCGCATCGACTTCAGCTCCGAGGGGGTG
>CADBLU010000162.1 GCA_902795605.1 uncultured Prevotellaceae bacterium | reverse complement strand
GTTGTGAAAGATTATTGCTACTTTTGCCAAGCGATACGTCGCATTCGTCATCAAACAAACTACAAACTACGCTACATGATTTGCCAACGATTTCTCCTTCAGTGCTTTGCGGCATTGGCATCCTGTCTGTTGACGCCTGCCGCCGCCTCGGCAGCACTCACCGCCATCGACGACGACGGCTATTATTTTGTCAACGACTTCGAGGACAACGTGCCCCCCTCCTCGCCCGGTGAGGAGACCGCCATCTATGTGGACGGCGAGGGCGAATGGCTGTTCCTCAAATCGTTTGTGTCGACCAACAGCAGTTATGTGAGGAGCGGGGAGCAGAACCTGCGCCTCTACAAAAACGGCAGCTATCTCGTCACGCCAGTGCTCGACAAAGGCGTGCGCGACATCGTCTTCTACGTGGGGCGAAAGGGGAAAGGCATCGACGTCTATACCTCGAAAGACGCCGGCAAGACATGGACCAAGGTGCAGACGGTCAGCGCCACGGGCGAGACCATCATTGCCGTGGGCGACAGCGGGGTGAACCGCGTGAAGATAGCCAACGACGGCAGCGGTGACGCAGACATCGACGACCTCGCCGTCTCGGCCACGGCCTTCGGCGTGGAGGCCCAGGTGGCCACTGGCGAGGCTACCGACATCACCAAGAACAGCGCCAACCTGAGCGGAATGCTCATCGACGGCGGCGACCAGCCGCTGCGCGAGATGGGCATCGTGTGGGGCACGCATGAGCGGCCCACCGTCGGCGACAACAAGGTGGAGGTGGAGGACCTGCGGCAGACGACGTTCACAGTGACCGCCATTGGTCTGAAGGCCAGCACCGACTACCACTACCGCGCCTATGCCGTGAGCAATGCCGGCACGGTGTATGGCGACGACAAGACCTTCCGCACGGCAGAAGCCACACCCGCCACCATCGCCACCGGCGACCTCACCTATGGCGGCGGTAAGTTTGTGGCGTCGGGCACTGTCGTGGACGACGGCGGCGCCGACCTCACGGAGGTGGGCGTGCTCTATGGCGAGGCACCGGGACTCACCGCCGAAGCCACGAGGGTGGCCGCCAAGGTGGCCAAGGCCGTCTTTAGGGTGGAACTGCCGCTGGAGTGGGGCAAGACCTACTATTACCGTGCCTATGCCGTCACCTCCGTGGGCATCAGCCTGGGCGAGGAGCGCTGCCAGACCGCCGATGAGCACATGCCCGAGACTCCCGACCTGACAGAGAAAATCTGGTGCGCGCCCGACGGCGACGACACCACCGCCGACGGCACCGAGCAGAAACCTTTCTTCTCGCTCGACAAGGCCATCGCCCTCGTGGAGCCCGGCATGCGCATCTGCATGAAGGCAGGCACCTACGTCTACGACCACCGCATCAATATCGACAACAAGAACGGCACCGAGGAGCAGCCCATCGAACTCTTCGCCGTGGGCGGGCGCGCCGTGCTCGACTTCTCTGCCATGCCCTATCACAAGCATTCCGACAACCCCTACCAGGGTGTGCGCCTCACCAGCAGCTACTGGCATTTCTACCACATCGACATCTGCAACGCCAGCGACAACGGGATGCTCATCGAGCGCAACAAGCCCAGCGGAGGCTCGTCGTCGGACATCGTCCGCCTCACCGACCAGGCACACGACAACCTCATCGAGGAGTGCAATTTCTACAAGAACGGCGACACGGGCCTGCAAATCAAGAACCTCGGCGCCTATAACAAGGTCGTCAACTGCGACAGCTATCTCAACTGCGACGAAGAGCAGGGCGATGCCGACGGCTTCGCGCCGAAGCTCTCGGTGGGCGACGGCAACTATTTCTACGGCTGCCGTGCCTATCTCAACTCCGACGACGGTTGGGACGTGTTCTACAAGAAAGACGGGGCTTTCGGCGACAACATGACCATCATCATGGAAAACTGCATCAGTTACAAAAACGGTTTCCTCGATGAGAACACCATCGCTCCCGACGGCAACGGCAACGGGTTCAAGTGCGGCTCCGACCAAGGGGCGATGAACGTCTACATGAACCGCTGCCTGGCCGTCTGCAACAAGGCCAAGGGCTTCGACCAGAACCACAATGCGGGCGACATCATCATGAACAACTGCACGGGAATGACGCTCAAGAGCATCAGCGAGAAGACCTACTCCTACCGCATCTACGAGGAGATAGCCTCGGGGCATGAGGTGAGGCTCACCAACTGTATCGCCATCAACGACAACTTCGCCACCGACAAGCGCGACAAGAACACCGGACAACCCAAGCCCGGGGAGCACGGGAAATACGGCGACTACGGACGCTTCGAGGTGGACGAGACGCTCGACCGCCTGACTGTGGACCACTGTGAGTTTCACAAGGCCGACCCGACGCAGTTTGCTGATGTCACCAATCACGCCGACCTCATCGCTCCGCGCGGCGACGACGGGCAGTTGCCCGAGACCACCTTTGCCCATCCCGTGAAAGGGTCGGCGCTCGTGGATGCCGGCGTGCCTGTGGAGGCCACCACCTACCGCGGCATTGCCATCGACGGCATCAGCTATCAGGGCAGTGCCCCCGACCTCGGTGCCTATGAGCTCTCCGACGTCACTGCCGTCGGGCAAGTGAGCGCCGTGAGCACCGACGGCCGTCTGCGCCTTCGCCCCACCCAGGGCGGACTCCTCCTCGTCACCGTCGGCGAGGGGGCTGGAAGCGGAAAGCCTGCGCAGGATGATGATGGCCGCGATGAAGCTGTATCCGGAAGACAGCCTGCACAGGAGTGGGTGCTCACCCTGCACGACGCCGCCGGACGCCTCTTGGCTCAAAAGACATTCATCGGCTCCACCACGGCCATCCGTCTGCCGCAGGCGGCAGACGTCGTGGTCGTGGCGGCCGAGAAAGCCGGCTTCAAAGCCGTGGGAAAAGTGATGATCAAATGATGGGGGGCGTCAGTCCTCAAATTGCAGTCTCAGTTGGCCGTCGCCAAGCAGATTATAAGACTTGCGGTGATAGGGAGTGATGCCGTGGAGGCGGATGGCCTCGCGGTGCTTTTTGGTGGGGTAGCCCTTGTTGCTGAGCCAGTCATACTGAGGATATTCGGCGGCGAGACCGTTCATGTAGTCATCGCGGAAGGTCTTGGCGAGGATGCTCGCCGCGGCTATCGACAGATATTTACCATCGCCCTTGACGATGGTGGTATAGGGCAGTTGGCCGTAGGGACGGAAGCGGTTGCCGTCGACGATGACCGCCTGTGGCCGCACCTTGAGTTGGTCGAGGGCGCGGTGCATGGCGAGGATGGAGGCGTTGAGGATATTGATACGGTCGATTTCGGCCGGTGTCACCACCCCCACGGCCCATGCCACGGCATCGGCGATGATGACGTCGCGCAGTGCGTAGCGCTGCCGCTCGGAGAGTTGTTTCGAGTCGTTGAGTCGCGCGTTCTCATAGTCGGGCGGCAGGATGACCGCCGCCGCATAGACGCTCCCTGCGAGGCATCCTCGCCCCGCCTCGTCGCATCCTGCCTCGATGAGGCCGTCGTAGTAGTGGCTTTTCAGCATTTTCTTCAGGTTTTTTTCAGAACATGGCAGCGTTTTCCCGCCGACTATCAGAACATGGCGGCCACCCTCTTCACTGCCGCTGTCAGAGCGTCGATTTCCTCGCGTGTGTTGTAGAGGGCGAACGATGCCCTGACGGTGCCGAGGATGCCGAGGCGCTGCATGAGCGGCTGTGCGCAGTGGTGCCCGGTGCGCACGGCGATGCCGAGGCGGTCGAGCAGTGTGCCCATGTCGAGGTGGTGGATGTCGCCCACGAGGAAGCTCACTACGGCGTCTTTGTCGGGAGCCTGGCCGATGAGTCGCATGCCTGGGATGCCGGCCAGTTGCTCCATGCAGTAGCGTGTGAGGTTGTGCTCATGGGCGGCGATGCGGTCGATGCCGATGCGCTCGATATAGTCGATGGCCACAGCCAGTCCGCGGGTGGCGATATAGTCGGGTGTGCCGGCCTCGAACTTCAGCGGCGGGCGCTCGAAGGTGGTGTGCGAGAAACTCACCGTGTCGATCATCTCGCCGCCGCCCTGATAGGGCGGCATCTTGTCGAGCCACCGCTCCTTGCCGTAGAGGACGCCGATGCCCGTGGGGCCGTACATCTTGTGGCCGCTGAAGGCGAAGAAGTCGCAGTCGAGGGCCTGCACGTCGATGCGCATGTGTGGGGCGCTTTGGGCGCCGTCGATGAGCACGGGCACCTGGTGGTCGTGGGCGATGCTGATGAGCCGGCCGATGGGGTTGACGGTGCCTAAGACGTTGCTCACATGCGTGACGCTCACCAGGCGTGTGCGTTCGTTGAAGAGCCGCTCATAGTCGTCGATGAGCAGTTGGCCGTCGTCGCTGACGGGGATGACGCGCAGTCTGATGCCTTTCCGCTCGGAGAGCAGTTGCCATGGCACGATGTTGGAGTGGTGCTCCATCTCAGAGACGATGACCTCGTCGCCCGGCTGCATGAACGCCTCGCCGAAGGAACTTGCCACGAGGTTGATGGCCTCGGTGGTGCCCCGTGTGAAGACAATCTCGTCGGTGGTGGCGGCGTTGATGAAGCGGCGCACTGTCTCGCGGGCCCCCTCGTGCAGGTCTGTGGCCTGCTGCGAGAGATAGTGCACGCCCCGGTGCACGTTGGCGTTGACGTTGAGGTATTCGTCGCGCATGGCGTCGAGCACGCAGAGCGGTTTCTGCGTGGTGGCTGCATTGTCGAGATAGACCAGCGGCCGGTCGTAGACGGTGCGCGAGAGGATGGGGAAGTCGGCTCTTATCTGCTGTATGTCGTGCATGGTGTGAAACGTTGTGTGGAGTTATTTGCAGAGGCGGCAGCCCTCGCATTTGTTGAGCTCGCCGCGGAAGCGCTTCTCTACGAGGTAGTGGAGACGGTCGCGCAGTGGGGCGAGCCGCATCTGGTCGATGACCTCGCAGACGAAGGCGTTCTGCAGCAGCAGTCGGGCCTCTTGCAGGCTGATGCCGCGCTGGCGCATGTAGAAGAGTGCCGCGTCGTTGAGTTGTCCCACGGTGCTGCCGTGTGAGCACTTCACGTCGTCGGCATAGATCTCGAGCATCGGTTGTGTGAACATACGTGCCGGGCGGGTGGCGCAGAGGTTCTGGTTGGTCATGGCCGACTCCGTCTGCTGGGCGCCTGGTCGCACGAGCACACGTCCGGCGAAGGCGCCGGTGGCATGGTCGTCGAGCACGTATTTGTAGAGCTCGCGGCTCTGGCAGTGGGTGGCCTGGTGGTCGATGAGCGTGTTGCAGTCTACATGTTGGTGCTTGTCGGCGATGACGCATCCGTTGAGCCGGCATTCGGCGCCCTCGCCGCGCAGCACGAGGTCGGTCTGGTTGCGCGTCTGTCCGTTGTGCAGGGTGATGAGGTTGTGGTGGAGGTGGCTGTCGGCCTGCTGCTCGATGTAGAGGTTGCTCACGCGGACGCTCTTGTGGTGGGTCTCCTCCATGCAGTAGAGGTCGAGCGAGGCTCCGCGCCCCACGAAGGCCTCTGTCACCTGTGTGGCGAGGAAATGGCGGTCGTCGGCGGCATGGTCGCAGAAGAGCAGTTGTGCCTCGGCCCCTTCCTCGACGATGATGAGCACGCGGCGGTTGACCATCATGTCGACGTCGGCGCGCAGGATGTTGATCACCTGGATGGTGCGCTCCAGCCTGACGCCCGCGGGCACATAGACAAGCAGTCCGTCCTGCGCGAGCATGGTGTTGAGCGCCGTGACGGCATCGCGTCCGCTGTCGGCGAGCCGTGCGTAGTGGCGGCCGATGAGGTCGGGGTGGGAGAGGGCCGTTTGGCAGAGCGACCCCACGATGACACCCTCGGGGAGTTGGATGGTGGGCAGCGTCTTGTCGTGGAAGCTGTCGTTGACGACGAAATAGAGCGAGGTGCTCAGGTTGGGCACGTCGCACCTGAAGGCGTCGTAGGGATTGACGGGGATGTCGAGGCGGTTGAGGTTGAGTCCCAGGTCGGGTGCGAAGAGGGTCTGCAGGTCGGTATAGCGGTAGCGCTCCACATGCCGGTCGGGGAAGCCGAGGCGGCGGAAGTCGTCGAAGGCCTTTTCGCGCACGGCGTTGAGCACAGGCGCGGAGTGCCGGCAGATCATCTCGCGGCACTGCTCATAGAGGCTGATGTATTGCTGTTCACTGCTCATCGACTTCGCTTTTTATCCAGTCGTAGCCTTTCATCTCTATCTCCTTGGCCAGTTCGGGACCGGCGGTCTTCACGATGCGGCCTTTGTAGAGCACGTGCACCACCTGCGGGCGTATCATCTCGAGCAGCCGCTCATAGTGGGTGATGACGATGGTGGAGCGCTGCGGTGTGAGCATCTTGTTGACGCCCTCGGCCACGATACGCATGGCATCGACGTCGAGGCCCGAGTCGGTCTCGTCGAGGATGGCGAGGGTGGGCTCGAGCATGGCCATCTGGAAGATCTCGTTGCGCTTCTTCTCGCCGCCGCTGAATCCCTCGTTGACGGAGCGGTTGGCCAGGCGGCTGTCGAGCTCGACGAGTTTGCGCTTCTCACGCATGAGTTTGAGAAACTCGGCGGCGTTGAGCGAACTGAGCCCCTGGTATTCGCGCTTGGCGTTGATGGCGGCACGCATGAAGTTGGTCATCGACACGCCGGGAATCTCGACAGGGTACTGGAAAGAGAGGAAGATGCCCTCGCGGGCCCTGTCCTCGGGTTTCATGGTCAGCAGGTCTTTGCCGTTGAACCATGCCTCGCCGGCGGTGACCTCGTAGAGGGGGTTGCCCACGAGGACGGCGGAGAGGGTGGATTTGCCCGACCCGTTGGGACCCATGATGGCGTGGGTCTCGCCGTCGCGGATTTCCAGGTCGATGCCTTTGAGTATCTCTTTGCCGCCGATGGCGGCATGCAGGTTCTTTACTTTCAGCATAGGATGTCTGTTGTATGGTTGATGTTATCCCACGGTGCCCTCGAGCGACACGCTGAGCAGTTTCTGCGCTTCGACGGCAAACTCCATGGGCAGTTTGTTGAGCACTTCTTTGGCATAGCCGTTCACGATGAGCCCCACAGCCTGCTCGGTGGGGATGCCGCGCTGGTTGCAGTAGAAGAGTTGGTCTTCGCTGATTTTCGAGGTGGTGGCCTCATGCTCCACGATGGCCGTGTCGTTGTGGATGTCCATATAGGGGAAGGTGTGAGCCCCGCACTCGCTGCCCAGGAGCAGGGAGTCGCAACTGCTGTAGTTGCGTGCGCCGTCGGCGCTGGCGGTGGCCCTGACGAGTCCGCGGTAGGAGTTTTGCGAATGTCCCGCCGAGATGCCCTTCGAGATGATGGTCGACTT
>CADBLU010000161.1 GCA_902795605.1 uncultured Prevotellaceae bacterium | reverse complement strand
GTTTTGCCCATGCTTTGAACTCTGGCTGAAGTACTTCTTGGAATGCCACGGCCTTGGCAGCGATGACATGCTCGAGCGGACCGCCCTGTGTGCCTGGGAAGACCGCGCTGTCGAGCAGTTGGCTCATCATCTTCACCACGCCCTTGGGGGTCTTCTTGCCCCAGGGATTCTCGAAGTCCTTGCCCATGAGGATGATGCCGCCTCTGGGGCCGCGTAGTGTCTTATGGGTGGTAGAGGTGACGATATGGGCATATTTCACGGGGTTGTCGAGCAGACCTGCGGCGATGAGTCCTGCGGGGTGAGCCATGTCTACCATCAGCAGTGCTCCCACCTTGTCGGCGATTTCGCGCATGCGCTTGTAGTCCCACTCACGGCTGTAGGCGGAGCCGCCTCCGATGATGAGTTTGGGCTTGTGCTCCAGGGCGAGGGCTTCCATTTCGTCGTAGTCCACGCGTCCCGTCTCCTGGTTGAGGTTGTAGCCCACGGGCTTGTAGAGGATACCGGAGGTGTTGACCAGCGAGCCGTGTGACAGGTGCCCGCCATGTGCGAGGTTGAGTCCCATGAAGGTGTCTCCGGGGTTGAGGCATGTGAGGAGCACGGCGGCATTGGCCTGTGCGCCAGAGTGGGGCTGTACGTTGGCCCATTCGGCATCGAAGAGTTTCTTCACCCTCTCTCGGGCGAGGTTCTCCACTTCGTCCACCACCTGGCATCCGCCGTAGTAGCGTTTGCCCGGCAGTCCCTCAGCGTATTTGTTGGTGAGGCAGCTGCCCATGGCCTGCATCACCTCGTCGCTGACGAAGTTTTCCGAGGCAATCAGTTCGATGCCTTTGAGTTGGCGTTGATGCTCTCTTTCAATGAGGTCGAAAATCTCCTGATCTTTTTTCATGTCTTTTTTTATGGTTGATGATAATGATGTGAATACTCAGCCTATCAGTTCCACCTTCTCGATGTCCTGCTCCTTGTCGCAGTAGTGGCAGCGCAGCACGCCGCGAGCCTTGTCGACGACGCTGAAGATGGTGGTCATCGGTTCGTTGTTGGTGATGCATACGGGGTTGTTGCATTTCACGATGCCGTGGAGCTCGTCGGGGGTGACCACGGTCTTTTTCTCCACCACCTCATAGTCGCGTATGATGCTGAGCACCACGTTGGGTGCCACGACGGAGAGGCGTGAGATTTCGTCGTCGGTGAAGTATTTGTCGCTCACCTTGATGATGCCTTTCTGGCCCACCTTGTTAGATAGGTAGTTGAAGCCGATGGTCACCGGTGTGGTCATGTGCGACAGTCCGAGCAGGTTGACCACCTGGAAGGTCTTGTCCGACGGGATGTGGTCTATCACTGTGCCGTTTTTGATGGCGGCTACGAGTCGTTCTTTCTTGTTCATTGCGCTATGGTGCATGGGGTAAATCCCCGGTTTCTCTTGATTGTCTGGAGTTTAACGGATGATGGTGGTGTCGTTTCTCACTTCGTCGAGCGTGATGCCGAGCACGTCGCAGATGATGGCCTCGCGTGCATAAAGTCCGTTCTGTGCCTGCTGGATGTAGTAGGCCTGGGGGGTGGTGTCCACGTCGTAGTCGATCTCGTTGACTCTCGGCAGCGGGTGGAGGATTTTCATGTTCGCCTTGGCCTTGCTGAGCATCGAGGCCCTGAGTATGTAGGTGTTCTTCACCCTTTCATACTCCATGAGGTCGGAGAAACGCTCCTTCTGCACGCGTGTCATATATACGATGTCGGCATCGGCGATGATGTCCTCGTTGAGTTCGGTGTGCTCCTCGAAGCGGATGCCTTTTTCCTTGCAGTAGACCTTGTACTCGTTGGGCATGGCGAGCTCCTCGGGAGCGATGAAGTGGAAGGTGGGAGAGAAGTGGCGCATGGCCATGAGCAGCGAGTGCACGGTGCGCCCGTATTTCAGGTCGCCCACGAGGTAGATGTTGAGGTTGTCGAGTGTGCCCTGCGTCTGGTAGATGGTGTAGAGGTCGAGCATGCACTGCGAGGGGTGCTGGTGGGCGCCGTCGCCGGCGTTGATGATGGGCACGGGCGAGATCTCACTGGCATACTGTGCTGCTCCCTCGATATAGTGGCGCATGGCGATGACATCGGCATAGTTGGCCACCATCAGGATGGTGTCTTTGAGCGTCTCGCCTTTCGACACGCTCGACGCCTTGGCGTCGGAGAAGCCGATGACGCGTGCTCCCAGCCTGTTGGCTGCGGTTTCGAAACTCAGTCGTGTTCGTGTGGAAGGCTCGTAGAAGAGTGTGGCCACCACCTTTCCCTTCAGGAGTTCACGGTTGGGATGTCTCTCAAACTCTTGAGCCAATTTGATCATGTAGAGGATTTTCTCTTTTGACAAATTGGCTATCGTCACAAAGTCGCGCTTATGCATCATTGTTTGTTGGATGATGAATTCGAGTGCGAAGTTACGCATAATTTTTAATTTATTTGCCATAATTCAAAAGAAAAATAGTAAATTTGCACCGCATTTAGATGATCGACCTCTTTTATTTAGATGTTCGACCTCTTTTATTTAGATTATCGACCTCTTTTTTGACATCATGAGAAGAAAATTTGTCAACATCCTTTGGGGGATCCTCCTCGGTCTTATCATCATCACCGCGCTCGGCGCCGTGTCGATATGGAACGGATGGGTGGGCTATATGCCTGACATGGCTGAGCTGCAGAACCCCATCAGCAAATTCTCGTCGCAGGTATACTCTGCCGACGGCAAGTTGATGGGTACCTATGCCTCCAGTCGCGAGAACCGCATCTCCACCCCCTACAACAATATCTCGCCCAACATGATTCACGCCCTCATCTCTACGGAGGACTCGCGTTTCTACGAGCATTCGGGCATCGACTTCAAGGCGCTGTCGCGTGCCATCGTGAAGCGTGGCATCATGGGCCGTGAGAGTGCCGGCGGCGGTTCCACCATCACCCAGCAGTTGGCCAAGCAACTCTATTCCGAGGTGGCCCACAGCAAGTTGGAGCGCCTCTTCCAAAAGCCCATAGAGTGGGTGATCGCTGTCAAGCTGGAGCGCACGTTCACGAAGGAGGAGATCATCACGATGTATCTCAACTACTTCGACTTCCTCTACAATGCCATCGGTGTGAAGAGTGCGGCGAAGACCTATTTCAACAAAGACCCGAAAGAGCTCTCCGTGGTGGAGTCGGCCACCCTTGTGGGCCTCTGCAAGAACCCCTCGTTCTACAACCCCGTGAGATACCCCAGCCGGTGCCTGGAGCGCCGCAACATCATCCTCACGCAGATGTATCAAGGCGGATATATCAGCAAAGAGGAATGCAAGCAGTATATGGTGGAGCCGTTGAGGCTCGACTTCCAGCGCTCGGGCGACCGCGAGACCTCGCTCGGCATCGCGCCCTATTTCCGTGAGTACCTCAAGCAGTATATGATGGCCGTGAAGCCCGAACGCAAGGACTATCCCTCGTGGAAGCAGCCGCAGTTTGTCATGGACTCCATCGCCTGGGAGAACGACCCTCTCTATGGCTGGTGCAACAAGAACACCCGTCGTGGCGGTCAGCCCTACAACATCAATACCGACGGCCTGCGCATCTACACCACCATCGACACCCGCATGCAGAAATATGCCGAGGAGGCCGTCATCGAGCATCTCTCGCAGACGCTGCAGCCCGCGTTCAACTCTCAGGTGCGCGGCAGCCAGCGCGGTCCTTTCTCGCGCAAGATGTCGACGAAAGACTATGAGCGCGTGATGAACCGTGCCATCCGCCAGAGCCACCGCTATCTGGCCCTGAAAGAGTCGGGCGCCACAGAGGAGCAGATCAAGAAGAATTTCGACACCCCTGTCGAGATGCGTGTCTTCACCTACAACGGCGAGGTGACCAAGGTGATGTCGCCCCTCGATTCTATCAAGTATTACAAGACTTACCTGCGTGCAGGCTTCGTGAGCATGGACCCGCACAACGGTTCGGTGAAGGCTTATGTGGGCGGACCCAACTATGATTATTTCCAATACGACATGGCCATGGTGGGCCGCAGGCAGGTGGGCTCCACCATCAAGCCCTATCTCTACTCGCTGGCCATGGAGAACGGCTACACACCGTGCGACCAGGCTCCCAACAGGCAGCAGACCTACTATGAGAATGGCGGTCGCTGGACTCCGCGCAACGGCAGCCGCGCGCGCTATGGCGCGATGGTGACGCTGAAGTGGGGCTTGCAGCAGTCGAACAACTGGATTTCTGCCTACCTTATCAATAAGTTCACCCCGCAGGCATTGGTCGACCTGCTCCACAAATATGGCATCAACAACCCCAATGTCCGTCCCACGATGGCGCTGTGTCTCGGACCATGCGAGGTGACCGTGGGTGAGATGGTGAGTGCCTACACCACCTTCGCCAACAAGGGCATCCGCTGCGCTCCCTATATGGTAACGCGCATCGAGGACAGCGAGGGCAACATCATCTCCAATTTCCTCCCGCAATATAATGAGGTGATCAGCGAGAGCAGTTCCTACAAGATGCTCGAACTGCTGCGTGCCGTGGTCGACGGAGGTACGGCCCACCGTGTCCGTGGCAACGGCATCTCCGGAGAAATCGGCGGCAAGACAGGTACCACCAACGAGAATGCCGACGCATGGTTCATGGGTGTCACGCCGCAACTCGTCAGCGGATGCTGGGTGGGCGGCGAGGACCGCGACATCCACTTCTTGTCGATGGCGTATGGCCAGGGAGCCGCCGCCGCGCTGCCTATCTGGGTGAAATATATGAAAAAGGTGTATTCAGACGCCAGCCTCGACTACACGTCGAGCGCGAAGTTTGACGTGCCGAAGGATTTCGACACCTGCAAGGAGAAACTCGACCAGTTCGAGTACAGCATCGACGATGTCTATGAATAGGCAAGACACAGATTTTGAGACAGATATATACGGAAGAAGCCCCTGCAACTGCAGGGGCTTCTTCTGTATAGAGGCAGTGTAGACTTCGTGTTTCTCCGCGCTTATTCCGTCACCTCGGTGAATGCCGTGTTCTCGGGAAACCATTTGTCGAGTTGCTCGTCGGCCTTGCGCTCCATCTCGGCGGTGACATACTTGCGGCACTTCTCGAAAGCGAAGGACACCGACACCAGTTCGTCCACCCATCCGATGATGGGCAACTTGCGGGCGGGGAGCAGGTCGATGGGCAGCACCACATAGCCGATGGCGGCACCGATGAGCCACTTGTCCCTGCCGGGAGTGTCGGGACTGGTCATCACATAATAGAGCAGCAGCAGTGGGCGGGTGCTCAACCGGCCGCCTTTCTTGGCATACTCACAGATTTTCTCCCACAGCTGAGAGGCGTTGAAGGGATTTTTTGTTGTCATCTTTTTTCTTGTTTTGAGACGAGCCGCTCTGCCGGGGCAGACGTGGGCTGGTCTGTGGTTTGTGGGACTGCTCAGGGGTTCCCTTTCCCGCCATATTCATGGCCTGTCGTTAGTAGAGAGTGTGTGAAGTGGATAAATCTGTCAGTAGGCGAACACAAAAATCGTGTTGGAAGTCTGCGGCAGTGTGCCCGATTTGCTATTTTCTGTTAAAATCGGCCTCTTTCGGTGTGATTTTGCGCCAGCGGATTTGCGTTTCCGTATTTTATTTGCTATCTTTGCCGCTAAGAAAAAGACTATTATCCTATGACCGAACAGCAGATGAAATCCATCTCCGTGGACGACTTGTTCTCCAGCGGAAAAATCTCACGTAAGACCTACAACACCCTTATGCGGGCACGCATGCGCAATGTCTTCGACTTGAAGCGCTATGAGAGCGGTCTGCCGCGCCTGTTCCGTTCAGGCGCCAGCGGCATACGCGAGATTACCGTCCTGCTGAGAGAGCTCGACACGGCCGAAAGCATGCCTGAGATGACGTCGATGCTCTTCACCTCGCCCGAACCTGAGGTGTCGCGCGGCGAGCAGTTGGTATCGTCGCTCTCCTCAGAGGAAATCACCCTTCTCGACATTGCCTACCGCCGCCAGATCCTGGCGATGCAGCACTCGCGTGAGCGCACGGCCACCAAGATGGCCAATGCGCTGCTGATGGTGCCCGTGACGACGTTCGTGCGCGACTTCCTGCTCGAGGACGACGACCGTATCTTGATGCTCAATGAGGTGGGAGAGGTCTCCATGCCGCAGATCAGGTCGGTGAAGGAGGTGCTCAACCGCGAGATTGCCATCGTGCGTGAGGAGGGCATCCCCGCCGCCTACCGCATCCTCGTCTATGAGGCTGGCGGTCTGCTCGACGACGATCCATTCCCCCTCGAGAGTTTCCACCGTACGGGACGCCTGCCTGTCCTCTATCTGATGCAGGCGGCTCTCATGGCCAACAAGGACAATGTGGTGGTGAAGGCGTTCCTGCAGCGCTACGACATCTTCGGCGGCAAGGTGCAGGTCGACGATTCCAAGATCGGCAAGTCGGCATTTACGATCACCACCTATTCCAACACCGTCTATGATGCCCTTTTCACGGTGGGCGCCTCTTCAGAGGTGATGGGCAATTTCTTCTGCCAATATGTGGTCAACACCATCAACACAGAATATCTGCGCGACTATTTCACCGAACAGACGGTCTTCGAGGACAGTGAGTCGGTGAGAAGGCTCATCGAAGAGGAGCATCTGCTGTTTGAGCCGATGTGTGTCGTTGCCATCCTCGGCAAGTTGCTCTACTCTCGCTACCAGTGCCTCGGCGGCTACGCGCGGAGTTTCGGCATGGCCATGGACGAGCGGTGGAACCACAGCTATCTCGTCTCAAAAGAGGCGGCCGGCATCTTCGATTTCCAGCGCGAGTTGTGGAAGTTCCGCGATTCCGTGGTGAGGATGAGCACCGAGACCCATCCCATGGACCTGGATGCTTATGTGCGCGGACTGTTGGAGGACTCCCAGGCCGATGAGGCCATAGTGGAGACCATCTCCGAGGCTTTCTGCCGTATCGCCAAAGACGAACTGATGCTCGAGACCGACGAGCAGGGCATGGCGGTGATTGTCAAGACACGCGACAAGTCGCTGGCCGACAGACTCTATGATATCCTCAAGAAAAAGGGAGAGCCGATGATGCTCGACCAACTGACAGAGTGCATCAACTCGAGCGACGGACGGCGCTATGTGAGGGCCTCTGTGTCGCTCGCACTCAATAGGGACCCGCGCTTCCAGGGAAGTGGCAAGAAGGGTTGCTATGCGCTCAGTGAGTGGCAGTTGCCCTATTTCGGCAGCAATGCCGACATCGTCAGGCAGGTGCTCGAAAAGAGCGGGCGCCCCATGAGGAGCGATGAAGTGGTGGCCGAACTCACTGCCTACAGCTACAACAGCCAGTTCAGCAAGAATGATCTCTCGTCGGTCGTGTCGCTCGGCAAGGGTATCTTCTGCAAACTCGGCCTGGGCTATTATGGACTGGTGGGATACGACTATCCGCCAGAGGATATCACACCGCAGAAACGCTCCTTCGAGTCGGAGATGAACGCGCTGCGGGCCTTCTTTGCCGCTCATCACAGTGTGCCTAAGGCAGACGGCGACGAGGAAGAGCGGAGACTTTACTCCTGGTATTTACGCAAATGCAAAGAGTGGGAAGGCGACAACAACTGGAGTGATACAAAGAAAGCCGCCTTCGCGGCGCTGATGGAAGAATACGACCGCCTTTCCGGCTCCGCTTCTCCGGAAGGCCCAGAGGCCCCAGAGGCCCCGGAAGGCCCGGAGGCCCCTGAAAGCTCGGAAGGCCCGGAAAGCTCGGAAGGCCCGGAAAACTCGGAAAGCTCGGAAGGTCCGGAAGCCCTTAAAACTCCTGAAGTTTCTTTGGGTTCTTCAGGCCCATCGGCCCCATTAGACCCATTCATCCCATTATCCTCCTCGGCCTCCGAGCAGCCTGCCGCCGAGCCGGAGCCCATCTCCGAGCAACCCGCCGCCGCTGAGCAGCCTGAGCCAGTCTCCGAGCAGCCCGCTTCCGAGCCGGAGCCCATCTCCGAGCATCCCGCCGCCGAGCCGGAGCCCGCCTCCGAGCAGCCCGCTGCTGAGCCCGAGCCAGTCTCCGAGCAGCCTGCCGCTGCCGAGCCCGAGCAGCCTGCCGCTGAGCCCGATCAGCCCGAGCAGCCCGCCGCTGCCGAGCCCGAGCCTGCCTCTGAGCAGCCCACCGCCTCCGAGCAGCCCGCCTCCGAGCAACCCACCGCCTCCGAGCCCGAGCCTGCCTCCGAGCAGCTCACTTCCGAGCAGCCCGCCTCTGAGCTTGAGCCAGCAGAAGTGCAGGCTACTGTTCCTGTGGAAGATATAGCTGAGTGGGAGAAGATGGCCGAGAAGGTGCAGGCGTTTGTCGCTACCCACGGCCGAGAGCCTTTGGCCATGTTCACCGTGGAGGTCACCCTGGCCGAATGGCTTGCCTGTCAGAAGCAGCGTCTGCACGCCTCCTCGCTGAGTGAGCGGCAGTCGGCTTTGCTGTTGCGCATCCGCGACATGCTGTGGTAGGATGTCCTCCCTATGTGGGGCCGTCCGGAAGAAAATGAACGAGAACAATGACGAATGAATATTTGAAAGCTGTGTTGTTCGACCTCGACGGTGTCGTGGTCGACACTGAGTCGCAGTATTCCCTTTTCTGGGGAGGTGTCTGCCGACATTATTTCCCCGATGACCCGGGACTGGAAAACCGCATCAAAGGTCAGACGCTCACACAGATTATCGGCACCCATTTCGCCTCGATACCTGATGCTGAGCGCGATATCGTGAAGCGCCTCGATGATTATGAGAGCCAGATGCACTATGACTATTTCCCTGGATTCCTCTCTTTCATCGGCAAGTTGAGAGAGAAAGGGGTGCAGACGGCCGTGGTCACCAGTTCCAACCAACCCAAGATGGCGTGTGTCTATCGCGCCCATCCCGATTTCAAGCAGATGTTCGACGCTATCCTCACGTCCGAGGACTTCGATGAGAGTAAACCCTCGCCCGACTGTTTCCTCAAGGCGGCGGCGCGCCTGGGGGTGTCGCCCCGCGAGTGCCTTGTCTGTGAGGACAGTTTCAACGGCCTGCGAGCGGGACGTGCCGCCGGCATGACCGTTCTGGGACTGGCCACCACCAATCCTGCCGACAGTATCGCCGGTCTCTGCGACCGTGTGGTGCCGCATTTCCTTTCGGTGGACGTGGACTTCTGCGAAGAAATGGTGCGCTGTCGTCTCTCACAAACCCGCTGACGATGGACACGCAGAACACACTTGTGCATATCCGTTTGTGGAACAAGGACTTCTGGTTTCTTGCCCTTGCCAACACGCTGCTGTCGATGGCGGTCTATATGCAGGCTGTCGTCGTCGTGGAGATGATGCGCCGTGCGGGCATGGGGGAGCAGGACATCGCAAAAGCCCTCGGCGCCTACGGTCTGGGATTGGTGCTCCTGGGCTGCTTTTGTTCCTACATGGTGCAGCGCTACCGCCGCAATCATGTATGCCTCCTGGCCATCGCTGCCGTGGCGGCATGGCTGCTGCCTGTCATTCTGCAGGGCGGGCAGGGCATCACCCGGCAGTGGATGATAGGCATCCGACTGGCCACGGGAGCTTTCTTCGGACTGGCGCAGATGGTGCTCACCAGTACGCTGGTCATCGACACCTGCGAGGCGCCCCAGCGCACGGAGGCCAACTATGCCGCGGCGTGGTTCGGCCGTTTCGCCGTCTCTCTCGGACCGCTCACCGCTGTGCTCCTGACCACTCACTTCAACCTGACCACGGCATCATGGGTGTCGGTATGGCTGGCGCTGGCCGCCTTCGTCCTCGTGCTGCTCGTCCCTTTCCCTTTCCGCACACCCGAGGACAATGTGCGCCTGTTCAGCCTCGACCGTTTCTTTCTCCCGCAGGGATGGGCGCTGTTCGTCAACCTGCTGATTGTCTCCGTCGTGCTGGGCATGCTCATGGGCAGTGAGTTGACCTCCTCTCACTTCTTCGCTTTCCTTATGCTGGGGTTCCTTCTGGCACTCATCGCCGAGAAATATGTGTTTGTCAATGCCGAACTGAAAAGTGAGACGGTCTCGGGACTCCTCCTCTTAGGGGCAGCCATTCTCATTCTCTTGCTCCACCGACAGTCGTCACCGGCCACCGTGCCGCTGCTCGTGGGACTCGCCACCGGACTCATCGGGTCGCGCTTCCTCCTCTTCTTCATCAAACTCAGCCGCCACAGCAAGAGGGGCACGTCGCAGAGCAGTTTCTTCCTCGCATGGGAGATGGGCGTGGCCTTCGGCATGGCCGTCACTTTCAGCGACTGGCCCCGGCAGATGGCCACATGCTGCGGATGCTCACCCTATGAGGGCATCCTATGGACGGCGCTGGCGCTCACCGTCGTGGCGCTACTGCTCTATGTGTCGTTCACCCACCGCTGGTATCTCAACCATAAGAACCGATAAACCGAAAAACCGCCAACGATGAAAAAACTATTATGGATGTTCGTCTGCCTGGCTGCGTGCATGCAGTCGGCGGCACAAGGCTATTATACACAGTATTACAACGACAAGGTGCTCATCGCCGAGGCCGAGGCATGGGTGCGCGGCGGCGCCTGGCGACACGGGTTCACCGCAGCCTCGCCGCACAGTAGTGTCAATGCCGTGGAGTTCTATCGCCAGTATCAGAGCAACCCGCAGTTGTGGCAGGCGCTCTTCGAATGGCTCGCCACTACCGACCTGTTGGCCATCCCCAAAGGGAAGCATCCCATCGAGGGCACGCCATTAGTGGCAAGCGTGGAGGACAGCAGCAACGGACCGCTGGAGAAACGGCAGAGCGAGAGCCATTTCCACAACATCGACTTCCAATACGTCGTCCGTGGCACCGAGCGCTTTGGACTCATCGACCACTACACCAGCACGCCCAACTGCCGCTACCGTCCCGACGTGATCCATTACGACTACGATGTCTCTAAGGCCCGCTTCTACGACAGCACTCCCACCGAGTTCTTCCTCTTCTTCCCCGCCGACTGGCATATCGCAAAGGTGGCCACCGAACTGCCCGACCAAAATATCCGCGTCATTGTGGTCAAGATGCCCTATGTCAGGGAGTGAGGAGCAGGAGATTTTTGGGGAGTTTGGGAGTTTAGCTTCTTTGGAGTTTAGGAGATTAGGTTCTTTGGAGTTTAGGAGTTTAGGTTCTTGGGAGGTTAGGAGTTTGGGAGTTTAGGAGTTTAGACGTTACTCTTGCGAAGTACCGGCATTCTTCAAATCAATGAAACCTTAAAAAAAGTTAATCTGTCTTATCTTCTGAATTTTTTCTGTATTTTTGCATATACTTTACAAGGACTATTTCTTTATACCTAAAATCCGCAACTTTGCATCCTGGCTGCCGATTTGCTGTCTAAGGGTATTTTTGGCCTCTCTTGTTCAAAGATATGCGGAAGGGACTACTGAAAATCCCTTCTTTGTGCATAAATTCCCCTTTCCCCATCAGGCATTAAAGGGGCTTTATGCTGTTTGTGGACCCTC
>CADBLU010000160.1 GCA_902795605.1 uncultured Prevotellaceae bacterium | reverse complement strand
TCCACGGCATCCTGCCCGTGACCGACCCCGCGATGCGGAAGAGCCTGAATGGCGAATGGGACGTAAAAGTTATCGGGGAAATTGTCGTCTGTGCCGAAGGCGACCTCCATCAGCCTGTTCCCGCCGTAGACGGCAGTTGGAGCAAAATACCTGTGCCGGGATGCTGGGAAGCCTATGGTCTCTGCAAGCCCAACTACGACCATGCCCTCGCACTCACCGGCTACTACCGCACCGCATTCACCATTCCCGAAGCATGGAAAGGACAGCGCATCGCACTCCGCATGGACGGCGTGCTCTACGGCTATGACCTGTGGATCAATGACCGCTATGTGGACTCCTGGCATTCGGGATACAACACCGCCATTTTCGACATCACCGACTACCTCATCCCCTCGAAGCAGAAAGGCAAGGGATGGGATGCAACACAGCAGTTGGCCATGCGCGTCGTCACACAATTCAACGGCAGCGACTTCGACTATAACGACGACTGGGCTCCCAGCGGTATCTTCCGCGACGTCACACTCATGGCCGTGCCCGACACCCATCTGAGTGACCTGACCATCTCCACAAAAAACAACGGCGAGGTGAATGTCACCACAGAAGTAGCGCATGCCACCAAAAACACGTCGGTGACTCACGAACTCCTTGACGCTCAAGGCCACTTGGTGGGCACCGACAAGATAGACCATCCGCATCTGTGGACCGCAGAGACGCCCTATCTCTATACACTCCGCACCACCCTGACACAAAAAGGAAAGAAACTGCAGACTTTTGAGCACCGCTTCGGTTTCCGGGAACTGACCGTCGACGGCAATATTTTGAAACTCAACGGACAGCCCATCAAGTTGCGCGGCGTGACCAGCCACTCCACCGACCCCTATACCGTGAAGGTGATCAACGAGGCCAGTATCCTCCGTGACATGAAACTGATGAAAGAAGCCTCGGTCAACTACATCCGCACCTCGCACTACCCCCGCGAGCCCCGGTTCTATGAACTGGCCGACTCGCTGGGTTTCTACATCATCGACGAGGTGCCCTTCGGATTTGGCGACAAGCATCTCTCCGACTCCACCTACTATCCCGTGCTGCAGCAACGTGCCCAAGCCACCATACGCCGCGACAAGAACCACCCCTCTGTGCTGATATGGAGTCTGGGCAACGAGAATCCGCTCACCGATATCTGTGTGAGACTGGGTAATTATGTGAAAGACGAACTCGACCCCACCCGCCCCTATTGCTATCCACAGGTGGGCAGCTACTTCCGCAGATTCTTCGAGGGTGAGAAGGCAAAGGGATTCCCTTCCCAAGCACCCGTCTATACCCCCCACTACCCCACCACCGGCCAGATAGCCGGATTCTACCAGCACCTCGACCGCCCGGTCATCTTCACAGAATATTGCCACACCTTAGGCATCTCGCTCGAAGACCACGACCGACAGTGGGAGATCATCGAGCGCACACCCGGCATTGCAGGAGGCTCGGTGTGGGAATGGGTAGACCAAGGCATGCCGTTCGCCGACAGACGGCAACCGGACGCCGACGGTCGCCTCTATGGCTATGAAGAGCGTGTCTTTACCTCCACTGGGGGAGGATTTGAGATGTATGGCAACAAAGGCACCGACGGACTGCTCTATGCCGACCGCACGCCATTGCCCAACTACTACGAACTGCAGCACAACTATGCCCGAGCATTCGCCGGCGACAGCATCCTCACCACCGACGACGCACGCCTGCGACTGCACATCGTCAACCGCTATGACTTCCTCAACCTGAAAGACCACGTCACCTTCCAGTGGACTTATACCGAAGACCGCGACACCCTGGCAAGAGGGGCGTTCAGCCCCGACTGTCCGCCGCGAGACGACACGACCTATATGCTGACGCTGCCCGGCAAACCCTCTGCCGGCCGTATCTGCCTGCTGCACCTCGAAATCAGCGACACACAGCGGCACCTGTTCCTCAGGCAAGCCATCCCTGTGCACACGACTGCCGCAGCCGACGACCTCACGGCACGCCTATTAGCGGCACTGGCACCGCCGAAGGCCGTCCCGGCCACAAGGATACAGGAGGGGCCGCTCGTCAGGGCTGGCCGCAAAGCCACTCTGGCCGAGACGCTGAAGGTGGCCGACAAACGCATAGAGCGCTATCTGCTGCGACGGTCGGCCGACGGCAGTCGCGCCGGCACCATCTCCTGCCACATCAGCGAAGAACCGGCAGGCAATGCCACCCGCTACACATTCAAACTGACACCCGACACCACCGACACCTTCCTCTCCGAACTCGGCATCGCCTTTCTCCTCGACGAGAGCATCGACCGCGTGCAGTGGATAGGCAACGGACCGGTGGCCACCTACCCCGGCCGCTACAGGGCCGGCCGCTACGGCTTCTGGGGTCTGCAGAAAGACGACCTCTATTTCGAGGGCAACCGCAGGGGTGTGGACGCCGCCCTGCTCACCGACGCCGAGGGCAACGGACTGCTCCTCTTCTGCCGCAACGGCAACGTCAGTTTCGAACAGACCGACCGCGGCATCGTCGTCACCTACAACGCCGCCGTCTCGGGGCAAGGACCCAAATTCGCACGCACGGCCTTCCCCGTCATCGCACGCCAGACAGGCACCGTCGAAGGTGAGTTCTATCTCTACCGCGTCGATGCCGCCGCCATGCCACCGCTGCTCCACCGCCTCTTCGGCCGTCCCGGCGACATTCCTGCGCCTTTCCATCCCTTCGCCACCCAATACGACACCTACCTCATGCGCTATCAGGACATCGTGTCGCCATAAGGGGAAGAGACTTTAGGTATGTTCTATTCATTCTGTTTATTTATAAAGTCGTATTCGATAGATTCTATTTCGGTCGCTTTTTGTTTTTATTCGGCGCATAGCGTCAAGTCTCATCG
>CADBLU010000159.1 GCA_902795605.1 uncultured Prevotellaceae bacterium | reverse complement strand
GGCTGCGCCTCGGAAAAGCTCAAATATATTTGGCTTTGCACTCGGCTTGCACTATCTTTGCAGCATAAAAGCATGAAGACAGCCATTCAATAAAAATATTATCATGGAAGTTATACAGAGTTTCACCATCGACCACACCCGACTGAAGCCGGGCATCTATGTCTCACGTGAGGACAAGGGCTTTACCACTTTCGACCTGCGTATCACCGAGCCCAACCAGGAGCCTGCCGTGGCTCCGGCAGCCATGCACAGTATGGAGCATCTGATGGCCACTTGGTTTCGCAACTCCGAGGTGAAGGCCGACGTGGTGTATGTAGGGCCTATGGGGTGCCTCACGGGCATGTATATCATCATGACGGGAACATACACCGTGGAGGATATGCGGCAACTGACCATCAGATGCCTGAAATGGATACTCACGCAGACAGAAGTGCCCGCCACGCGCCCTGAGGCCTGCGGCAACTACTTGCTCCACGACCTGCCGATGTGCAAATGGGAGAGCGCCCGCTATCTGGACCGTCTGGAACACGATTTCCACTGCGAATACGCCAAATTGCAGATTACCCTCGACGACGGCAAGGTGTTTGCCGACGCGTAAGCAGACTGACTCCCGTCAGTGTTTTCTCATCCTCGCCGGTTCGCTGCCACCGTTGCTGAAGGTGATGCCGTCGACACCGCTGACGACCATATTGAAGGTGCTGCCATTGAGGATGAGATTCACCAATGCCGTCACGTCGGTCACAGAGACTGCTCCGTCGCCGTTGATATCGGCATTGGCGGTGACGAGTCCCTCGTCGTCACTGGTGAGGATGAGTCTGACGAGCAGTGTCACGTCGGTCACGTCGATGGACCTGTCGCCGTTGACGTCGCCCAGACGGGAAGTGGGAGAGTCGAGATGGAACCAAGCCCGGAACGCGTTGACGGTTTTCCCCTCAGTTGGAAAACAAAGTGCATCTCCGTTGCCCATATAGAGATTGGCGTGGTCGTTGGCGTCAAGACCTACAGGACGATAGGTGCCGGTGAAGCTCACCTTCCCGTCGCTGCTGCTGACGGCTGCCGGCGCGGCGCTGGTGACGGCCACACACTTGAACGTCGGGTCGGTGGCGGTGGCGGCAACGAGATTCTTCAAAGACAAATCGGAGATACACAAATTGCCGGCACCGCCATTCCGGGTCACCTCGAAGCGGAAGTATTGGTAAGTGCCCGGTTCCTGCAAAGTGTAGAGCACCGGCTCTGTACGCTTGCTGGGAAGGGCATCGCCGACATTCACATCGGCGTCGCGGCTGTCGATGGTGATCCATGGGTCGCTCTCGTTTTGTCTGGCTTGCAGTGTCCACACCCTCGGGTCTTGAGAGACTTTTTGATTGCCTGTGGTCAGTTGGTAGTGTGTTATATTGACAGGAATCGCGGTGTGGAACTCACAAAATGCGGAACCGCCAGAGAAACTCGGCCACCAGTAACTCGACTTGTTGCCGTCGGTCAGGTTCGCATAGCCGCAACTCACCATGGTGGTCCATCCGGCAGAGCCGTCTGTCGCTGTATTGGCGGGAACAGCGCCGTTTTCGGTCAACTCAAGTCGCTTCACGAGATAGGGCGTTCCGGCCTTGATACCGGTGGCGTCCTTGAAGTTCAGATACAGCGTGCCATTGTCGTAGCCCGTCTTGTGACCGTCATAGGCGGTCGAGGTGTCGAGCTCCTTGACGGTGAACCCTTCGAGCGGCGTGCCGGCAAGGCTGTTGAGACTGAACGGCAGGCACAGCGTGTTCCATGCGCCGTCTAAGAGCAACGAGTAATCGGAGAAAGCGACGTCGTAATAGTTGTCGGAAGCGGCCGCTTCCGCTATCATCGATGTGTTGTCGCTATTGCCGTGGAGAGTGAGCGAGGGGACGTGGAT
The DNA here is from genome assembly GCA_902795605.1 of uncultured Prevotellaceae bacterium. Classification (GTDB taxonomy): domain Bacteria; phylum Bacteroidota; class Bacteroidia; order Bacteroidales; family Bacteroidaceae; genus Prevotella. The sequence continues at coordinate 16,024 of CADBLU010000159.1, read as the reverse complement.
GCGCAAATAGCCGCCCGTGCCGGCATGGGCCTTGGTCTTGTTGATGGCGTTGTCGTCGTAAGTGGTGCCGTCCTGACCGACAATGGAGGTGCAGCCGTAGAACATCTGCGTGGATGCAGGGACGCTCACTCTCGAGAGGTTCCATTTGTTGCCGATGAAGACGCTCACGAGGTTGGAGCAGCCTTTGAACATATAGGTCGTCTCGGTGAGACTGCCTGTGTTGAAATGAGTCAGGTCGAGGGTCGTGAGGCCTGTGCAGCCAGAGAACAACGAGGACAAATCCGCCACTTTGCCGACATCAAAGCCTGACAGGTCGAGCGTGGTGAGCATCGGGCATCCATAGAACATGGCCAGCATGGTGGTCACCTCGCTGGTGTCCAGGTTGCCTATTCCCCGCACGGAAGAAAGTTGGCGGAAGTCGGCAAACCATCGGCATGTGCTTGTGGGCTTTTGGGAGCGGAAAGACGGTTCGAACACAACGGTGGTGACGTTGTCTTTCATCGTGGTGTTGCCATACCATGCGGGATAGGTGCCGGTTGCCGTCACGTCGGTGTCGCTCCAGAAAGCAGTGATTGGCAAACGCGTAGAGGTGTTCTCGGGGATGTAATAATTGTCGGAGGGAACTCTGTAAATGCTGGTGAAATACAAGGTCCTGGTACTGGCACAATAGACGGCGGCGGTATGCATCTCAACCATTCGCATATATCCACCCTCGCCGGCATGCGCCTTTCTCTTGTCTGTGATGCTGCCGCTGTAGGTGGTGCCATCCTGACCGACAATCTTTCTGCACCAGCCGAACATTGCCCCTGAGCTTATCACATTTGATATGTTCCATAATTGGCTGATATAGATGCTGACGAGTTCGCCGCAACTCGCGAACATTCCCGTCATGGCATTTACCTCCTTCGTGTTGAAACTGCTGATGTCGAGGGTGGTCAGGCTGGAACACCCTTGAAACATCGAATTCATGGTCGTCACCTTGGAAGTGTTGAAAAACAAGAGATTGATGGAGCTCAAACTGGAGCAACCCGAGAACAGCATTGCCATATCTGTCACATCACTGGTGTCGAGATTTTCGAGTCCTTCGATACTTGTCATGCCGCTGAACCCATTGAACCACCTCCTCAGTTTGGTGGGCTTCACGTCGGCAAAAGAAGGCTCAAAGACCACCCTCGTCACTTCTCCGAGGTCTGTCCTGCCTTCCCAATACGGCTCCTCTCCGCCAAGTGACTCGAGTTGATACCACCAGGTGGGACGCAGTGCGTTGGCGCCATCCTCAGGGGTGAAGAGGCCTCCTGCTGACAAAGACGTGCCCATCCCGTTCCTTTGCGTGAAATAGAGGGTGTGATTGTCGTTGGAGTACACGGCATAGGGCTCGGCATGCGTGGCCCCGGTTATCATTAAAAACGCCAGCAGCGTCATCACTGAACGCGCCACACAGCTGATTTTGCTTTTGCTTTCTGCACTCATGATTTAGGAGTTTAGGAGTTTGGACAATAGTTCGATTGAGCGAGAGCAGACCAAGCTTGCTTGAAGTCTGCCGAGCGTGAGAACAATCGGCGAAGCCAATATTTCGATTGAGCGAGAGCAGACCAAGCTTGCTTGAAGTCTGCCGAGCGTGAGAACAATCGGCCATAGGCCTTCAGACTCCGGCCGAAATCATCTGCCTCCGCCTCCGCCACCGCCGGAGAAGCCTCCGCCACCGCCGAAAGACGAATGGCTGGAGAAGCCGGAGGATGAGATGGATCGGTCGGCAAAGCGCTCAATGGCGCTGGTGGTGGCTGTGTGGATGGAGTCGCTGAACATATAGATGACGTCGGTATCTTTGGCCACCTCAAGACTCTTGGTGATGTTGGAAAGCTTCAGATACTCCGGACAGATCTTCTCCATGTCCTTCCTCACCTGTTCGGCCAGTCCGAAGAACTCGGCGTAGACCAGATACTTGTCCCAAAGCGCCACTTCCATGGTCTTGCGCTCGTTGAGCAAGGTGAAGTCCTCCAAGAATGCTTTCAGACCGAAGAGGTGGGCGGCGTGCCGAGCCATGTATTCCTCGTCGGACTTGCCCTCCAGCATCTTCATGAAATTTTGAATGTCGGACTTGTTGCTCTTCTTCTTGCACCATGCGTCAAATTCGTTGGGCTGCAGCACCAGGTCGTCGCCCGACGCCAGCGTGAGCAATTTCAGCGCATAGTGAGCCAGACGGTCGTCGCCATGGGCATCCTTGTCCGTCTCTTTCCATGGATGGACAATCTTCAGCATTTCCCTTTCCTTCTCCTTGTATACTTCGCGGACAATGGTCACGTCGCCCTTGGCCATGAGCTTCAGCAGCAGGGCGCCGATGATGTTCTGGTCGCTCATGCCGTAGAAGTAGGACAGTTCGTCGATCACCTTCTTGTTCTTCACAAATGTCCACTCTTTATCCACGTCGCGGAAGTAATTGCCTTCCGCGATGCCGAGCTTCTTGCGCTTCAGCCATTTGCGCAGCGGTGCGAGCGACACCACCCACCATAACCCACACAGCAACAGCCAAAGCAGGGCGAGTAGCAGGGTGACCACCAGGTTGAGGAAGAAATACCCTAAGAGGCCAACCAAAACCACAAAGATAAGTATCACCCAGTCCCAGAAGCCCATGTCATCGTCCTCGCCGTCGCCTTTCTGGAAATCGCTGCCCTCGAAGGCCCTCTGCTTGCGGTGATCCCAACTCTCGCTGGCGGTGAACGTAGGCGTGAACACGTCCTTGTCGAACTCCAGCATGACAATCATCCGCGAGTCCTTGTCTAAAGAGCCGTTAGGGGCAGCCACGATGCTGTCGCCCACAAACTCGATGCTGCCATCGTAGCCGAATGCCCAGCGGCGCGTGTTGGCCTCGGAGAGCCGTATGCTGTCGGCGGTGGTGATGACTATCTGGGCCTGCTTCACGGTGCAGTCCATATCGATAAAGCAGTGGTTGAAGCCGTCGTTCGTGTCGTAGCTCTTGACAAGGTTGGTCAACCGGTAGCGCACCACGTACTCATGCTCGCCCCAGTCGCCAAAGCCCCAGCACACCTCCTTGCCGTTGTTGGCAAGGCCACACTTGCCGGTCTTCTCCTTACGGCTGGCATCGATATCCCATTCTTCGAGAGTCTCAAACGGCACAAGGCCGGAATGCCCTGGCACATAGCCCTCCACCGACAGGTTTTCTATGCGCATGCTGGCGGTGTTGTTGTGCCTCACATACCACTCCGTCTTCGCGTCGCTGTCGTCAAGGTTGATGAGCCAGCGCTCCTCGATGGATGCCGTACCGTCCTTGTGGAGAACGGCATTGATGTCGAGCTTCTTAACGGTGCTGGCAAGGCACTCCACTGAAGGAAATACCACTAAAAGTGATAGCAATGCTATCAGGATTGTCTTTATTCTCATTGATATCTTTATTCCGCAGCCATTTATATGTGTGTCTTGCGTAAGCCGTTGAGCAACAGGGTGTTGTCTGAGGCTGTCCGCGTCGGATTTTCCCCTCTTCCCTTAGTGCTGCTATCCAGGACAGGCAAAATCGTCGATGACGACGGCAAAGTTAATCATAATTATTGAGAAAAGCACCTCTTTCGGCGGTATAATCATCATAAATCCATTGCTCCCGCCCAAAATGGCCGTTCCCGCTGTAGGGAGTTTTCGGACATGCATAAAGCAAGTCCCTTCTGCATGACCGAAAAGTCCGCATGGCTTCACATCATGAGCAAATGGTTTTGTGCGCACATAGGGGTCGACGATTCCTATCGTCGATGAGCAAGAGGGTTTTGTTGATTCTTGGTGTGTGCGACAATGATTTTTAGTGTGTGCGACGTTCGGAGACGTCGCCCCCTAAGGTGCACTCACGGGGGGCAACAAGCACCTAGGAGGGTGTGTCAAAATGTAGAATTTGACACACCCTCCTAACAGATGCTGGCCTTTCAGACCGTACTTGTTCCTTTCAGGCCATTCTTGATTCTTTGCAGGCCGTTCTCCTTCCTTGTAGGCCTTGTTGTCGGGGCTTACAGAAACTCCTTGAGCTTTTGGACGGAGCGGGCTTCTCTCATCACCAGTTCCGCCGCATCGTGGAACTCTTTCTGTTTGTCCCTTATCTTTTCCATAAATGATGAGGACAGCTCGTCGTTCTCCACATAGTCAGAGAAAGAGCGGTAGTCGTTTCCTTCCTCCTCTTCCTCCTCTTTCTTATCCTCAGCCTCGAGAATGGATAGTCTCATCTGCTCCTCTGTGTATATCTCGAAGAGACGGATGATTTGAAAGCTCCACAGTTCCTCGATGTTCTTGGTGGACTGTTCCCCGCCACTTTCCACGGTGATATAGATGTTCACCCTTGGCGTTCCCGTGGGATTCTTCTTCCATTCCTCGTCAAGAACGAGGGTATATTCTGAGGAGAGGGAGCCTACCGTCAATTTGACCAGCAGATCCCAGTCGAAATCGTCTTCCAGATCCTCCGGGCAAACAAGCTGGAAGGGAATCTCGAATTTGCTGAGGTAGCTCTTGTAGAATATGGTGTCGAAGATGTCTTTCCCGTCCAGGCTCTCGATGTACTTGATGTACCTGTCCAGTACCTCTTTTTTCTTCTCGGGGTTGTCATGCAACTCTTTGATGTGTTGTGCGAAATTGTAAAGCATGGTTGTATGGTTGGGTGTTATGACTTGTGTTGTTGGTCTCTTTTTGGCGTAGAGCCATGATTTCTTGCGAAGTAATAATCTCTTGACAAAGTCCAATCATCAGTCTTCAATTTCCAATTTTCAATCGGAAGGAGGCTCACACTGCGTGAGCCTCTTCCTGGATTTCCGGCAGGTGCCGGGTGACATATTCGTCGTCGATGACGATGGATGTAGAGGCGCTGTGCTTCACGCGAGCCATGTCGTCCTGGAGGATGGTGCCGAGAATGGACTTCAGTCCGCGCACACCGAGTTTCTCCTTCAGCACGGTGTCCAGGATTCGCTCCGCGCCGTCGTCGGTCAGCGTGACGGTCATGCCGTGCTTGTCGAAGAAGTTGACGTACGGGATGATCGGTGATGCCGTCTCGCTCTTGAGGATGTCGCGCATCATGTCGCGTGTCATGGGTCTTACCCTCACGAACTGACCGATTCGTCCTACGAGCTCGTCGTTTTTGAAGATCTCTGCGAAATCCTCCTTCTTGACGTAGTCATAGAAGTCGGCATCCTGGGGCTTCTGCTTGCTGGTGAATCCCACCTTGTTGGGGAACACGCGTTTGGCCACGATGCCCTTGAGCATGTCGAAGACGCCTCCCAGGACGACCATGATGTTTCTTGTGGGGAATTTCTTGTAGGTGACGTTGGTATTGCCGAATTTCGTCGCGAAGGAGACCTCTCCGTCGTCGTCAAGATATGCTAACAGCTCCTGGAGGATGCGCTCGTTGTAGTATCCGTCCTTGAAGAGTTTGTCGACTTCATCGAAGAAAATGCAGATGTCTGTGAAATCCTTGTTCCTGATGTATGCGTGCGTCAGCGCGTCTGAGATCGACGGGCCAATGATGCCTTCCTGCACCAGCGTGTTGCAGTTGACAGTCTGGAACTCCACATTCATCATCTTGGCCAGCACCTGTATGCTGTATGTCTTTCCCACACCAGTGGGTCCGTAGACCAGCAGGTTCCTTTTCGGCAGTTCCGTGTCCTGGTGCATGGCTCTTACGACCTGGAGATAAACGCACAATGCCAGAGCGTGGGTGTATTCCTCCTGGCCGATGACCTTCTCGTCGATGACCTCTGCGATGTCCTGTGGCGAGAGGTAGTCGGGTGCCACGTCGGTGATACTGATGCCGGTGCCGTTGACGAGTGCGAGGATGTCTCCCAGAGTCACATCGAAGAGCGTCTCGCATTCGTGTATCTTGTCCTTGATCTTGTCGCACATCTGGCGGTAGAATTCCGGAGCCTTGAAACTCTTGGCCTTCTGCTTGAAAATGTCCATACTTTCCTGGAGCGTCTCCAGCAGCCGTGCCTTCTCAGAGGCTGACTTGTCGTTGAGAGTCTGGATAACGCTCTCGCAGAAGCTCTTTTCCAGTGAGGGGTTGATGAGCTGCCGCATGATGTCTCTGTTGATAGATTTTTGATTCATTTTTTAGTGTTTTTACTGAAAAGTGGTTAATTTCGTGAAGTAGTTGTGTCGTCCGGAGGAGGTGAGGCCTTGCGGCGCTCGTCATTGCCATCCGTGCAACCGGAGAGTGGCCGTCGTCCATGGTGTTTCACTTTCCTTGCGTCTCGTGGGCCGAGGTCGTGCCTCGGCCGAGGTAGTCGGGAGTGTGCGTCGCCATGGTTGGAAATGGTCTCGCGGGTTCCTGCGGTAATGAGTTCCTGGCGGTGTGGAACCGTTGCGCTCGCCAGTCTCTTGTAGTTGCTTAGCGCTCTTGGGCGCAGCATGTGGCCAAAATTTGATTTCAATGCTCATTTAGACATAGTCCTTCTGATAAAGAAGAGCTGAAAAAAGTGCAATTCTCTCATCGTCCCCACTTTTTCCCTCATTTTACCCCCATTTTTTTACATTTTTTTATTTTTTCATCAGCATGCCAAAAAGTAACAATTCAGCGAATAGCACTAAAACATATAATTGCCATATAATTATACGAAAATCTTTACTTACAAGCATGCAAAACTTGGAGGAATTATATGAACCACCCCAGATTGTTGAAATTTTTGACAAATTCGTGGGTATTTATGTTAAAAACAATATTCGCTGAACTGTTACATGATTCTGACTTTATGTTACTAAGCTTTAAAAGTGTCGTCTCCCAATCCAGCCAAGGGTGCAAGCCTTTGTATGGCCGTTTGGGTTTCGCGGATACTTTGCTCCGGTGCTCCATGTTCCCGTTTCAGCTTCAGACAGAGATTGTGCTGTGCCAAAGCCTCCTTGTATTTGCCGAGATGCTCATAGGCAGTCGCTAATATAGTGCGGGCATCCGCGTCATAGGGGTATGCGGTGATATATCTCTGTGCGTAAGGAATTGTTTTTGTGTATTCTCCGTTGATACAAAGCATCTTTGCATAGAAAAAGCACGTGCTCAAGGCCTTTTTGTCATCTTCCGGCAGTGTCCTGTCTTGAATGGCGAGAGCTTTGCCGAAATATTCCTGTGCCTGAGCGTATTCCTTTAACTTATAATAAGTATAGCCTATATAGGAAATGGCGAATGCTGTCTTCGGATGATTGAGACCGGACAACTTCTCTCTCACTTCCACAGTCTTTTCAAGGTATGGCAAAGCTGAACGATAGTCTGCCATATCAGAATATACCATGGCGATTTTCCAGTATAATTCGCAAGTCTCTTCATGTTCCATGCCGATGTTTTCTTCGTAAATTTCCAGTGCCTTCTTAAAGGAGGTCAATGCATAAAGGTAGTTCTTCAGACAGGCGTGGGCAGTCCCCAGGTCTTTGTGGGATTCCCCAGTGGCTTGATGCCTGCGTCCCAGCACATCCTCCCGGAGGCTTAAGGCCATCTCGTAGTATTCCTTGGATTTGGCATAATCCTCTAACATCAGATACGCGTTGCCTATGTTGCTGTAAGACACAGCTACGTGAGGATGTGTTTCCCCCAGCACCATTTTACGCAGCTCCAACTCCTTGTCATAAAATTCCAATGCGTGCGCATAGTCGCCATGGTCGTAATACATGTCGGCGATATGGCTGCAAAGGTAAATCGTCTTTTGTTGAGGGATATCCTCTTGCAATGCTAAAGCATTCTTGAGAAGTTCAAGGATTTTGCTGACGTCATTAGCATCTTCCGTCCATCCGCAGCCAGGGCATTCGTAGACGATGGTAAAACCAAATATGTCTGGCTCGCTTTTCCAAGCTTGCAATAAAGTGCCGCATTTGGGGCAATGTCTGTCTGTCTTCATTGGTTTGTAGTTGATTTAGGATGAGACAATGTTCGTCTGCAGTTTTCTCATCTCTTCAGCGAATAATTGGCGGGTAAGGAGGAGTTTATTGAATACACGGCCCATGAAGAGAACCAGGTCGGATATTTCGTCTATCAACAAATCAGCTATAAGGCAGACGTTCTCTTTAGTAGCGAAACACCTCACCCATTTTTGCTGCATGTTCACATTGTTGCATGCATTCAGGGCATTGAGGTACTCTTGTTCGCTCTTGATGGACCAGAAGTTGGGAAGCATCACCTGCAGGAACATCGCGTCTTTTTTCGGGTTGATGATATATATGTAGGCCATCATATACCTGAGGAGGATATCGCCGTCGCCATCGATTTCATAATTGATTCCCTCGTTGGTCAACCACTCCTTGCATATTTCGAAAGGATCTTGCATAGTCGTTTGGGCTTAAATTCGTCACTCGTTAACAGTATCAATGTTATAGAGCAGCTTTCACTCTCTTATCTATCTTTTCTAACAATGTTTTTTCTGTTATTTGCTTCTCTTCCGTAAAAAGTCAAATATCGCATTGATTTATAATACTCAACTGTCTCTCTACGTTGAAAGGAGTGTAGTAGTGTGGTTGTTCTGAACTGTCGCTGAACTATACCACAAATGAAGACATGAAGGCGGTGGCCGAGCTGTTTTTTGATGTCAGGCCGATGAATAATCTCTATTCCACGATGATGGTTTGGGTGGTGTAGTCGTCGTAGACCACTATCTGGATGCCTTTTTCGGAGGGAGTGCACCGGATGCCTTGCAGGTTGTATCTGGCCATTTCCTTCCGGTCGTGGTGGTCGCCGTCGGAGGCCTCTATGGGCGGTATGGCGTCGGGCGCGTTGCCGTAGAAGATGTTTTCGAGCGACGTGCATCCATCGAAGGCGTTGTCGCCGATATACGACACACTGGCAGGGATGATGATGGTCTTGAGGAACCTCGCCCCTTCGAAGGCCCCCTTGGCGATGCGCTGGCATCTCGGGTCGACGGTGAAGGTGGTGGCGGTGCGGCTGGCCGGATATTTTATGAGAGTCCACCCTTCGTTGACGGTGTAGTCGCTCGGTCCGTATTTGTAGACAGAGTAGAGCACGCCGTCAATGTCTTGGAAGGGCGACCGGGAGGAGTAAAAACCTGTGAGATAGCCCGTGGGGTATTCGGAGTTGGTCTCTATCTGTGCCTTGGCCATCTCATGGCAGGCGAATGTTAACAGCAGGAGAAGATAAACTTTTTTCATAAGGTTTAAAAATTGAAAATTGAAAATTAAGCTTCGCTTGAATGTCGGCTGCACCTCAGCAATTGAAGCAAGCTTCATTGCATTCGGTTTGCACGACATTTTAGCTTCGCTTGAATGTCGGCTGCACCTCAGCAATTGAAGCAGACTTCATTGCATTCGGTTCCGCCTCTTATCTGATTTCCAGGGCGAAGGAGTCATCGACAGTGGTGGGGATGGTGACCGTCACCTGTCCGTCGCTGATGGAGTGGGGGAGCGTCTTCCCCGTGGAGAGCAGGCGCACCTTCTGGCCTTTGCCCGGGAGGTTGCCCTGCCAACTGATGGTGGTGGGGACAGGCTCTCCGTCGGGGAGGGCATAGATGGCGAAGAGCGAACGGCCGTCCTTGGAGCGGGTGAACCAGACGCGGCCGTCGTGATAATGCGGTGTGGTGACGGTGGCATAGATGGCACGTCCGTAGAGCGAGAGCCACCGGCCGATGTCTTGCAGCCGCTCCACCGCCTCTTGCTGGATAAGCCCCTCGGGCGTCGGACCCACGCCGAGCACCATGTTGCCCCCCTTGGCCACCACCTCGGCCAGCGTGTTGACCACACGCCTTGCCGACTTCCACCGCGGCTTCTTCACGTATCCCCAATCGTCGCTCAGCGTGATGCAGCTCTCCCAGGGATGAGACAGTTGGCAGTCGGGGATGGTCTGCTCCGGCGTCTGGTAGTTCTCGTAGGGTCCGCCGATGGTGCGGTCGACGATGAGCAGGCCCGGCTGCAACTCACGGGCCATGGCGGCGAGCGCCGGCATGCCGATGTCCTGGTGGCGGTTCTCGGGATACACCCATCCCCCGTCGAGCCACAGGATGTCTACCGGTCCGTAGTGGCTGAGCACCTCAGCCACTTGGCGGTGAGTGAACTCCTTGAACTGCTGCCACCGCCAGGGATACTGCTCTACGGGGTAGTTGACGTTGCGGCCTTTCTTGGCATAGACATCCCACCAATAGTACTGCGAGTGCCAGTCGGGCTTCGAGAAATAGGCACCCACCATGAAGCCCTCGCCCCTGAAGGCATCGAAGACATGGCGCAGCACATCGCGCCGGCTGTCGCCGCTGAGGGCGTGGCGCGCGATGGTGAAGTCGGTCTGCCGGCTGTCCCACAGGCAGAAGCCGTCGTGGTGCTTGGTGGTGAAAAGCATGTATCTCATGCCCGCTTTGCGGCAGACCGTCGCCCATTGCACGGGGTCAAAAGCGGTGGGGCAGAAGCGGTCGGCCAGGGAGAAATACCAGTCGGTGTATTGCTGGTAGGTCATGGTGGTGTCGCGTCGTATCCAATCCTCGTCGCAGATGCTCCACGATTCCACGATGCCCGCTACGGAATAAAGCCCCCAGTGGAGAAGCACGCCGAATTTCAGGTCCTGCCACCCGGTGAGTTTCTGCCGCACGTCGCTCTCGGCGGGCCATTCGTATCCGTCGGCCTGCGCCATGATGTCGCCCTGCCCTCGGGCTGTGGGGCAGAATGCCGCGGTGAGCATGAGCATCACCAACAAATGTCTGACTGTGGTTTTCATATCTGTTGCGAAGTTATACATTTTTTCCCGTCCGTCCAACGGTGTGGGCATTATTTTGTCTTTGGTCCGCATGAAAATGTAAAAAAATGCCCGCACTTTGCACCTCGCTCAAATTTTTGTTTTATCTTTGCAAAAGATAAGCGGGGCCGGGAGGACGGCCACACGGGAGAGCACCCGCCGTTTTTTACACTGACCATCAAATCTAAATCTATAGCTATATGAATCTGAAAGTACGTTTGGCGATCATGAACTTCCTTGAGTTCGCCGTTTGGGGTGCCTACCTCACATGTATGGGTAATTATCTTGGAAAGGCAGGAATGGGTGAGCAGATTTCCTGGTTTTATGCCATTCAAGGTATCGTGTCTATCTTTATGCCGACCCTCATGGGCATCGTGGCTGACAAGTATATCCAGCCGCAGCGCCTCCTGGGCCTCTGCCATCTCTTGGCGGGCGCGTTTATGCTTGCCTGCTGGTGGATGGGAATGAACAATCCCACCCCCGACAAAACAGCGTTCATCACCCTCTATACGCTGAGCGTCGCGTTCTACATGCCCACCATCGCGCTGGCTAACACGACGGCCTTCTCCATCCTGAGCCGCAATGGGATGGACACCGTCAAGGACTTTCCGCCCATCCGCGTGTTGGGAACCGTCGGCTTCATTGCCACCATGTGGTTCGTCAACTGCGCTGTGTGGGACGGAGGCTCGCTGTCGTTCACCCTGGGTGAGAACGCCCACAAGTTCCAGTACACCTACATGCAGTTCTTCGTCAGCGGACTGCTCAGTTTCGTGCTCTTTGCCTACTGCTTCAGCCTGCCTTCCTGCCCGTTGGTCAAGAAAGAGGGCAAGACGTCGCTGGCAGAGACTTTCGGACTCAACGCCTTCAAGCTGTTCAAGACAAAGAGGATGGCCCTGTTCTTCGTCTTCTCTGCACTGCTTGGAATGTGTCTGCAGGTGACCAACGGCTATGCCGGCCCGTTTATCACCAGTTTCAAGGGAAGTGTCGATGCCGCCGTGGCCAATTCCTTCGCCGCCAACAACGCCACCTTGCTCACCTCCATCTCGCAGATCAGTGAGGCTCTGTGCATTCTGATGATTCCTTTCTTCCTCAAGCGCTACGGCATCAAGGTGGTGATGCTCATGTCGATGTTCGCATGGGTGTTCCGCTTCGGCTTCTTCGGAGTGGGCAATCCCGCCATGCCCGGTGTGCTGCTCTTCATCCTCTCGTGCATCGTCTATGGCGTCGCTTTCGACTTCTTCAACGTGTCGGGCGGCATCTTCGTCGACCAGGAGTGCGAATCGAGCATCAAGGCATCTGCGCAGGGACTCTTCATGATGATGACCAACGGCGTGGGAGCCACCATCGGCACGCTGGCCGCAGGAGCCATCATCAACTCCTACTGCTCGTGGCAGGACGTGGAGGTGAACGGAGTGAGCCAGAGTTTCCTCTTAGGCAACTGGCAGACCTGCTGGTTCATCTTCGCAGCCTTTGCCCTCGTGGTGGGTGTAGCCTTCGCCCTGGTGTTTGATCCCAAGAAGCAGGAGCGCTGATGGGGCTTGTCAGACTCTATTTCAAAGGGGTCTCTGAGCTCGCCTCCACCGAAAACGTAGGACTGCTCACACTGGTAGACGAGAAGCGGGAGAGGCAGCTCTCTGTCATCTGCGACTCAGCCACCGTCTACCAGTTCGGCCTGCGCACAGGCAAGGCCGAGGTGGTGCCGCGACTCGCACCCGAGGTGCTGTGGCAAGTGATCGCACGGAATGTGGACTTGCGCTTCCAGGTGGTTATCAACGACCTTGTGGACGGCGAGTACAAGACGCTCCTCTATATGCCCGACATCCTGCAGGCCATCCCTGTGAGGGCAAGCGACGGAGTGCTCATCGCGGAGATAGCGGGACTGCCCATCTATATCGAGGAGCGGCTGCTCCGCCGGCAGGGGATGCCACACAAGGACGACCAGGTGTCGGTCTCTGTGCCCGTGAACGTGCTCACCACCGAGATGCTGCAAAAAGCCCTCGACCGGGCGGTGGAGAAAGAAGACTATGAGAAAGCCTCGCAGATACGCGACGAGCTCCTCCGCAGGAAGAAGAAAGGACCTTCGACATGAAAGAAGCGCGCTATTTCTATGTGCCCGAGGCGGCCACGGCCGGGCGGCTGCCCGACGATGAGGCCACCCATGCCCTTCGCGTGCTGCGGCTGAAGGCCGGCGACGAGATTTTCCTCATCGACGGCAAGGGCACGTTCTACCGCGCCCTGGTGACCGTCACCTCGGCGAAGCACTGCGGCTACGAGGTGGTGGAGCATCTGCCGCAGAAGCCCGTGTGGCGCGGGCGCATCCATCTGGCCGTGGCGCCCACCAAGATGATGGAGCGCATGGAATGGCTGGTGGAGAAGGCCACGGAGATAGGCTTCGACGAAGTCACCTTCCTCGACTGCCGCTTCTCAGAGCGCCGCGTGGTGAAGACCGCCAGGGTGGAGAAAGTGGTGGCTGCCGCCGTGAAGCAGAGCCGCAAGGCATGGATGCCGGTGGTCAACGGGATGACCGACTTCGAGACCTTCGTCGGCATGCCGAGAGGCGGGGCAAGATATATCGCTCACTGCTATGACGAGGTGCCGCGGCGCGACTTCTTCGAGGCGCTCTGCCAGCGCATGGCCGGCAACGCCGACGGCGAGGAGGTGACCGTGCTCGTGGGGCCTGAGGGCGACTTCTCCATCGACGAGGTGAGGCTGGCCGTGAGCAACGGATACGAACCGGTGTCGCTGGGAGAGTGCCGGCTGCGCACCGAGACGGCAGCACTCGCCGCCGTGATGATGGCGCAACTGAACCTGCGGTTGCCGCCGGGACAATGAACACAACGGAAGACAAGGCTTATGCGTGAACGACTGTCGTATAGAATATGTCTTATGCTGCTGCCCATGGTGATGGCCGTGGCCGGATGCGCCGACAACAAGGGGCCGCTGCTCCCCGACGAGGAGCAGTTGGCCGCGGAGTTCAGCCGGGTGCCCATGCTCTATACCGTGGAGGCCCAGGTAGAGGTGCTCGTTGAGGGGCAGGGCAAGGACGGCACGGCCGAATGGAAGTCGATTTTCGGAAAACGGGAAATCATCGTGCCGGTGCGGGCCAACGTCAAGGCCGGCATCGACCTCTCGGCCATCGACGACATGAAAGTGGAGGGCGACAAGGTGTGGCTCACCCTGCCCGATCCGGTGATAGAGATTGAGAGCACCGAGATTCCCTGGCACGAGGTGGTGAGCAATGTCACGGGCATGCGCGATGAGTTCTCCAACCGTGAGAAGGAATTCCTCACTCGCAAGGGCAGGATGAAGATTGTGAGCGACCTCTCGTCGCTCGACCTCGTGGTGCCCGCGCAGGAGCATGCTGAGCAGCTCATCACCCATCTGCTCAACAGTTTCGGCTATAAGCCCGTCTTCAGGAAAAGACCTGTCTATACGGAGCGCGAGCTTCTCCAGTTTGTCAAATAAATTTTCTGCTTGGCCATGAAGTTGAAATTTCTGCTCACCGTCGTCACCATCGTGGTGCTCATCCTGTTGGGCATCGTGCTCTACAGGGCATTGGCACCCGCCGAACCGCTCGACTACACCGTGGGGCCGCTCACCCTGAGAGATATCTCAAATACAGAGCAGCTCAAGGTGTTCACGGCGCGCAAGGAGGTGCTGGTGAGCCAGCACCGCATCAACAGCGGACTCATCATGGACAGCGAAGACAAAATCTACGTCATCTATCCGGCCACGCTGCAGTTCGGCTTCGACCTGTCGAAGTGCGACAGCACCAATGTGGCCGTCAGCGGCGACTCCGTGACCGTGAAACTGCCACCCGTGAGCATCCTCAACCGCGACGGACACGCCGTGGACGAGGCCAGCAAGCGCACCGCCATAGAGTCGGGGCAGTGGTCGGCACAGGAGATGACCGACTTGAGGCAGCGGGCAGAGGCGCTGATGGTGCGCAACTGCGAGTACGACAGTTGCTATGCCCGTGCTGAGCAATTGGGACGGCAGATGGTGCAGTCGATGCTGCAGAGCATGGGCTACAGTTATGTGGACGTGGACATCGCGCGCCGCAGCGACTACGGGCTGTGTCTCGTCGACAGGCGCTTCCGCAACCAGCATCCCTACCGTTGGTACACCAAGGACAAGATGTCGTATCTCGCCTTCAACATCGACCAGCCGAAGAGGGAGGCACGGCTGTTTTTCACACCCGGCAACATCACCGAGCGCGAGTTGCTGGCCCTGGGCGACTATTTCTCAATCATCTTTGCGCAGACGCCCCGCGACGTGGGCATCGTGAAGCGCGGCGACACCGTGTATGTGATGTTCCACAACGACTACCTGACCGCCGGCACGAAAGAGGCGGATAAATACAAGGCTGTGGCGCTGAGGAAAGATATGAGCAAGTTGAGAAAAGTCGTCGCCAGACTTATTTTCAAAGGCAAGAAAGTGGCGGTGATGGAGGTGGACAAGGGCGGGCACCTCATCTGCCAGTATCCTGACGGCAAATAGTGTAGACATACTGGCGGCGGTCGACCACCACCGTGGTGAACTGCACGCCACGGACGTCGGTGAGCACGTCGCGCATCTCATGGCTGATGCCGGTGCCGCGGCATTTCAGCAGCGCCTCCTTGCGGGTCCACCACTTGATGAACTCCACATCGGGGCGCTCCGACTGCCTGATTTTCACACATTCCTCCTCATTCATCGTAAACGACACCAGCCGCTCGTCGTAGGGGCGGAAACGCTCCACGTCGACACCCACAGGGTGGGACGAGAGCACGCAGATGGCGGCTTGGCGGCAGTGGCTCATGTTGAAATGGATGTCGGGATGCCCTGCCAGCGAGGGTTTACCGTGAGCACCATACTCAAACGTGGGTGGCTCCTCGATGCCGTATTCCTCGCGCAGTCCGCGGCAGAGCAGGCGGTAGACCGCCACCGACAGTCTGCGGTCGTGCTCCGAGCGAAACCGCATCGCCTGTTCGTAGCGCTGCAGGGGCAGCAGCGTGAGTGCCTCTTCCAGGTCGAACTGTTCTAAGTCGTCGTCGATATAAACCATTTCGTGTGAGGGTGATGGAGTAGGGGGTTGGTGATGGAGTTTGTTATCGGTGAAGGACAAAACGGTCGGATTGTCTTCGCTGAATGCAAAGATAATCAATAGTTTCCAATTATGGATGGCTTTATCCCGAAAAAGCGGCAAAAAGGTGATATAAAGGAGATTTAAAAGCAAGCAGGCGAGACATTCATTGTCTCGCCTGCCAGGTAGGAACAATCGGACTCGAACCGATGACCTCTTCAATGTGACTGAAGCGCTCTAAACCAACTGAGCTATGCTCCTGTGCTTTTTGC
>CADBLU010000158.1 GCA_902795605.1 uncultured Prevotellaceae bacterium | reverse complement strand
GTCAGGCCGGTCGTTCACCAACTGTGCGGCATCGTCGAGCACAGGCCGGTAGCGCCCTTGGCCCACACAGGCGCCAAGGAGCAGCAGGGTCATCAACAGCAAGGTCAGCAGCATGGGGTGTTTTCGCATATCCGTCATGATTCAGTTGCTATTTCACCGCATATTTCCTCCCGTCGCGGATGTGGACACCATGGGTTGGAGGTGTTATGTGACGGCGGCAAAGTTTTTTTCGTCAAGCTCTAAGCAAAGTTAAACGTTTTTGTGCAAACTTCGAAACTTTATGTGTTAAAATATTTTGCCAGAGTTTACAAAAGTTCACAATTGTTTTGCTATTTCATTGATTCTTAGTTATTTGAAAATTGCAAATGAAAATATTCCCTTGATAGAGCTCGCTTACGGTGAGGCATTTCTCTTGCAAATAAAACAGTAATCATTCAGCAAATAATGTCCGCCAGAGACTACCCCAAGGCGTCGTAGGTAAGCCTGAGGTTGTCCATCTTTCTGTTGCCGTTGTGTTCTGACTGCACATAAATGTTGCAAAATTCCGATTAAGCGAGCAAAATGCAAATTTATTCCGCCCAAAGCGGTGGGTAGTTATGTGTTTCATTGATTTTTTCATATATTTGCAAACATATTTTTCCTAAATAACGAAACGATGAAGACGAAACTTGTATTTATATGGTTGTTGGCTGTGTGTTGCCTGCCATCACAGGCACAGACTTCCGATGAAGACTATTTCCCATTTACTCAAGAAAGTAAAACGTGGGAAATACAAATAGGTGTTCTCAGGGAAAATCTCTATGTGAATTGTATTGATGGAGACACGCTGATTGGTGGTGAGACATGGAAGAAAGTTTATAACTATTATGGATTTCGACAACTCAATTATTCATACTATGCGGCGGTACGTGACGTGGGGAAGAAGGTTTATGCCATTGCCAAGGGCAGCAACAGACCCCGCTTGTTGTACGATTTTGGCATGAAAGTGGGCGATATTGTGAGATGTGGTGTTGAGGGTAATGATTTCTGTTGCCTGCTTGAAAAAGGAGAGCAACCCGATACTTTATTTGGATTTAAATTTGAGTCTTCTCTTAGGTTGGTGCGCATTGACACTATTGAGACAAACGGACTGCGGCTACGTCGCTTCACTCTCTCCCTGTTGAGTCCTTACAAAGAACAGATAGTAGACAATGTCGTCTGGGTGGAAGGAGTCGGCTCATGTAATAGTCCCTTCTTACCCTGGATGCCACTCCTACCACGTGACAGGATATTTTTCTTCAAACGGTGTTTAATTGGCAAAACCTACATATCAACCGAAGAAGACTTTTATAATGGCAATGAGACAAATGACACCAGCAACAAAACTATAGAGGCTAATGAAAGTTCCGTCATCTACGATATCCAGGGCCGACAACTGCATAACAGGCCCTCCAAAGGTATATACATTCAGGGCGGGAAAAAACATCTGAAATAGCTCTATGGCATAGCGAATAAATCCGCGACCGCGGTCACGCTTTGCGCTATGCCCCCGTCGCGGATGTAGATGCCGTGCTGAGGCGTGCCGGAGACACGGTGGCCCTGAAGGTCGTAGAGGATAGGCGTCTGTCCGGATGAGCTTTATCGTGACGCCCTGAGGCTCTCCAGGTTTTCGTAGCGCCTGTTCATCAACCGGCGGTAGATGTCTCTGATCCAGTAGCGGTGAAGGGCTATGACAGCGATACCTATGGCCATAACGATGAGATAGCCAAGGGTCTCACCCAGAAGGAGCGGCAGCGTCCACATGAGCAGGAGCGGGAGGGTGAAAGCCGCCATTTGGATGCCTATTTGCAAGAAGTTGTTCTCCATCGATCCTTTGCCGATGAACTTGGTGTTGAGCGGCATGGTCTGCTTATTGAAAATGGCCATATAAAGAAAGGCGGCATGCACAGGTCCGGCGGTGAGCGCCATGACTGCCAACAGCGCCAGGAGTGAGAACTTGCCGGTGAACACGATGGGGAGCATCAACAGCAGCGGCAGGACGAGCAGGGAGGAATAGATGAAGTATTTGGCTTTGAGCAGGCTGATGATATTCTCTTTCCTCACCATCAGACAGTCGATATAGTTGCCTTCATAGCACATGACCCTGTTGAGGATGATGGCACCGAAGATAGCAAAGTTGTACACCACGAGGAAGAGCGACATCCCCTTGCCATAGACATCGGTGAAGGCAATAAGCAGACTGAAGACCACGATGAGAATGGTGGCAGAGATGAAGCCTTTGCGGATGTTCTTGTTGCGCATGATGCTTTTCACCTCTATTTTCAGATATTCGCCCACTTCGCCGAACCTGTCGAACTGCTGCAGTTGCGACACATGCTTGATTTTCGTCACCTCATTTTTCGAGAGTTCGTCGTAGACACATATCGACTGTACGCGGCGGTTGATGAAAAGGAGCAGAGCCAGCAGGGCGAGCAGTCCGCCAAAGACGAGCGGCGACCAGTGGGCCGCCCCCTCACCGATGGTGGCGTAGGTCTCGAAAAAAGTCTTGAAGCTGCATTTTCCGCTGATGAACAACGGTATCGCCATGAGTGCAAAGACGGCTAAGGGCAGTCCCCACCAATAGAAACTCCTGTTGATGAGCGTCCGCGAGAGCAAATACCACTGGCTGTTGATGAGTATCACCAGATAGGCGGCAAGCAGGAACGCGATGGCGGCCCAGAAGCCCTCTACGAAGACGATGGACATGATGGCAAAGGGAACGAACATGGCCATCCACACCAGGTTGCCGAGGCTTGTGACGGAATTGAACAGGAAGCAGTCGATGCACACATACCTGTCGATGGGCAGCAGGACATAAGGTTTGATGAGTTGGGCTGGTGTCTGCTGCAAGGCAAACCTGGAAAAGAAGTCGATGAGGATGACAAAGGGGATGATGCCAAACATCACCTCGGCGGCGGTGTATTTCCTGCTCTCGTTGGCAATCATTGCGAGAATGAAGGCAAAGAACATGAGATAGAACACGGTGAAGGCTATCATCACATAGCCAAAGATTTTGGCCACTTTGTTCTGCGTCAGCAGAGGATGGCGCTCTTCCGACAGTTTACCGTGCTGGCGTATGATTTTCAGAATCTGCCATCTGCTCAGTCTCTTTTCCATTTTTCCTTGTTCGTTGAGGTTGGGTTTTCGGTGAAGACATCATGCTTGAAGGCGCGTCTGCCTATCTCAAGTCGATGATCTCGGCGTCGGGATAGTTTTTCGGGTTGAAAGTGAATGTGGCGTCGCTGAGATTGGCCGCCTTGAAATTGCTGATCTGGATGGTGGTCCACTTGCCGTTCTGCATCATTTTCACAGTGGTGGGCAAATAGCTCTTGCTGTTGATGGTGATATACATCTCCTTGATCGACCGCTTGGCGCTGGTGGCTTTGAGATGCACCTCATAGGCACCTGCCAGCGTTTTCATGGAGAGGGCATAGCCGCTCTTGTAGAGTGTGATAAACTTATAAGGGTTCATCTGCGCTTGCTGTGCCTCGGTGGGATTGCTCACGTTCACCTCCTCGGTGCTCTCCATATAGGCCCATTGCGTCTTGCCGTTGTACCATACGGACGCGTCGGGGGTGGTGGCATGAAACTGGTTGCCTTTGATGGAGATTTTGCCTGCGACGGTGCCGGTCTTGGCGCCGCTCATCTTGAAGTCGGCGCTCGCACCGCCTTTATGGCTGATGATGGAAGCCGTCTTGTCGAGCACTTTTCTTGCCTTTTCGGCATTCTGGGCACCAGCGTTGAGTGTGAACGCCGCTGCCATTATGAGTGATAGAATGATGCGTGTCATGATTGTAGGGGATAAAAGGGTGATGGTTTTTTGAAAAACACTAAATATTTTATGAGATGCCGTTCGACCTGAGGTCGTTGAGCAAAGTGTTGAGACTGTTCTCGTCGGTGATGAGCACATCGCGAGGACGGCTGCCCTGCGCCTGGCCCACCACGCCGGCTTTCTCCAACTGGTCCATCAGTCGTCCGGCGCGGTTGTATCCTATGGAGAACCGTCTCTGTATCATACTGGTCGATCCCTGCTGCGTGAGGACGATGGAGCGTGCGGCCTCTTGGAAGAGCGGGTCGAGCTTCGACGATGAGTCCATCGACATTCCTCCGCCGTCCGACGAGCCTCCCTCGTCGGTCACAGGCTCGGGGAGTTCCATCGGCTGCCCCGGTCCTATCTGCTCGCTGATGTAGTTGTTGATGCGCTCCACCTCGGGAGTATCGATGAACGCACATTGCACACGCACAGGCTCACCACCGTTGTGGAAGAGCATATCTCCCTTGCCCACGAGCTGGTTGGCTCCCGGACGGTCGAGGATGGTGCGTGAGTCGATCATCGCGCTGACCTTGAAGGCCATACGGCCGGGGAAGTTGGCCTTGATGTTGCCGGTGATGATGGTGGTCGTGGGGCGCTGAGTGGCGATGACCATGTGGATGCCTACGGCACGCGCGAGCTGTGCGATACGTGCGATGGGGAGCTCTATCTCCTTGCCGGCAGTGAGGATGAGGTCGCCGAACTCATCGATGACCACGACGATATAGGGCATATACTCATGGCCCTCGTTGGGGTTGAGTTCATGCTTGACGTATTTCTGGTTGTACTCCTTGATGTTGCGCGCCTTCACCATCTTCAGCATGTCGTAGCGGTGGTCCATCAACGCGCAGAGGCTCTTGAGGGTGCGCACCACCTTGGTGACATCGGTGATGATAGGCTCCTCGTCGTCGTCGACGGAAGCCATGAAATGGTTGGCGATGGGAGCGTAGACGCTGAATTCCACTTTCTTGGGGTCTATCAGCACGAGTTTCATCTCGTTGGGATGCTTCTTGTAGAGGAGCGAGGTGATGATGGCATTCAGACCCACCGACTTACCCTGTCCGGTGGCACCGGCCACGAGCAGGTGAGGAATCTTGGCCAGGTCGACCATGAACACATCATTGGTGATGGTCTTGCCCAGGACGATAGGCAGTTCCATCTTCGTCTCCTTGAATTTCTTCGAGTCGAGGATGCTCCTCATCGACACCAGCATAGGTTTGGCGTTGGGCACCTCGATGCCGATGGTTCCCTTGCCGGGGATGGGGGCGATGATGCGGATGCCCAGTGCGGCGAGGCTGAGGGCGATATCGTCTTGCAGGTTGCGGATCTTGGAGATTCTCACACCCTCTGCCGGGGTAATCTCATAGAGGGTGATGGTGGGGCCCACGGTGGCCTTCACGTCTCTGATCTGCACACCAAAGCTGTTGAGCACCTTCTCTATCTGCTTCTTGTTGTCGCTCAACTCGTCCATGTCGATGTTGGGCCGGTCGTCGTTCTCGTTCTTGTTAAGCAGGTCGAGGGTGGGGAATTTGTAGCGTGTGAACGGCTCCCGGGGGTCGATGGGCGTGCTCAGCGGGTCGCCGGTGACGGTGTTGCTGTCGGCGCTCTCCACACCGTCTCCTACCTCTACCGTCAGCCCCGCTTCTTTCTTGCCGCTGGGCCTGTAGGGACGTATCACACCGAAGGCCTTCTCTTTCTCTTTGGGCGCGGCAGTCTCCTCCTCCTCGCCGAAGACGACGGTGTTGGGCTGGCTTTCGCCGCTTTCGCCGCTGTCATCGTCATCATCATCATCGTCGTCGTCGGAGCCGGAGAGGGCCGAGCGCAGCGAGTGACCCTTTGTCTCAGGTTCGGCAGATGCCGGCTGGGTGTTGGTGATGATGAGTGGCACCTGCTTGAGGAATTTCGCGGGATTGAGGATATGCTGCACGGTGTAGATGGTCTCTGCGCTCAGGTAGGTGAGATAGGCGAGGGCCACGATGGCCAGGATGGCCACCAGTCCGGGTGTGCCCACCATGTTCTCGATGTATTGTGCGGTGTAGAGTCCGTGGTCACCACCTGGATTGAAGACACATCCTTTAAAGAAAGGTGAGAGGAACTTGGCAAAAGTCACCGAGCACCAGATGATGATGAGCGCGAGCGAGAAGAACCATTTGGTCAGGTTGATGTTCTTATAAGCCCTCATCAGCTTAAGGCTCACCAAGATGACGAACACAGGGATGATGAACGCCGCGATGCCGAAGCATCTGGCGATGAGGAAATGGGAGATGATGGCTCCGATGGAGCCTCCGAAATTCTGGAAGCTATGCTTGCTGTTCTCCACTTCTCCCTCTTGCAATGAGACGACAAGGCTCTGGTCGGCCTCTCCGGTCGAGAAATAGGAGGAGAAAGCGATGAGGAGGTAGACTCCGAGCACGAAGAAGATGAAACCAAAAATAAATATCAGTTTCTCGCTTATATGCAGTCTCACGCCCAACGACTCAAGCAGGGAGGTGTTGATTTTCTTATTTGTTTTCTTCTTTGACATTTCCAATCAGTTTTTGTCTTTATTGATAGAGATGTTACTTTTACGCTAATCTCTCAAAAAGCATCAAAAAAAATTGCATCACTGCATTTCTTACTGCAAAAGTAAAGGAAATTTTCAAGAAATAATTATTTTTTCCCAACTTTTTTCTATTTTTGCATATTGTAACAAATGACAATGACGAAAAATTTATACAATAGGCTGGATAAGAAACTGATAGCCAAGTTGCCGACAGTTGCCTTTGAGGGGAAGATTTTTGTGGTGATGACACCCGGCGAGGCTGACCGTGCCGTGGAATACCTGCTTCAGCATCCTATCTTAGGCATCGACACCGAGACACGACCCTCTTTCAAGCGCGGCCGCCAGAACACGGTTTCCCTGCTGCAAGTGTCAACGTTGGATATCTGTTTCCTTTTCAGGCTCCATCTCACGGGCATGACGCCCTCTATCATCCGTCTGCTGGAAGACACCGATGTGATGAAGGTGGGACTTTCGCTGCACGATGACGTGCTGTCGCTCAGCAAGCGGGCAGGCTTCACTCCCGGCAATTTTGTCGACTTGCAGGAGTTGGTGAAGGATATCGGTATCGAAGACATGAGCCTTCAGAAATTGTATGCCAATGTCTTCGGGCAGAAAATCAGCAAGTCGCAGCAGTTGTCCAACTGGGAGGCGGACGTGCTCTCAGAGCGCCAGAAGGTGTATGCCGCCACCGACGCATGGGCATGCATCATGCTCTATAATGAGTATGTGCGCCTCAAGACGACCGGCGACTATCATTTGACTTACGTCGAGGAGCCCGGCGCAGCTAAAGAGGGCGCTGAGGAGCCTGAGAAATGATGTCGCTGCCGGCATTTGTCCGATTCATTTACAAAAGCTGTTTCTATGTATAAGAAAATATATCTCCGTAAGGGGAAGGAAGAGAGTCTGCTGAGATTCCACCCCTGGATTTTCTCAGGTGCCATCAGCCACACCAGCGAGGAGCTGACAGACGGCGAGTTGGCCGAAGTCTATGCTGCTGACGGCCATTTCCTTGCCGTCGGCCATTTCCAGTTGGGCACCATCGCTGTGAGGGTTCTCTCATTCGCGCAAGAGACGATAGACACTGACTTCTGGAGGCGGAAACTGTCGTCGGCCCTTCAAGTGCGTGAGGCGCTGGGGCTCGTCGACCATCCCGACAACAACACGTTCAGGCTGGTGCATGGTGAAGGCGACAATCTGCCCGGCCTCGTCGTCGACTGCTACGGCACGATGGCCGTGATGCAGGCCCACAGTGTGGGCATGCACCTGGCGCGCCATGACATTGCCCGTGCCCTGGTGGATGTGATGGGAGAGCGTGTGAGTTCGGTGTTTTACAAAAGTGAGACCACCTTGCCCTTCTTGGACGGCGCCGACCACGAGAACGGCTTCCTGTACGGGAAAAACGGGGGAGACATCGCCATAGAGAACGGCCTGCAGTTTCATGTCGACTGGCAGCGCGGCCAGAAGACCGGCTTTTTCATCGATCAGCGCGAGAACCGCAGCCTGTTGGAGAAATATGCGTCGGGCCGCCGTGTGCTGAATATGTGCTGCTATACGGGCGGTTTCTCTTTCTATGCCATGCGGGGCGGGGCCCGGCTGGTGCATTCCGTGGACAGCAGTGCCAAGGCCATCGAACTGACCAACCGCAATGTGGCCCTCAATTTTCCTGAGGACACACGCCACGAGGCTTTTTGCGATGATGCTTTCAAATATCTGGAGAAGTCGGGCGGAAAGTATGACCTCATCATCCTCGACCCGCCGGCATTCGCCAAGCACAGAGGAGCCATCCGCAATGCGCTCAAAGGCTATATCCGTCTCAACGGGAAGGCCCTTGAGAAGATAGAGAGCGGAGGCATCCTGTTTACCTTCAGTTGCAGTCAGGTGGTCACGAAAGACCAGTTCCGCAGTGCCGTGTTCACCGCGGCAGCGCAGGCGCACCGTCAGGTGCGCATCCTCCATCAGCTGCATCAGCCTGCCGACCATCCTGTCAATATCTACCATCCCGAAGGCGAATATCTGAAGGGACTTGTCTTGTATGTAGAGTAAGCACCTACGAAGTGGGATGAAAGAGGACCCAGGACACCCCTTCTTGCGGAAAGCAGACAGTTTCATCCGCCGGCATAAGTTGTTGACGGACGGAGAACTGTGCCTTGTGGCCCTGTCGGGAGGAGCCGACAGCGTGGCCCTGCTGCTCACGCTACAGCGTCTGGGCTTCCGCCTGCATGCTGCCCATTGCAATTTTCATCTCAGGGGCGAGGAGTCCGACCGCGATGAGCAGTTCTGCCGTCTCCTCTGCCAGCGGATGAGCATTCCGCTGAGTGTGGCTCATTTTGCCACCCGCGACTATGCCCAGGCTCACCATGTGAGTATTGAGATGGCGGCCAGGGCCCTGCGGTATGACTACTTTGAGCGGTTGCGTGAAGACTTGGGGGCTGCGGCCATCGCTGTGGCCCATCATCGCGACGACTCTGTAGAGACGATGCTGCTCAACCTCATCCGCGGGACGGGACTGCATGGCCTGACGGGCATCTCTCCGCGCCAGGGAAAAGTGGTGCGCCCCCTGCTCTGTGTGAGCAGGTCGGAGATAGAGGCGGTGCTCCATGAATGGGGCGAGCCTTTTGTCACCGACAGCTCGAATGGGGTCGATGATGTGGTGAGAAACAAAATCAGACTTCGTCTGCTCCCTCTCATGAGAGAGATCAATCCTTCGGTGGCAGAGTCGCTCGATGTCACGGCGTCGCGTCTGCGGCAAGTGGCAGACGTGTTCGACGAGGCCATGGACCGCCGCGTGGAGGAGGCTGGCGTGGAGACTGGCATCGAAGGCAGGGCCGCCTATCAGTTGGACAAGATTGCCGACGAGTACACCTTGTTTTATATCCTCAGCCGTTATGGTTTCACACCGGCGGCGGCAGAGAGCATCTATGCTTGTCTGCAAACACCTCGCACGGGTGCGCTCTTCACTTCTTCCACTCATGAGGCACTGACCGACCGCGGTCTGTTGCTCGTTCAACCGAAAGATGACGGCTTCAAGCCGATGCGGTTGCCCGTGGAAGGAAAATATATGGTGACAGAGAATCGGTGGCTGCATATCGCTGTCCGGCCTATGGACGAGACGTTCTGCATGGAGAAATCGCCCATGCGCGCTTATATGGATGCCGACAAGGTGCAACTCCCGCTTTTCCTGCGCAGAACGGGGCAGGGCGACTCTTTCGTCCCCTTTGGGATGAAAGGGAGAAAACTCGTCAGTGACTTTCTGACAGATCAAAAGGTTAACCTCTTCGACAAGCGTAGTCAACTGGTCTTGACAGATGCCGACGACAGCATCCTCTGGGTCGTAGGAAGGCGTGCAGACAACCGTTACCGCCTCGATTCATCCACGAAACGGGTACTTATTGCAGCCTTCGGCTGATTGAAGATTAAGCTTCGCTTGAATGTCGGCTGCACCTCAGCAATTGAAGCGCGCTTCATTGCATTCGGTTTGCACGACATTTGAGCTTCGCTTGAATGTCGGCTGCACCTCAGCAATTGAAGCAAGCTTCATTGCATT
>CADBLU010000157.1 GCA_902795605.1 uncultured Prevotellaceae bacterium | reverse complement strand
GTGATGTATATGGAAATGGGCATGACCGACACCGAGATAGCCCTTTATACGAGTTGGCTGGGGTTGCCCTGGGTCATCAAACCGTTGTGGAGCCCGTTTGTCGACTTGTTTAAGACCAAACGCTGGTGGGTGCTCGCGATGCAACTGCTTCTGGGAGCCGCGTTTGCCGGTGTGGCCTTTACGGTAAATACGGCATTCTGGTTCCAGGGCACGATGTTCTTCTTCTTCCTCATGGCTTTCTCGAGTGCCACGCACGACATCGCGGCCGACGGTTTCTATATGCTCGACCTCGACAGCCACGACCAGTCGTGGTTTGTCGGCATCCGCAACACGTTCTATCGCATCGCCGTCATCTTCGGCCAAGGTGTGCTTGTGTGGATGGCTGGCGAATTGCAGAAAATATACCCCGACAGCAAGGCGTTTACCTGGAGTCTCATCTTCTTCGGCCTCTCAGCCATTTTCATCGCTATCTGGCTCTATCACCGTTTTGCCATGCCGAGGCCTGCCGACCGGAATAATGAAGGGCAGACGGCTCGCGACGTGGCATGGGGATTGTGGCAGATGCTGTCTTCGTTCTTCACCAAAGTGCCAGTCAAACAAGTCATTTTCGTACTGCTCTTCTTGTTGCTCTACCGCTTCCCCGAAGCCATGCTCACCAAGATGGCCAGCACTTTCCTGCTCCGTCCGATGGAGGAGGGGGGACTGGGCCTGACGAAAGAGGCGTTTGGCCTGGCGTATGGCACAGTGGGCCTCATCGGTCTGCTCTTGGGTGGCATCGTCGGTGGCATGTTGGCCAGTCGCGACGGACTGAAGCGCTGGCTGTGGCCGTTTGTCTGTGCCATCACCCTTCCTGATATCGTGTATGTGTATCTCAGTATCGCTCAGCCTGGCAGCCTGTGGCTCGTCAGCACTTGTCTTTTCATCGAGCAGTTCGGCTATGGGTTGGGATTCACCGCACTCACGCTCTATATGCTCTACTACAGCCAGGGTGAGTTCAAGACCTCTCATTATGCCATCTGCACCGGCTTGTCCTATCTCGGACTGATGCTCCCGGGCATGGTGTCGGGATGGATCAAGGATGCTGTGGGCTACCAGACCTTCTTTATCATGGTCATGTTCTTCTGCATCATCACCTTTGCCGTCGCCGCATTCATCAAAATCGACCCTGAATTCGGAAAGGAGAAATAAGATATGTCGCGCCAACGTATCATCGACAGCGATCCCCGCCCCCTGATGTGGCTCTGGGCCCCCATGCTCTGCATGGCCCGGGCACTGATGGTGGTGACACTGATGCTCGTGGTGATGGTGATGCTGAAGCGCAACGGACTGAGCAACACATGGGCTTCCGTGGGTAGTTCGCTCTTGCTCCTGCCTTTCGTCTTTCGTCATCTGCTGCGCCCGTTGGTGATGGCGGTGGGCGCCCGCCGCTGGCTGATCTTAGGGTTGCAGGTGGTTTTCGCGCTGCTGATGTTGGGTGTGGCTCATCATCTCACTGTCAGAGGTGGCATGACGGTGATGTGGGTGTGGCTTGCCTTTGCCTCGCTCTGTGCCGGTATCCACGACATCGTGGCTGCCGACTTGTGTGCTGAGTGGCTGGTGGGAAGGAGCCGTCAACATCTGTTGGTGTGCCTGTTTTTCGCTGTGTTGGCCGTCATGCTTGGACTTGGCGGTTCGCTGATTCTGGCTGGCGACTTGGAAGTCTTTTCCCGCCACCTCAACGAGTCGTGGAGCGAGGCTTTCAAGATGCTGGCAGCGCTGCAGGTGCTGATTGCCTTGGCGTGTGGCATCACTATGCGCAATGTCGGCGGCCGTCGGCTGCCTTTGCGCGAGGCATGTGCCTCCAACGGTGCTGCCGTGGCACAGTGGTGGTCACGTCCCGGTCAGTGGGCGTTTGCCATGTTCGTGATTGTCTTCTCATGGCATGAGTGGATGGTATGGAACGGGGTGCTCCTTTTCCTCGGCGACCCTGGGAGCATCGGCGGACTGTCGCTGGGACCTCAGGAAGTGGGGTTTGCCCAGGGCACGATGGGCACCTTGGCCATTTTTGCCGGATGTCTGATAGGCATTGGTGTGGTGAGCCGTTATGGTCTGCGCCGCTGTCTATGGCCTATGGCATTGCTGATGACGCTGCCCGATGCGGTGCTGCTCCTGTTGGCCTATGTCATGCCGTCGCATCTGTGGGTGGTGAGCGGTGCTCTTATAGCGGAAGATTTCTTTTGCGGTTTCGGTCTGGTGGGTGCCCTGCTTTATATCCTCTACTATGGCCGTGGCCGCGGGATGCAGGTGCATGATGACGCCTGTGTGACGCTGCTGTCGGTGTCGGCTATGTTGGCCGGCGGCATGACAGGAGTGCTCCAGGATTATTTCGGCTATCGTGGCTTTTTCCTGATAGTCGTGGCCACAGCTCTGACTGCCCTCGTGGCCCTGGCCTTTCTGCGCAGGGCGGCCGGCCGGTGAAAGCAAGGCTTTTGAGGGGATTTTTTTTCGGGATTTTCGTAATGACGTTATTTCGTAATGACGTTATCACGTGATTTCGTTATCACGTCATTTCGTTATCACGTGATTTCGTTATCACGTGATCACGAAATCACGTCATGCCGTGATTTCGTGATCACGTCTTTTTATTCCATGGCATCTCTGAAGCGGAGGCGCAGGTCGTTGTAGGCATCGATGCGGCGGTCGCGCAGGAACGGCCACCAGCGCCTGACATGCTCGCTGTGGTCGAGGTCGAGGTCGATGATGGCCGACTCTTCTTTGTCGGTGCCTGCACGGAAGAGCAGCTCCCCTTGCGGACCGGCCACGAAACTGCTGCCCCAGAATTGTATGCCACGGGTCTGTCCCGAGGGGTCGGGCTCATGCCCCACGCGGTTGACGGTGACCACAGGCAGCCCATTGGCAACGGCATGCCCGCGCTGCACGGTGGTCCATGCCTCTCTCTGTCGCTCTTGCTCTTCGGCAGTGTCGCTGCTCTCATAGCCGATGGCGGTGGGGTAGATGAGCAGTTGTGCTCCGGCGAGGGCCATGAGCCTTGCTGCCTCGGGATACCATTGATCCCAGCAGACGAGCACTCCTAACCGGCCCACGCTGGTGTCGATGGGTCGGAATCCGATATCACCTGGAGTGAAATAGAACTTCTCATAATAGGCAGGGTCGTCGGGGATATGCATCTTGCGGTAGCGTCCGGCGATGGTGCCGTCGCGCTCTATCACCACGGCAGTGTTGTGGTAGAGGCCGGGTGCGCGTCTCTCAAAGAGTGATGTGACGATGACCACACCCAATTGTCGGGCGAGTTGTCCGAAGCGTTCTGTCGATGGCCCGGGGATGGGCTCGGCGAGGTCGAAGAGGTCGACGTTCTCCGTCTGGCAGAAATAGAGCGAGTTGTGCAGTTCCTGCAAAACGATGAGTTGTGCGCCTCTCTGTGCCAGATTTTCTATTCCTTCGCAGAGTCGTCTGATGTTGTCTTCTCTTTCGGCAGTGTTGTGCTGTTGCAGCAGTCCTATTTTCAGGTTTTTCATGTGGGTATCGGGATTGTGTTGTTGTCAATAATATTGCATGGTGAGGCAGTGGAGCGAACCGTGCTGCCGGATGACCTGACGGGCATCGATGCCGATGATGTCACGTCCGGGGAAGGCTCGGCCGATGATGGCCAGGGCTTCTTCGTCGGTGTCTGGCTGTCCGTAGGTAGGAACGATGACGGCACCGTTGATGACCACGAAGTTGGCATAGGTGGCGGGCAGTCGCTGACCGTCCTCGAAGATGGCTGCTGGCATGGGCAGTGGCAGCAGAGAGAATGGTTTCCCCTCGTCGGTCCGTAGCGCTTGCAGTTCGTTCTCGAGCGCATGGAAGTCGTCGTATTGCTCGTCGTCGGTGTCGTGGCACGTCACATAGAGCAGGGTGTCTTGGGGCGCGCATCTCACAATCGTGTCGATGTGTCCGTCGGTGTCGTCGCCGGTGAGCGTGCCGTGATGGAGCCACACGATGCGGTTTGCGTGAAGCCTTCGAAGGAGTTGCTCCTCGATACCTTCCGCGGTGAGCGGCTGATTGCGGTTGGGCGCGAGCAGACATTGGCTGGTGGTGAAGATGTTGCCTTTGCCGTCGCTTTCCACCGACCCTCCTTCGAGCACGAAATCGTTGTGGTCGATGAGCGGAGCGTCGAAGATGCCTGCCTCGGCGAGGTGCCGGTTGATGGCGTTGTCGAGGGTGGCCTCGAATTTCTTTCCCCAGCCATTGAACTGGAAGTCGAGGAGCCGCATGTCGTCAGGCTCGGTGCCGAGTAGTGTGAGTGCGCCGTGGTCGCGTGCCCATGTGTCGTTGGTGGGGCATTGGCAGACGATAACGTTCTGGAGTTCCTCGTCGGTCATCCGGCCGGCGAGTGCCTTCCGGGTGTCGTGGGGGTGGGGAGTCACCACGAGAAGCTTCTCATATCTGGCGATGGTCTGAGCCAGGGTGAGGAAGGTGTCGGTGATATCGTCGAGGCAATAAGCCCAGTCGGTGTCGCTGTGTGGCCAGGTGAGTTGTATCATGCGCTGATGTTCCCACTCTGCGGGCATGTGGTATCGCGTCATATCTTCTTCTTGATGAATTTTCTTCCCTTGGTCACAACGATGCCTTTGGGGCTGGAGGAGCGCATGCCGTTGAGCTGATAGATGCCGGCAGGTGCCTGCGGGGTATTTCTTGTCGGCCTGATGTTCACTGTCTGGTTGGCATATTCGTCGGGGTCGGCCACGAAGTTGATGTCGTGGATGTCGCTCTGTCCGGTGGTGGAGGTGAGGCCGAAAATGGTCATTCCCTCGCAGACGCTGGGGCGGTCGCCCGTGAAGTTCTCATAGATGCCGCTCTTTGTCATGTCCCAGACGAAGATGGTATGCTCGGAGTCGCCGATGGTGACGGTGCTGGTCTTGTCGGGCGCCACTTGCGTGCCGTGGTTGGAGCCGTTGAGCCACCAGAGGTATGCGGCTCCCGGTGCGGTGCTCAGGTGTGTGCCTCTCACCACGAGGAAGGTCTGGCTTTTGTCGATGGTATAGTCGTGGTCCTGGTATTTGAGCATGAGCGCCACGTTGTTGGTGCCTGAGGCTTTCACGTGGATGATATTGTTGTTGGTGTCGTAGGTGATGTTGGAGGCGGCCACGCGTGCGGCGTCGCCGGTGGTCCAGTCGCCAGCCACGAATCTGTAGGCGTTGGCATTGGGGTTGTAGTCTTTCATCAGTCTGACGTAGTAGATGCCGGGGCAGAGGGTGGTGGGCGATGCGGTGAGCCGCATCACAAATTTGCTCTTCACTTGTCCTTGGGCGTCGGTGATGAGGTGGTCGGGGATGGCATATTCCACGTTGTAGAAACCGTTGACGTCACTTCCTTTGGCCGAGGAGGGGATAGTGATGTCGGCCACCTGTGTGCCGTCGATGGTGAGGATGGCCTTGCGTCCCTTGTCTGCCAGGTTGAAGCGTAGCATGATGCTCAGGTGGTCGGCCACGCGCTCATTATTAAATAAGGTGTATTGGATGTGTCCGTTGGCTCTTGCGTCGCGGTAGTGCTCGGTGTTGTAGTTGCCGGTGCTGGAGTCGCTCGAATAGTTGTATTCGTGGCCGGCCTCGCTCTGCTGTTCTCCGGGAGCCACAAAGTCGAGCGTGCGGTCGTTGAGGGCCTCGTTGGCAGCCTCTGTCTGTGCCATGTCGCTCTTCTCGTAATTCTCGGCTGTCTGCTGATACCAATAGCACATGTAGCGTGTGTGGTGTATCTGGTAGAAGGGGCGCAGCTCGAGTTTGTTCCACTGATAGGTTTCCACGTTGTCGCGGCTGGCGTCGATGACGAAGCGCAGGTCGCTGACAGGCAGTCGCTCGATGCGGCTGAGCACCTCGCTGCGCGGGCCGATGAGCATGGGTGCCGAGACGAGGCTCTTCGATGAGGCCCTGCTTCCGGGCGCATGGTCCATGCGTCCTGCTCCGGCATATTCGTTCTGCAGTTTCTCCAGGGGCAGTCCTGTGGCTTCGGCTTCAGCCGCGGTGGCGGCGGTGGTGGATGCGCCGAGGAGGATGGGGCCGAACTTGAAGGCGATGTAGTCGGTATAGTTGGGACATGGCTCATAGCTCAGTTCCATAGGCAGCCAGACGACGATGCGGTCGCCCACGGCCCATGTCCGGTCGATGGTCACATAGCTGGCTTTGCCTTGAGTCACGGCGGCATTGACCGCCTTTCCGTTGACCATCACTTGGTATTCTTTGCCAACCCATGCCGGATGGCGGACGGCGATGGCATAGGTGCCGGCCTTGGTGATGGTGAGGGTAGTGGTGGCAGTGTTGGAGGTGGGGATGTTGGAGGCGACAGGGTCGATGCAGGGGAAGAGGGTCTCCTGCCGGATGCCGAAGGTGGCGTTGTCGAGCACGCTGGGTGTGAAGAGGTTGACATAGAGCGTCTTGTCGCCGTCGTGAGTATAGATGAAGTGTCCGTATTTGGAGTGGTTCTCCATGCCTGTGCCCACGCAGCACCACATGCCCTGGTTGACCTGTGAGTAGATGCGGTAGCCCTGGGGGCGAAGGGTGGTGAAATAGACGTAGCCTCCTGTCTGTGGGTCTTGTGTGGAAAGGATATGGTTCCACATGGTGGCCTCGTAGAAGTCGGCATAGCGTGCGTCGGCCGTGCGGTCGCTCATCATCTCAGAGAGTTTGAGCATGTTGTTGGAGTTGCACGACTCGGGTCCGTCGAGATGGTCGATATAGCGGTTGGAGTTGGCTTTGGCGAGGAAATGCTCGCCCACGCTGTTGCCTCCGATGCATACGGTGCGGTTGTCGGCCACGTCGGTCCAGAAGTTCTCCGCGGCGTTCTTATATCCGGTGGCAGCCTCGTCCTGCTCGCAGATACGCTCCATGCCGATATACTTGGGCACCTGTGTGTTGGCGTGCTTACCGTCGAGGAACGTGGTGTTGAGAGTCTGCATGCCGTTGAGCATGGTCTTGTGGGTGTATTTCTTGGCTGCGGTGAGGTATTTGGCATCGCCTGAGAGTTGGTAGGCGTCGAGCATCGACTCGTTCATTCCACCGTGCTCGATGTTGAGCATCGACTCCATATCGGTGCTGCTCACCTTACTCACCACGTTGACGCTCCAGTCGGCGAGTTTGAGGAACATATCTTTGGCGAGTGTGCTGCCGCCGTAGAGATAGGCGTCGCGCAGACCGGCGAGAATCTTGTGCTGGCAGTAGAAGGGCACCCATCCGCCCCGGTTGCGGATGCCAGAGATGTCGCCTTTGAAGAGGGTCTTCCATTCGTTGTTGACAGGTTGCCCGCCAATGAAGCCGTAGAGTCCTTGGGTGTCGGCGTCGTATTGGTCTTGGCAGTCTTTCATGATTTGGAGCATATAATCCATGCGCTCCTTGAGGCGTGTCCTCATGTCGGTGTCGTGGCATGCGGCATAGGCCAGTGCGAGTGCGGAGAGATAGTGGCCGCCCACATGCCCGTCGAGGTTGAAACTGGAGTCGCCCCAGTTGGGGAACGACGGGTGCTGCTTTTCCCACTGGTAGTATCTGCTGCCGCTGTCTTTGGTGGCGGCGAGGCCCGACTGTCTCACGTAGGGCGTGAGCAGTCTGTCAACATCATATTTCAGCAGGGTCTGGCAGTTGAGGTCCATGGCGGTCTTCATGGGAGAGTCGAGCAGTGTCACCTCTTCGAGTGCGAAGTGGCGGGGGTAGAGTTGGGTCTGTGCATGCGTGGCGGCCACGGCCATCACGAGGATGACGGTCAATAGATGTCTTGCTTTCATTTTCTTTCTTGGTTTGTTTTCTGCAAAAATAGTGAAAGGCGAGTGAAAAGCAAAATAAAAACGAAAGTTTTTATTTTCTTTTCCGAGCCGCATCCTATTTTCGCGATGTTATCGCAAAACTTGTGAAAGGCGAGTGAAAAGCAAAATAAAAACG
>CADBLU010000156.1 GCA_902795605.1 uncultured Prevotellaceae bacterium | reverse complement strand
GGATGTGAAAAACACGTTTTTCAGCGGTTCCCTGGCATCACTCGTTTCTTTCTTTGCAAAGGAGGAGAATTTGAGTGACAAGGAGATCAGCGATATCATCGACATCATCAACCACCAAAACTCTTAGTCGGATGGTGAACATAGAATGGGGCCTCCACCCATTGGAGGGAATCATACTGGCGGGTGTCATGTTTGCCCTCTATTACTGGGTCATACGCCTGCGGTGTCGTGCCCGTATGGCGCAGGCATTCATTTTTGTGGCCGTATTGGCAGTGACTCTTTGCACCTACACCAACCTGTCGGTGATGGTTGAGACCGACTCCCCGACTTACGCCAACCATACCAACGCACAAGCCGAGCAGCCGTATCTGCCAGCCGTGGACGCTGCTGCAGACACCCCTGTGAGACAGGATGTGTCGCCGTCGCCTGCTGTCTCGCGGAAAAGCGACACTTTGTTGCAGCGCCCCGACCTCTTGTTGTGGTTGTATGCTGCCGGTGTCGTGGCAGTGATGGCAGCCTTTGTCGTGCAGATGTCATGGTATTGGCGCATGCGCAAGAAGAGCACGCTTGAGACGAAGGACGAGGGCGTGGAAGTGTTCACCGCTTCTTGCGGCACACCCTTCTCGTTTTTCCGCAGTGTGTTCTTGCCTGTAGGCCTCGACGGCGATGTCAGGCGGTATGCCCTGATTCATGAGAAATGCCACATCCGCCATCATCACTTTTTCAAATTGTGCTTGATGCTGTTGCTGGTTGCCCTTCATTGGTTCAATCCTTTCGTGTGGATGTTTTTCAATGAGATGAAAATGCAGCAGGAACTGGAAGTCGACACGGATGTGCTGGCAGAGGGAATCGACCGGCGCAAATACCAAATGAGTCTGCTGCAAGTCTGCGTGCAAAACAGCCGGTGGCTGATGGTGCAGTCGGCATTCGGAGCCAAGTCGTTGAAACAAAGGATTTTATTCATGAACAAGAGCATCAAGAGAATTCCCAGTTATGCCAGGTGGGCGGCATGCATGTTGGGACTGGTCGTTTCTATGGCCACAGTCATGGCGGTGAGGGCACAAGTCTCATTCACTATGACCCACCATCCGCTTGAGGGATGCTGGATGATGGATTTCACCCGCCCTGCCGACACCAGCGAGGAGAACTATCCACCGTTCAAGCAATACGCATTCTACAACCACGACACCTTCTTCACACCCCATTTCTCAAAACGTGACGGCATCAACTTCTATTTCGGTTTTTCGGGCGAGGAGGTGGTGATGAGAGGCGATTCGCTGGTGAATGCCCACGGTGAAGCGCTGGTCTACCGTTTTGTCTCTGACAACACGTTCCAGTGCGACTGGAAAAAGTCGTCCACCGACAACTCACTGGCACAGGGTAACGTCATCACAGACCAGTGGTCGAGAGCAACACCGCCGGCAGAGGTCGTGAGGGCATTCGGGCTGGCTTGTGATGCCGGCCGGCAACGGCAGCAGCCATTCGATGGCGTCTGGCAAGCGGCCCCTTCCGACAAAGGCGGCAATGCCGACACTTTCCTATTGATCAATGGCAATCTGATGATGGCCATAGAGTATGTCCCCGACCCTGACTCGACCATCTACAGATATTCCGGTGGCGGAATAAGCACGGAAATAACGGTGAACAACGATACGATAAACTCAAAAATGATGAAAGCCACCATCGTCATGAAAGGAAATGACCACGCTGTCATGCAAATAGACGATGGGGGGTATACCACCCGCCTGAGCCGTATCCCAATGCCTTCACATATCCGGCGGATGCTCGCCACCACCAAGACAAGTGTGAGGTAGTTGCGGCAGCCACAGCGTAACGACGGCCACTCAGTGATTCACAATAGTCGTGATTCACAATAATCGTGATTCACAATAGTAATGTCTAAACTCCCAAACTCCTAAACTCCTACACTTCTTTAGACGTGTGAGAAGGCTTATATTGTAAATTGTAATTATTCATAAAGGTTAATTTTATCATACAAAAACCTATATATAGGCAGGCCACATCTTGTCGTGAGACAGGGTGTGGCCGATTTAGGTTTGAAAATTTGGACAAACGTAAAAATATCAGTAATTTTGCGGATGTCAACAAATATGTGAGATGGAGCAAAAGACACGCCACCGGGACTTTCACCATAGGCGACAGACCGCAATCTATCTTCATAAAAACAGAATCCATAGGATACACACTAAACAGCAACGATATGAAAAAAGTAATCAGTACGGCAAAGGCTCCTTCAGCCATTGGGCCTTACAGCCAAGCCATTCAAGTGGGAAATCTCGTCTATACCTCCGGACAGATACCCATCGACCCCGCGACAGGTGTCTTTGTGGAGGGTGGCATCAAGGAACAAACCCGCCAGTCGCTATTGAATGTGAAAGCCATCCTTGAGGAGAGCGGCCTGACGATGGCTGATGTGGTGAAGACAACGGTGTTCATGGCCGACATGAACGACTTTGCCGACATGAATGCCGTCTATGCGGAATTCTTCTCGGAGCCGTTTCCTGCCAGGTCTGCCGTTGCCGTCAAGACCTTGCCGAAAGGGGCCTTGGTGGAAATCGAGGTGGTGGCAGGCCTCTGAGCCTTTATGGTGAGAGTCGACCGTATCTTTCTGCGCTATTGAAGACATGGAAAGAATCCACAGGCATGCCCTGTTTTTTGATATCGACGGTACACTGGTGAGTTTCAAGACTCACCAGATACCTCCTTCTGCGATTCTTGCACTGACTCAGGCCAAGGCCAACGGTCACAAGGTGTTTATTGCCACGGGCCGGCCGCCGCTGATTATCACCAACCTTGGAGCCATCGAGCACCTCATCGACGGTTATGTGACCATCAACGGGGCATTGTGCTTTATCGGTGAAGAGACCGTCAGGTGCCGGGAGATAGCTCCAGAATACGCACGGCTGGTGGTGGACGACGCCCGTGACAAGGACTACGGGCTCATCGTCATCGGAGAGAAGGATGTGGCGGTGCTCGACCCGCATGGCGACGTGGACCGGATATTCCGGCAGGAGCTGGCGGTGGACAACCTCCATCAGGCAAAGCCCTTGGACGGTGTCCTCAGGCAACGTATCCTTCAGCTCACCGCATTCTTCACCGAGGATTATGAAAAAGTACTGATGCCACGCATTCCCGGGTGCATCTCAGGGCGCTGGCATCCGGCATTCACCGACATCACCGCGCAGGATGCTGACAAAGGTAAGGGAATCCTTGCGATGGCGGCACACCTTGGACTCGACCCGCAATATACGATGGCCTTCGGCGATGGCGGCAACGACACCGCCATGATCAAAGCAGCAGGCATCGGTGTGGCGATGGGCAACGCCCTTGATTCATTGAAGCAAGAGGCTGACTATACGACCACCTCGGTAGACGACAATGGCGTCTTGAACGCCTTGCGCCACTTCCGACTGGCATAGGCACGCACGAGCCTGCGGCCTGTCTTTTTTATCATCTCCTTTGGCATCAAATCTTTGGTGATGCCTCCATGCGGAAATCTTATTCCCCGAAGGCGGGGCGACTGTCCCACCCGGTGATGTTGCGCTCTGCCGATTAGAATGCGATGCCCACCTTGGTGACGGGCCTCCCGTCGAGGCGGTATTTTTCGGCATAGCCGCGGCTGTCGATCTGCGCGAGGGCATTCTCGGCTGTGTCGTCATATTTCAGTTCGATGACATAGATGCCGCGGGGCATCTTAAGCACAATGTCGGCACGTCCCTTGGCAGTGGGCTCCTCTGCACTGATGTCGGCACCGAAGGCGGTGAGCAGGGTGTAGAGGACGGTGTGATAGTAGTGCTCAACCTTCTCAGACAGATGATAGGGAATACCGGCGAAGAACGTCTTGACAGCCTCGATGAAGGCCGGCAGGTCATCGTAGTCGAGGAAGTCGTAATAGGCATCCTGGAAGACAGCCCGCCCGCGGTCGATGCCCTTGATGGCAGTCACATACTGATAGAGACTATTGGCGAGTCCCTTGCGCACCTCGGCATTGGGCAGTCCCAAGACGTAGCTGTGGCGGCTCGGGCGGTAGTCCTTGATGGTGAGGTAGCCGCTCTGGTAGAGCACTGGCAGCGGGTCGTCGTAGCTGTTGAAGGGCACGTCGAAAGCGGTGTCGGCACAGGAGACGCCGTCGATGTCGGTGAGTGAGATGGGCGGCATCTTGGCCAGCATGCCGATGACGGCACTTGGCGTCGCGCTGTCGAACCAATAGTCGCCAATTTCACCAGAGTCAAGGGCGTTAAAGAGGCTGAAAGGGTTGTAGATGTCAGTCATCTGGCGGCTGAAGTGGTAGCCGTCATACATGCGCTTCAGTTCGCCGAAGGTCTCCTCGTATGTCTCCCCACGTCTTTGCGCCAACAGTTCAATGTCAGGCTTGAGTTGGGTGGTGAGTTCCTCCTCGGTGATGCCGCATAGGGTTTCATAGTCGGTGAGCATGGAGATGTTCTTCAGATTGTTGAGCGTGCTGAAAATGCCCATCTGCGAGAACTTGGAGATGCCGGTGATGAATACGAACTGCAGGTGGTCGTCGAGCGACTTGAGTGTGCCGAAAAGGTTGGAGAATCGTTCGCGCACCCCCTCTTCCAATGCCTCGTCGCCGATACAGTGGAGCATAAATGTGTCGTACTCGTCGACGATGACCACGGCGCGCTGACCCGTCTGGCGGTGAGCCTCCTCGATGAGATGGATGAATCTCACGTTGTGTCCTTTGAACTGTGTCGTGATGCCCCATTTCCCCTCATAGTATAAAAGAGTGCTTTCAATCATCTCGTCGAGGGCAGGCAAGGTGTATTGGTGCCCCTTGCTGAAATCGAAGTGGATGACGGGGTGGGGCTGCCACTTCCAGTTTGTGGTGGCGATGAAAAGCTGCGGCTGCTCGATGCCATCTTCCGTGGTGAAAGCCTCGAAGAGTTCGCGCCGCCCAGAGAAGACTGCCTCGAGGGTGGAGCAGAGCAGCGACTTGCCGAACCTTCGGGGGCGGCTCAGGAAATAAGGTTTTCCTCCGGTAATCATCTTATAGATGAGCGGAGTCTTGTCCACATAGATGTATCCGTCTGTGCGGATGTTCTCAAAACTCTGTATGCCTACGGGGTATTTTCTCTGCGGGTACATGGCTTCATCGTTTGTTTCGGCCGCTAAGATAGGCAAAAAAAGTGAATCTTCCAAATGTTTGAAGAACCGTTTTCTGCATCACATCAGCAGTAGGGTTGTCAGAATGGCAGACCACTTCACATCGATAGCGGGATGCTCTGCTTCTCCAGAGAAAAATGCTATTCAGAGTGGTGTGGATATGCGCTATGTCTTTCTGTGAAGGCAGATAAGGGTGATTTCCGCCTTTGTGCCGACACGGAAGGGCACTCTTGCCCCAGTGCCCTCGCTCACATACAGATATTGGCCACCCTCTTCATAGAGGCCGCTCCATTCGCGGTAGATCCATTTCACGGGCGACCATCCGCCGATTTTCATTTGTCCTGCGTGCGTGTGGCCTGAGAGTGTCAGGGGGATATTGGTGGAAGGCAGCACCTCCATCCGCCAGTGGGAAGGGTCATGGCTGAGGAGGATGGCGAACACGTCGTGAGGCAATCCTTTGAGGGCATCGTCGAGCCGTCCCATCTTCGGGAAGGGTCTGCGCCCGATGTTCTCCACTCCGACGAAGGCTATCTTCGAAGCGCCGCGGCTGATGAGGCAGTGCTCGTTGAGCAGGAGGTGCCATCCCATGGCCCGCTCTTTCTCTATCAGTGGGGTATCAGCAGGGTGGCCGGGGCGCAGGAAACGGTCGAAGGGCGCGTAGTCGTGATTGCCGAAGACGGAGAACACACCATCTCTGGCTCTCAGACGAGACAGTTGGTCTTGAACGGGAGTTACTTCCTCATACGTCATATTGATCAGGTCGCCGGTGAACGCGATGGCGTCGGCATGGAGGGTGTTCACCTGGTCGATGATTTTCTTTAGGAGCGCCCTGTCCTTTCCCATCGTGCTGATGTGCAGGTCGGAGAGTTGCACGAGTCGGTAGCCGTCGAAATCCTCAGGGAGATGCGGGAAAAAGATGTCGACGTGCCTCACTGCGATGCGTTTCCATCCGAAGATGAATCCGTAGGCCATCGTGATGAGTGTGGCGGCCGCCGCTGCCAGTCCTGTGAGGTGACCGATGTCATTGGCTGGTGGCCACCAGCAGGCAATGCCCTGTCCTGCCAGTGCGCACAGAGTATAGACGATTTTGGGCAGTGTGCAGCACATGGTAGTCACCATGACGGTGGTGAAGCGCCATGTCCGTTTCCAATGCTGGCCGTTGTAGAGGATGGCCACGGTGATGGCGGTGGGCAGCCACCATGCGATTTGCGCCCATAGCGGCCACTGCTGGTGATGGCGCGCGAAGATATAGCTGTCGGGCAGGAGCATGACCAGTGTGAACAAGAGGAGTAGCAGCCGGAATATCCTTCTGCGTCTCTTCTTGTCTGTAGCTGTTGTCGACTGTCCGTTTGTCATTTACCGATAGGTTGCAGATGGAGGTGGAGGGTGTGAGGTTTCTGGGGAATGGCATACTTGGTGAGCACCCCCGGTCCGCATGAACTGTTGCCCAGTCCCAAAACGGCGGCATCGAGATGTAGGAAGACGTGGTCGGCATCGGCGACGAGCTCGCAGTCGTGCGGTGTGTCGTAGAGATGCTGCACGCTATAGGGCAGGAGTGAGAAGGAGAACGGCTGCTCGCGGCAGTCGACGCGCCACCCGTTGCCACGGTCGTCGGTCACCGTGAGATAAGCCGTGTCGTCATGGTTGCCGCTGTCCTGGGGACGGGGGTAGTGGAAGTATTCCTTCTCGGCAGTGCTCTTCCACAGGCCGATGGTGGCTGCCTCATGGCGGTCGGGGTAGTTGTCGGAGGGACCGCGGCCATAGTAGGTGAGGCAGTGGAGGGAGCGGGGCAGGGTGAGGGTGATGCCCATGCATGGCAGCGGGGGCAGTGCACCTTGCGGCGTGAGCGTGACCCGCAGGTCGATGCCTCCGTCGCGGGCGAAAGTGTAGTCATAGTGGGCGGTGATACTGCCTTCGGCGGTGAGATAGGCGTTGGTGGCGGTGGCGCGAAGCCCCTCTGCCGATGTCACGGTGCGCAGCGGAGCGACGACAGAGTCGCGCAACTGGTCCAGTCCCTGCTTCTTCCAGTCTTTGGCTATCCAGTTGCCGAAGCCTTTGTCGTTGTCGGTGGGGGCACGGAAGAGGTGAGGACTGGTGCGGGCGAACCACTCTTCGGCCGCAGTGGCGAGCTCTGCGTCGGAGAGAGCTTTCCTGCGGCGGGTTTTCTGTTTCGGCGTGACTTGAGTGAACCACAGGCTGTCGGTGATGAACTGCTGGTGGCAGACCACATGACCGGCATCGGCCCATGGCGTGCCCTTTTTCAGCAGCGCATAGGCATCGGTGAGGCCCTGCTGAGAGGTCACCCTGATGTCGTAGTCGTCGAGACTGGTATGGGCATCTCTGACCACGGGTGTCACCTTGCCCTGGTCGAACAGGAAACGGATGGGTGAGTAGACCATTTTCACCTCCTCGTATTTGGGTGTCGGCAGCCGGTCGCTGTCCACGATGCCCTTCAGGCAGAACGCCTTCAGGTTGGGCGCGTCGCCGAAGTCGCCGCCATAGGCCACCATCCTCTTTCCGTCGCGCTCGGTGAAGATGCCCTCGTCGGCCCACTCCCAGATGAAGCCGCCGAGCATGCGCGGATGGCTGTATATCTCGTCCCAGTATTCGCGGAAGTTGCCCAGGGCGTTGCCCATGGCGTGCGCATATTCGCTGGTGAGCACGGGGCGGTTGTCGGAGGTGTCGTGGGCGAGGGAGAGCAGGCGCTGCCAACGGGCGTTCTCGGGCCGCTCCATATTGTTGTCGCTCACGCCCGGGTTGAGATAGTCGTCCTGCGTGCGGGGGTAGAAACGGGAGATGACATCGACAGACGACGGGTCGGAGGCCGTCGGCGACGACGGGTCACCGTCGCCCTGTGCCCCCTCGTAGTGCACCAGCCGTGTGGGGTCGTATTCGTGTATCCATGCGGCCGTCATGGCGAAGTTGGAGCCCCATCCGGCCTCGTTGCCCAGACTCCACAGGATGACCGAGGGGTGGTTGCGGTCGCGCACCACGAGCCGTTGTGTGCGGTCCATCCAGGCGGCTGCCCATGAGGGGTCGCTGGCCAGTTGCCCGCGCAGTCCGTGTTCCTCGATGTCGGCTTCATCCATCACATAGAGTCCGAGACTGTCGCACAGTTCATACCATCTTTCTGTGTTGGGATAGTGGCATGTGCGCATGGCGTTGATGTTGGCCCTCTTCATCAGCAGGATATCCTGCAGCATCCGCTCCTCCGTCATCACATGGCCGGTGACGGGGTCCATCTCATGGCGGTTGACACCTCTCAGTCTCACCGGCAGGCCGTTGACGAGCAGCCGGCCGCCGTCCACCTCTATCTGGCGGAATCCCACTCTCTGCGAGACACGCTCCACCACCTGGCCTGTGGAGTCGACGAGTGCCAGATGGAGAGTGTAGAGATAGGGCGACACGGCGCTCCAGCGTTGCGGGTGCCGCACCGTCGTCTCTATCCATCCCCATTTGGGACATCCGCGTTGAGGTGTGCGGTCGTTCATGATGGCGGCTTTATGGTCGAGGTTGAGCATGGTGGCGGCATCCTGTGTGAGGACGCTGTCGAGCACGCTGCGCCCGTCGGCATCGGTGAGTGTGGCCTCGAGATGGTATCCCTCGCCCCGCTGTGTGCCCGTCACCTCCAGTTCGGGATGCACCACCAGGCGTGCGTCGCAGTAGTCTTTGTCGAAGAGTGTGCGCACGCCCACGTCGCGGATGCGGATGTCGGGCGTGGCGAAGAGGGTGATGCCGCGGTGGATGCCTGCGATGCGCCACATGTCCTGGTCTTCAAGATAGGAGCCGTCGGAGTATTTGAGCACCTGGAGGGTGATGAGGTTGGGAGCGTCGTGCCGTAGCCACGGGGTGATGCGGAACTCGGCGGGCTCCATGCTTCCCTGCGAATAGCCGGCCAGGTGGCCGTTGACCCAGAGGTAGAAGGCGCTGCTCACCGCCCCGAAACGGATGTGCACCTGCATCGCCTGCCATGCCGCGGGCAGTGTGAACCACCGGCGGTAGACGCCCGTGGGGTTGCGCTCAACAAACGCCGTGTAGGTCTTCTTGGGCTCGCCCATCACCCGTGGCGGGTCAATCTTGAAGGTGTAGCCGCTGCTGCTGTAGATGGGTGTGCCATAGCCGTGCATCTCCCAGTCGCCGGGCACGGGGAAGGTCTTCCAACCGCTGTCGTCGAAGTCGGGTTCATAAAATCCGGCGGGCTGCTCACCGGGTGTCCTGGTCCACGAGAATCTCCATTCTCCGTCGAGCGTCATCTGCCTGTCGCCCGGCTGTGCCTGATAGCCGAAGAAGGCCGCCCTGGGTGCCTCGCGGTTGATTTGCAGGATATGCTGGTTCTCCCACTCATGCTGCTGGGCGTGGGTGGCGAGGGGTGCGGCCGTCAGGAGGCAGAGGAGGCAGGCCAGGAGGGGGTGTGATGTCTGTAGGGCGTTCATGAGTATGTCGTGTCTGTAGGTGATGGTGTGGTGAGACGTCTCATTCCACGGTGAGCGGGTCGAAGACCATCTGGTCGATGCCGTCGCCCGTGAGGGTGACATGATAGTGGCCGGCATTCACCTGCGTACCTGTGGTGATGCTGGTCGACTTGCGTTTGGTGGCTTTTCTCTGCGTCTGGAGGAAGCTGACGTCATCGTCTTTGTAGACGGCTCCGTTGGCAT
Organism: uncultured Prevotellaceae bacterium; assembly: GCA_902795605.1. Lineage (GTDB taxonomy): Bacteria > Bacteroidota > Bacteroidia > Bacteroidales > Bacteroidaceae > Prevotella. The sequence goes on along the minus strand of CADBLU010000156.1, from coordinate 1,219 downwards.
CAGTGATGCGCACATGGAGGCGTCTTGGCTGGTCGGGGTTGTAGTATTTCCACCGCAGGGCATAGACCTTGGCCACACCCACGCTGAAGTCCCATTCCATGCGCTTGCCCGTCTTCTTGCCTTCCACCTCGATGGCCGTAAGGTTCCGGGGCGGCAGCAGCGAGTCGGGTGTCCGCACCAGGATGTCGTGGTGGAGTCTGGCCCACAGACCGGGCTCTTCCACCCTCGGCAGCGGCGGGGCGGCAGTCTCGCCCTCCTGTGCGATGGCGATGGCCGAGATGATAGCCTGTCCGGCGTTCACTTTGGGGAAGTTGACGACGATGTCGCCTCCGTCGTGGTCGATGTCGGCCACCCGTTTATAAGGCTTCCCGTAGTGTGCCTGTGCCCAGATGTCGAGGTCGCGGACGACTGTCTTGCCGTCGATGGCGACATCGAAGAGGCGCAGCCCCTCAGCGTCGTGCTGCCTGTACCAGGGTTCGATGAAATAGAGTTCGACACGGTATCTCCCCCGCGGCGCGGGGAACTGGAACCGTAGTTGGTGGCGTCCGAAGCGGGCCGTCCTGAAGAGGGGTGATGAGAGAGAGTCGTTCTGCGTCTGCGAGGCCTGATAGGGTGAGAGACCGTCGAACCGCTCTGCCCATGAATGCGACCATCGTCCGTTGTCCTGCATCCACCGGTTGCGGAACGTGTCCTCGTAGTCGTCGCCGCCGCAGTTGAGCCGGTAGAGATAGGTGTAGCCCTCGGCGGGCCGGAGAATCTCCTCGTCGGTGACTGCCGCGGCCGGGGCGACGGGCTGGGGATTGTAGTGCTGCTGATACATATAGTAGGCATCGGTGGGCTGCTGCCAGATGGTGAGCAGACCTTTGTAGTTGAAAGGTCCCACCTTGTCCACCCTCCGCAGGGCTTCGTCGGGTTGTCGGCGCCCGGGGTTGTCGTGACTGGCGAGGAGCCATAGGAACTGTCCGCACACGCTGTCGGCGGCACTCTCGGCGAGCGCGACTTTCTTCAGGAGGAGGTTGGTGAAACGCTCCTCGCTGTAGCCCTCACCGGTGTGGTTGCCGAGGGTGCGCCAGGCGCCGTATTCACCGTTGAGCAGTTGGGCGGGCTGTTTCAGTTCTTCGCCATAGCGGTCGATGTCGCCGCCGTAGGTGCCGCTCCAGTTCTGCACCACGTCCCAGTCGGTGCCCTCGCCGCCGTTGCAGGTGGTGATGAGCCGCTG
>CADBLU010000155.1 GCA_902795605.1 uncultured Prevotellaceae bacterium | reverse complement strand
TCCTCCATGGCCTTCCTGAATTTCTCGCCGTAGCGCACCACACCGCTCTCAATCATCTCGCGGATGAGGTCGTTGCCCTCACGGGTACGCTCTCCCACGCCTGCGAAGACGGAGTAGCCGTTGTGGCCCTTGGCGATGTTGTTGATAAGCTCCATGATGAGCACGGTCTTGCCTACACCGGCACCGCCGAAGAGGCCGATCTTGCCGCCCTTCATATAGGGCTCGAGCAGGTCGATGACCTTGATGCCCGTGGAGAGCATCTCCTTCTGGGTGGAGAGTTCCTCAAACTTCGGAGCCTCGCGGTGGATGGGATAGGCACCGCGCATGTCGAGGGCCTTCATGCCGTCGATGGGCTGGCCGATGACGTTGAGCATACGCCCTTTGATCTGGTCGCCGGCAGGCATGAGGATGGGATAGCCCGTAGAGATGGCCTCGAGCCCGCGCTTCAGTCCGTCGGTGTTGTCCATGGCGACACACCTGACGGTATCCTCACCGATATGCTGCTGCACCTCCACGATGAGGTCGCGGCCGTCGGGCCTGACGATTCTCAGGGCATCGTGAATCTTGGGTAGCACTTTCTCCGGATCCTGCCCGTTGGTGTCGTAATAGACATCGATCACCGGGCCGATAATCTGGGATATGCGTCCATTAAGTTGTGACATAAGCTGATAGTATTTAATATTAAATTTAAACGTATGCAAAAGTAATTCGCAAAAATAGCAATAAAAATCTTGCGTCGCAAATAATTTGCTTACATTTTTACGGCGAAAGACTTTTTTCGCTGAGATTTCGACATCAGATGCTCAGTTCGTCGAGCACCTTGATGAGTTTCTTGTCAAACGGCTTGTCGCTGCGGATGGCCTCGACGAGAGGCACATAGACAATCTCGTTGTTGCGCACACCCACCATCACGTTGCGCTGGCCCTGCATGATGGCCTCGATGGCTCCCACGCCGGTGCGGCTGGCGAGGATACGGTCGTGGGCGGTGGGGCGGCCGCCGCGCTGCAGGTGGCCGAGGATTGACACGCGCACATCGAAATTGGGGAACTCCTTGCGCACACGCTCGGCATAGTAGAGAGCGCCGCACTTCGGACTCTCAGAGACGATGACGATGCAGCTCTTCTTCGACTTGCGGATGCCGCGCTCCATGAAGCGGGCGAGCTGGTCGACGTCGGTCGACTCCTCGGGGATAATGGCCGCCTCGGCGCCGCTGGCGATGGCGCTGTTCTGCGCCAGGAATCCTGCGTCGCGTCCCATCACCTCGACAAAGAAGATGCGCTCATGGCTCTGTGCCGTGTCGCGTATGCGGTCGACGCATTCCATGATGGTGTTCATAGTGGTGTCGTAGCCGATGGTGGAGTCGGTGCCGTAGAGGTCGTTGTCGATGGTGCCGGGCAGTCCGATGCAGCAGACGTCGAACTCGCGGGCGAACTGCATCGCACCCGTGAGCGAACCGTTGCCGCCGATGACGATGAGTGCGTCGATGCCGCGCTTCACCATGTTGTCGTAGGCTTTCTGCCTGCCTTCCGGTGTCTGGAACTCCTTGCTCCTCGCGGTCTTGAGGATGGTGCCGCCCGACATGATGATGCCGCTGACGTTTTCTGTCGAGAAGGGCTCTATCTCGTCGTTGATGAGGCCGTCGTAGCCACGATAGATGCCCATGATCTTAAACCCGTTGCAGATGCCGGCACGGGTAACGGCCCTGATGGCGGCATTCATTCCCGGCGCGTCGCCTCCCGAGGTCATCACGCCTATCGTCTTGATTCTTGTCATAATATGTAGATTTAGTTTGTCTTTTGTTCTCTCAAGCGAAGGAGGCCGCCAATATCATCAGCACCAGGCCGGCGGCCCATCCGGCGAGCGCCTTGACGCCCACATTGCGGAAATACCACATCAGAGGCATCCGCTCCAACTTGAGCAGCGCCACACCGCTCACCGACCCGATGGCGAACACGTTGCCCGTCAGTGCCGAGCAATAGGCCACCACTTTCCAGTAGTTGCCGTTGACGGTGAAGGCCTGGAAATAGCTGTCGGACAGCAAGGGTCCTTCGGCAACGGAATGGAGCGAGAAGAAACTCAGTGCGGTGGCGAAGTTGTCGAGCATGCTGCTCACTATGCCTGCCACGACGCCCATCACCCAGATATTGTGCACATAGGTGTCGCACCTCGTGGCGAGCCACCTCACCGCACCGGTCTCCTCCACCACTCCCACGGCGAGCATCAGTCCCATGACGAAGAGTATCATCTGAATCACACCATACTGCAAGGCAAGGGGTGTGCGCCGCTCCGTCATCTTGTCGACACGGTAGAGGCGGTGGTTGAAGATCTCGTTGACCACCCAGAGCACCGAGAGCACGCACAGGGCGCCGAGGAAGGGTCCCAGTTTGGTGATATTGTGGAAGGTGGGGATGAACCAGAGGCCGCCGATGCCCACGAAAAGCATGAGGGCACGCTGCCACACATTAAGGTTGGTGTCATCGCCCCGGTAGGGCATAGGTTTCCAAGTGATGTTCACCCGCTCGGGGAGCATCCGCCCCAGCAGATAGGTGGGTAATGCCCACGCAATAAGGCACGGCAGCAGCAGCGACATCGAGAAGTCGGTGGCCGTGACGGCGTTCATGTTCCACAGCATGAGTCCGGCAGGGTCGCCGATGACAGTCATGGCCCCGCCGGCATTAGCCGCGATGACCACGGCACTGCCGTAGATGAAGCGGGAGCGGCGGTCGTCGACAAGGTTATGGGTGACGACGAGCATGAGCGAGGTGGTAGTGAGGTTGTCGAGGTTGGCGGAGATGATGAAGGTGACGGCGGAGAGGCACCAGAGCATCCTCCGTGACTTGCGCGTGCGCACCAATGGTGTGAGGAAGTCGAAGCACCCGTTGTTGCTCAGAATCTCGACGATGGTCATCGTGGCGAGGAGGAAGAGGACGAGTCCGGCGGCCCTTCCCACATACTTGAGGAAAATGTTTTGCGCGATATACTGCTTCACGGCAGTGCTGGTGGCCACGGCGCCGTTGAGGAAATCGACGTAGTCGCCCTGATGCTCACGCATGACGAAGTCGCTGCCGTAGCAGATGTAGAGCACCCAACCTACGGTGCCCGCAAACATCGCCACAGCCGCCTTGTTGATGTTCGTCAGCTGCTCGGTAGCGATGAGCACGAAGCTCAGCAGAAGTATAGCGACAATGATGAGCGTCATCTCCCTTCGGTTATCAGTTCAAGGTAGTTTTTGCAAAGTTATTAAAAAAAAGCGACTCATGGCAAGACGCGAGACGTTTTTTTGCCCTTTTGTAGAAAAAAACACAAAAAAAGTGCAGTCGATGCCACTGCCCAAACAAGAAAAAAGGGTAGAAAAACCAAAAAATAATATAGAAAATCTAGGAAAACTAGAAATACTAGAAAAACTAGGAAAACTAGGAAAACTAGGAAAACTAGAATCTCTTGCCACCCCACAAAAAATCCAGGAGGCTCCCTTGTGCCTCCTGGACTCCTGAATCAATTGTCTTTCTCTGACAGGCTTCCTCCCCTACTCCTTCTTCGTCGTACACTCATTGACGAGATAGACGATGCTCATATAGGGGATGCCCGTGTTCGACTGGAGGCCGATCTCGCAGGTGCGGCTGTTGGAATAGCCCACCTCGATATGGTGCTCCTCAATCTGCGGGCGCAGTTTGCGAAGCGCATACTTGTTCATCTCGGGGAAGGTGAAGCCACGGTCGCCGGCGAATCCGCAGCAACCCACGCCCTCAGGCAGATAGACATTGTTGCTGCAGAGGCGGGCCAGGGCGATGAGATCTTTGTCGACGCCCATCTCGCGTGTCGAGCAGGTGAGATGGAGGGCGATGCGGCGGTCGATGGGATGGAAGTCGAGGCGGTCCTTGAGGAACGTCATGATAAACTCAGCGGGCTCATAGAGCTTCATCTTCTTCATCACCTTCCTCATGCGGTGCAGACAGGGGCTCTGCGCGCACAGCACCGGGTAGCGTCCTTGCTGGCTGGCCTCCCAGAGAGCGTCCTCCAACTCGCCACTCTTCCTGTCGGCGATGTCGAGCATGCCCTTGCTCTCCCATATCTGTCCGCAGCACATCTTGTCCATGTCCTTGGGGAAGATCACCTCATAGCCGGCCTTGTTGAGCAAGTGGCACACCTCGTCGACGAGCGGGTGCTCCACGGGTGCCTCCTTGGCCAGACCCATTGTCTGGTTGATGCAGCTGGGGAAATAGACCACCTTGAGGTCCTCACTCTCGGCCTTTCCCACGTGCGAACCCGGCTTGGGCTGTTTTTTCTTCTTCGGCATGGCCGTGGTCCACAGCGGCAGTCCCATCTTGTTCATTCCGCGGCAGATGCTCGTCATCATCGAGGGTCCGAGGGTGACGTGCCCTAAATGGGCCACATCGAGCACGAGCCTGAGTCCCGACTTGATGCCCGCCATATGGTTGGCGGCAAACTCTCCCACCTTGTAGCCGAACTTATGGTGGAGCATGTCCATCTGGCGGATGAGGTGAGTCAGTTCGCCGGTGTTGATCTTCATCGGGCACGATGTGGAGCAGAGGCCGTCGGTGGCACAGGTCTGGTCGCCGTAGTATTTGTACTGCTTCTTCAGTGTGGCCACCCGCTCAGGGTTGGCACCCGTACTCTCGAGTTCGAGGATCTCACGCTGCACGGCGATTCTCATGCGCGACGAGAGGGTGAGTCCGCACGACATACAGTTCACCTCGCAGAAACCGCACTCGATGCACTTGTTGGCCCGCTTCACGGCAGCGATGGTCTCCTTGGCCGTCGACACGGTGCCTCCCTCCAACTTGAGATAGACGCCGCCGTCGGGCACCTTGTCGAAGTCGTAGTCGAGCACGGGGAGCGGCTTGAGGCACTTGATGAAGCACTCGGGGTCGTCGTTGAAGATGACACCCTGGTTGAGCAGCCCCTGGGGGTCGAAGATGTCCTTGAGCTCCTTCATCGCCTCATAGGCCTTGTCGCGCCACTCATACTTGACGAAGGGAGCCATGTTGCGGCCAGTGCCGTGCTCCGCCTTCAGCGAACCGTCGTATTCCTCGACGACGAGGCGTGCCACGTCGCGCATCATCTCCTCGTAGCGTTTCACCTCGCTCTCGCTCTTGAAACTCTGGTTGAGGATGAAGTGGTAGTTGCCCTCGAAGGCATGGCCGTAGATACAGGCATCGTCGTAGCC
>CADBLU010000154.1 GCA_902795605.1 uncultured Prevotellaceae bacterium | reverse complement strand
TGCCAACACAACCGAACTGGAGGCTATCCTCCACACGTTGAACAAAGAGGTTGGCAACTACCCATTCCTGCTTTCTTCACATCAAGCCGAAATACTGTGTGGCATGACAAATGCATTGGAAGCCACTGTCCCCCCAGGCCAGAGACAGCAAGTGTCCTCGGCCCGTAAAAGCATCAATGCCAAAAGAAACCCGACGGCAGGGATTGACAGCCTGAATGAACAAGACCAGGAATACCTGAACCGCAACTTCTGGAAACTCAGCCATGACTATGCCGGAACTCAGTTCACAGCCTGTGGAGAGCATTATAGCGGTGATGATCGGAAAGGCTATTTGGAAGTAAAAGGAGATGCAGGCAAAGGTTTCGAGGCTGAGACCACGCTACACGGTCTGCTTCCCGGTCGTTATCGTGTCTCCGCTGTGGTGCGTGCCTCTGAGGCAGAGCATTCCAATGTCTTCATCTTCGCAAAGACAGGCCCTGGTGATGCCTGTACCAAGGAGATTCCTGCTATGGGCAAAACGGGCGGCAACGTCTGGTTCTCGGCCCTATGCCGCTTCGAACGGCGTGCCGGCAATCATGACTTCGTTACCGCCCTCGACATCGACAAGACCACGGCCAATGGCGGACAGGGCTTCGGTTGGAACCGCATCTGGCTCGATGACGTCACCGTCTGTGATGACGGTAACCTGACCTATGGTGTCACCACCCGCAAGAACTCCGACTATGACGGCAGTTGGTTCTCCGCCTGCGACTTCATCGTCGAGCGAGTGGATGATTGAGCATGCCTGGTGACCTTGAACATCGACAGATTTTGATTCATAAGAACCCGGGAAATGGCATGGGGCGCAGTGATGCACCCCATGCTTTTGAGACAGTGTATGTGTTTACGATTCAAGTGACTCAAGAAATTCATCTAATTCGTCTGATCCGTCAAATTCGTCAAATTCGTCAAATGCCTGCTCGAGGTATGCTCTTGTCTCTCTGAACATAATCACTGGTGTCACCTTATCCAAGGTCTCCTTGTTGACAATAGAGTCGTAAGGCATAGCCTCGACAAGTTCAGGCTTTATCCAATCATTATTCCAAAGGACCTCATCCGTGTCTCCCATCACGAGTTTGCAGAGACGAATAGTATATGGTGACTCCTTCAGTTCCTTGTCTTGCGTGTATGTGATGTTTTGGAGCCAGAGCTGGTTGTAATCGGAATTGTGTTGCACACGGAGTTTTGTTCGTACCATGTCAATAATCTCACGCTTCTCTTTCATGTCTTTCAACGAGTCCACCATACGGCTGATGACACGGAGAGCATAATGGCTCACGGAGACATTATCCAGGGCAATCTGTGTGGCGATGGCCGACAACGCCTGGACACTGCCACCCGTCAACCGACGTTGGCGTGTCTCTTTTTTCTTTACCGACGGTTTGCCAATATCCAAAACGGTATACTCCACCTCATACGGCCTCAACCACTTTTCGATTCGCCTGTCAATATCGGATAGCAAGGTCTTCAATTGGCCGCTATTGGGAAATTGTCGGCCATACATCAGTATAAAAAGCAAGTGCTTTTCGAAGCTGTCAAAATCGACGCCTTTTTTGTTGAAAATGGGAGTGTTGTAGATATAATATAATTTGTCGGACTTGATTGCGTCCATGATAATGGAGTCGGAAATCTTCGTCTTCTGTGAGTTCATCCGGAAATTCAGACCCTCAAGGACAGACTGAAGGATATAAGAGATGCGCTCCAAGGTGTCTTTGTCATTACAAAACACCCTGTAGTCATCGCGATAGCGGATGATCTCATACCCCTTTATCTTCTCTTTTTGAAGGGCTTCACTCAAAAGAAGGTCAGAATAACCCAAAATGATTTCCGCTACAAAGTCGAACAAGGCGCTTCCCTGAGGGATGCCGATGTTGTGACCGTGCTGAAGGGCGCGCAGATACTTCTGCACATTCTGAGCCAATGCGACATTCTCGTGGTTTTCATGCTTGGTGTTCTTGCACAGCAAAGCCCATTCGATGGATTGAGGATTGATACTGCCGTAGCAGTTGGTGATGTCGGTGACAAACATATACCGATATTCCAGAGACAATTCTATCGAACGCTGTTCCATCGCATTCCACCAGTTGAGAATGGTCGTGGATTTGTGAAACGACTCAATCTTTTCTGGAATCACAGGCAAAGCGCATGAGGTGAGATGAGGCACTGTATATGCCTTGAAGCATTGCTGGATGGCTTCCCAACCAGACGGGCAGCAAATCTCTCTTGCCAAGAAATAGTATAGGAAAGGATTAGCGAGAATCAGAGGGCGAACTGCATAATGTCCGTCCTTGTTTAATAGAATGTCAAGGTTGACATCAGGCAGGTCGCTTGGGGGTGTGTCTGTGAGACAATCCTCGTAAGGCCTGTTGCCAATGGTTTCTTTGACATAGTTCAATACCACGTCAAAATCAAAATACTCGGGGAGTTCAAATCCATGAAATTGTTCCGATTTCATAAAGAAATCAAGTGCCTCTTGATGGCTGAGAGATAATACGTTTTTGGAGTTCATAATTGACTGATACATGTTGGTTTTCAAAATTATTTTGAGTTAAATTATTTTATGATGCAAAGTTACGAAATTATCACGATAAGCAGACAATCAAAACAAGTTTTTTTGTTGTTTTTTTGTTCTCCCTAATGTTTGGCAGGTCGCGGATATGCATAAAATGATTCACGCTATTATTTGCCTAAATCTCTTAAGACCAAAATGCCGATGCTTGCGTGTCTTGAATCATGAATCCTACTTGTGTCGTGTGCGATTTATTGTTAAACTTGCTTAAAGAATTGGATGAGGCGCTTGTGATACAAAATATATGTATTACTTTTGTGTCGCAAACGATATAAGAGGGTGCGAATATGTTTCGCCTCCGAACAGGACATGTGCCTACACTCTCAATCTCTTACACTTCTATACTCCAATGCTCCTTCAGGCATGCGCTTGAATTGAATTATTATAAATCTTGAATTGAAATATTATAAATGATGAAGAAGATTTTTTTGGCAATCGCGGTGATGTTCACTATGGTTGCATGTACACAGAACAAGCCTTCACAGGCAACAGAGAACGTATCAGAGTCGGCAGCCCAGACAGAGGCGGTTGACAGTATTGACCCACAAACAAAACAAGCAAACATGGAAGAAGTACAAGCTTATCTGAAGGAGTGCGGAGCATTTTTCATCGCCACCGTCGACGGCGATCAGCCTCATGTCCGTGCCTTTGGTGTTTCAGAGATTATCAATGGCCGTCTCTACATTATGACGGGCAAGGTGAAGGACGTCTACAAGCAGATGGCCAAGAACGGCAAGTTTGAGATCTGCGCCTTGAAGCCGTCGGGCAGTGAGTGGATGCGTCTGAGTGGTGTATTGGTGAATGATGAGACATTGGCCGTCAAGGAGGAGTTCCTGAACCGCAACGAGAGTCTGAAATCGATGTACAAAGCCGACGACGACAATATGGCCGTGCTCTACATCACCAACGCGACAGCCCGTTTCTGCTCTTTCGCAGCCCCCGAAAGGAAGGTCAACTTCTAAGTGATTGAGGATATCATTTTTTTGACAGCAAAGAGGGCAGCTCCGATTGAAGCTGCCCTCTTTGCTGTCCTACTCAATCAAGACACTCTTGGATTTTTGCAAAAGCGGTGCCGAGAGGATTCTACAGTTTGCTGATTTCATCCATGAGGATGTCGATACCTTCCACCGCTGTCTTCTGTATGTGACGGAAACCCTCGGGGAGCCTGCCTTTCATGTCTCCCGGGTCGATGAGGAACTTAGGAATCTCATGATGAGCGTAGTTGACGAGGCCGGCAGCGGGATAGACCGCCAAAGATGTGCCGATGACAACAAAGATATCGGCATTCTCAATCTGGATGACAGCCTGCTCCGCTTCCGGACCGAGATATTCTCCGAACCAGACGATATAAGGACGCAGTTGTGACCCGTCGGCTGCCTTGTCGCCTATTCTTATCGGCACGTCGAGAGGATATTCTTTGACACAGTCAGGATTGAGTCTGTTGCGGGAAGATGTCACTTTTTTCAGTTCGCCATGCAGATGGATGACACGGCTGCTGCCAGCCCTCTCATGCAAATCGTCCACGTTCTGAGTGATGATGGTCACGTCGTGTTGCTTTTCCAATTCGGCCAGCATCATGTGGGCATGGTTGGGCTGCACCTCCAAGAGATTTTTCCTTCGGGCATTGTAGAAATCGAGCACAGTCTGAGGATCTTCCTCAAAACCAGCCACACTCGCCAGTTTTTTAGCATCAAACTTCTTCCACAGACCGTCTGTGTCGCGGAAGGTGGGGATGCCACTAGCTTGGCTGATTCCTGCGCCTGTGAAAACTACTATTTTTTGTCTTATTGCCATTGATTGATAGATATTTTAAGGGGTGAGTTTTTTTGAGTCACTTTGGTCTATTGTTCCAGGATATGGGTCGCGATATTGTCTGCCGACTGGATGAGTGATAGGAGAGGGTAGCGGTTGCCGGCTTCATTGATGTTGCTTTTTGCCTCATAACTCTGGAAGGCAAGGTCCCATGCCCCCATGTGCCATCGGATGGCCACCGTCTCGTCAAGAGTCAGTTTCAGTCCCAGACTCAGCAGCATAATCACCGATTTCTCACCGTGGCCGACGGGCATCTGTGAGTAGTCGGTGGTGTATGCTTCAACAAGCTGAGGTCTCCAACTGTTTCCCAAGTTCCATTTCTTGGTTTTCTTGTAGATGTTGGCCTTGCAAGTGTCGTGGAGCAGTGCCGCGATGATGAGGCTTTGTTCAGGGAGTTTCTCCGCCATTTTAGGCTTCATGGCGATGATAGCGCCGCGAATGGCCACGGCCATGTCATACACGTTCAGCGAATGTACCAACAGGCCACCCTCATAGTTCAGATGGTGGACGGTGGATGCCGGAGCTGTGAAGAAACCGGCTTTCTCCAGATAGTTGATGACTTCCTCGATGCCCTCCCTGCCAGTGGAGCGCAGCAGTTCAATAAAACGTTCTTTCTTCACTTTCATACATTATTACCATTTTGTTCGCAAAGATAATCATTTGTTGATTCAAATCGTGGCACAAGCGAGAGGAAAAGGCGAAAAATTTATTTTTCAGCCTTTTCCCGAGCGCCAAACGATTCGCCGCAGGCAAATCGCATAACAAGCGAGAGGAAAACGACAGAAAACTTGTTTTTATGTCTTTTCCCGAGCGCCAGACGATTCGCCACAGGCAAATCGTGATACAAGCGAGGGGAAAAAACTCAACCTGTACAGATAAAAAAGGCCTAAGGGCGGGTCCTGTGCATGACAGATCCAATCTTATGCGGGGGGATTGCTTCGCAAGAAATCCGATGAAAATCAAAAATAAAAAATCCTGCGGAAAATCTTTGTTGCTAAATCACATATTGATGACGTCCATTTTTAAAAGATTTTTTCTATTTGATTTTTTGTTTGATTTCTTGTTCCACCATTCCTGGCTTTTGTTCGGACATGCCGTTGGGACTTGCTTTATGCATGTCCGAGCGCCAGACGATTCGTCGCAGGCAAATCGCGCCACAAGCGAGAGGAAAACGACAGCAATGCAATGTGAGCCAACCGCTCACATTGCATTGCCGTAGAGTCATAAAATGGGTGAAGATATGGGCGTTACATTGTGGCCGTGAGGAAAGTAGCGTTGCCAAAGATATACAGGATGTTCTCACAGGCAGGCACCAGGATGGTCTCACCTTGGCGGATCTCAATGCCGTTGATGTTGGCTTTTCCCCAAAGACAGACCACAATGACAAACGAGTCGCAGTGGAAATCGATCTGCTGCGCCACCTG
>CADBLU010000153.1 GCA_902795605.1 uncultured Prevotellaceae bacterium | reverse complement strand
GCGCCTTCGGGTCCCAATTGACCATGCGGAGGCCGCGGTAGATGAGCCCCTTGTTGTAGAGGTCGACAAACACTTTGATGACACTCTCGCTGCGTTTCTCGTCCATGGTGAAGGCGGTGCGGTCCCAGTCGCAGCTGGCGCCCAGCCGGCGGAGCTGCTTCAGGATGATGCCTCCATGCTCATGGGTCCAGTCCCATGCGTGCTCCAGGAACTGGTCGCGTGTGAGGTCGTGCTTCTTGATTCCCTGGTCTGCAAGCTTCTTCACCACTTTGGCCTCAGTGGCTATCGAGGCGTGGTCGGTGCCGGGCACCCAGCATGCGTTCTTTCCCTCCATCCTGGCACGTCTGACAAGGATGTCCTGAATGGTGTTGTTGAGCATGTGTCCCATGTGTAGTACGCCCGTCACATTTGGCGGGGGTATCACGATCGTATAGGGTTCACGGTCATCGGGTTTCGAACTGAACAGCTTGTTGTCAAGCCAATACTGATACCATTTCGACTCCACTTCCTGTGGGGTATACTTGCTAGCTAATTCCATATATAATCTCTCTATTTCTAAATTTGACTGCAAAATTAACCATTTTAATCGAAAACGTCCGTATTATATAGGTGTTTTTTTGGAAAAGAGTGAGCATGTATCAAATCTTTTGTATATATTTGCAGTGATTTAGTGCGGGTGCTCATCATCAGGCGGCACCTGCATGAATGATTTGTTAGTTTTTTTTTGAATACCTACTAATAACAGTGACCGTATATGAGAAATTGGCTTATTGTGATGATTTTGCTTTTGGGCATGCAGACGTATGCCCAGACATCATTCGACAAGAAAGAGCTCAAAATGGTGGCCAAAAAAGTGAAGAATCCCAAATTGCGCCGGCCTGTTCCCCTGCTGATGACAGACGACCATGTCTGCCATGACCAGATTATGCTTCTCTCGAAAATGGACGACTCGCAGCTGCAGTTGCTCACCGACAGCGTGAAGGCCCGCCAGGAGGAGAACGTCTATCTCAAGGAGCGTGTGGCATCGGCCGTGAAAAGCCAAGATGCGGCCATGGAGTTTATCGTGAAGGCCGACAGAGAGGAACAGCGCTACCTGTATTTTATGAGCGAAATCGACAGGGTAAAGGCAGATAAAGCGGCATTCAACCGTCCGGTCCCCAAGGGCAATCTGGTGTCTCTCGAATTCGATCATTCCGGCATGCGGTATTATCCTCAGTATCCGACGATCATCACTTATGAGAAAGGAGACTCGGCGTCGGTGGTCTTCGGCAGGATGAAGACTCCCGTATCTATTCCTTGTGATGTGGTGAAGAAGCTGCAGGACATCATCGCCCAAAATGAGCTTTACCGGCTCTTAAGGAGTTATGATTTCCTGATAGTTCCGCTCCCTGATTTCCCGCAAGAACGTATGCTCGACGGCATGCGGTGGCTGTTAAATATAAAGTATAGTGATGGTTTCGAAATGAGCTCTTCGGGCGACTATATTCCCCACGAGGCGCTGCATGAGCTTGAGAAAGTGCTCAACGACGTATGGACCCAATACGGACGCCCAATGGAAATGCCGTAGGTCTGTCCGACAACAACAAAGAATAAAAAAACACCCGGGAAAAAGAGCCGTTTGAAGAAAAATTTGTAAGTTTGCACCTCTAAAACAAAAGAAATGCATACCAGAGAAGAGAAGATGGAAGCCTTTGGGAGGCTTCTTGACGTACTTGACCGCCTTAGAGTGGAATGTCCTTGGGACAGAAAACAGACCAATGAGAGTTTGCGCCCCAACACGATAGAAGAAACTTTCGAATTGTGCGATGCGTTGATGAAAGACGACCATGCGAATATCTGCAAGGAACTGGGTGACTTGCTGATGCATGTGTGTTTCTATTCACTGATAGGGCAGGAGAAGGGTGAGTTTGACGTTGCCGACGTTTGCCACAAGCAAGCCGACAAACTGATATTCCGCCATCCTCATGTCTATGGCAAGGTGACAGCTGACACGGCAGAGCAAGTGCTTCAGAACTGGGAGCAGATCAAGTTGAAGGAGAAGGATGGCAATAAGACGGTGCTCTCGGGTGTGCCGTCGGCCTTGCCCAGTCTGATCAAGGCCTACCGCATCCAAGAGAAGGCACGCAACGTGGGCTTCGACTGGGACGATCCTGCCGACGTGTGGAAAAAGGTGCGTGAGGAACTCGATGAGTTGGAAGCCGAATTTGAGCGTGGCGACCGTCAGCGGTCTACTGAGGAATTGGGTGATTTCCTCTTCAGTGTCATCAATGCCGCCCGCCTCTACCATCTTAATCCCGACAACGCGCTGGAGCATACCAACCAGAAGTTTATCCGGCGATTCAACTATGTGGAGGAGCATTCCATCCGGATAGGCAAGCCTCTCACGGAGATGACCCTTGAGGAGATGGACCGTCTGTGGGACGAGGCTAAGGCATTGGAGAGTGAGCAATCAGAAAACAAAGAATAAAACCAATCAGTCATGAGATATTATTTCACTACATTCATCATAGGTTTTGCCATCCTGCTCCTGGCCGGGTGCAAAGACAAGAAAGCAGACAATTTGCCTGTGGTCAATATCGATCTGATAGAGGAAAACGAAGGCGACAGCACCGTCTATGGCGAGTGTGTGGATGCCGCGATGAACTCTATCGCCGTGCTCACCAATAACGGCGACACCATCAGCTATGTCTTTGACAATGGCGAAGACGGTTCGGCAGACGTGCAGGGCGGTATGTTTATGGGCGACAAGATGGCTGTGATAGGCACGGAGAACGCCGAGGAGAATGTGGCCCAGAAAGTGATCAACATCACTTCGCTCATGGGGCGCTGGACCAGCCTTGACAAGAATTTTGAGATCAAGGACGGCGGAGTGGTAGAGTCGAATGTCACGGCAGAGTCGAATCCTTATACCTCGTGGAAGATTTTCAATGGCCGGCTGATTCTGTCGAAGGACACTTTCGACATCCTCAACCTGGGACCCGATTCCTTGTATTTGGAGAATGACAAAGGAATTTTTGCCTATAAGCGACAGATTTAGCGGGAAAAGTGCTCTATAAGACAAAGAAGTATTGATATGGAGCCTTTTAGAGTACATGTCCTGGGATGCGGGAGCGCCAAGCCCACGGTGAGGCATTTCGCATCTTCGCAAGTGGTGGAGATTCGCGGCAAGGTGATGATGGTGGATTGCGGCGAAGGCTCACAGGTGCTGCTGAGACGCACAAAAGTGCGGTTCTCAAAAATTCAGCATGTCTTTATCACCCATATTCATGGCGACCACTGTTTCGGACTCATTGGTCTGATCTGCTCTTTCGGCATGACGGGACGCACCGCCCCCTTTCATGTCTATGCCCCCTGTGAACTGGAACCCATCCTGAGGGCAATGCTCGACACCTTTGCCCAAAACCTTGGATTTGACGTCGTCTTTCATGCCGTCGATACCACTGTCCATCAGGTCATCTTTGAAGATAAGAGTCTCACGGTGAGCACCATCCCACTTGAGCACCGGTTGCCATGCTGCGGATATCTGTTCAGGGAGAAACCCGGCTATCCCCATATCAAGAGAGACATGATAGATTTCTATCATATTCCCACCCATGAAATCATCAATATAAAGCAAGGTGGCGACTGGGTGACTGCCGAGGGAAAAGTGGTGCCTCATGAACAACTGGTCACACCGGCTGATGCGGTGCGCTCATTCGCTTATTGTTCCGACACACGGTATATCCCCACCTTGCATACACTGCTTGAAGGGGTCAACCTGCTCTATCATGAGAGCACCTACGACGAGCATTATAAAGATATGGCTTCTGCGTATGGCCATAGCACAGCGGCAGAAGCCGCCATGGTGGCCCGTGATGCCCATGTGGGACAGTTGATGCTGGGGCACTATAGCTCACGCTATGACAACGAGCAGATACTGAAGGAGGAGGCGATGAGAATCTTCCCCAATGTCATATTGGCTCAGGAAGGGCTTGTCGTGGACGTGGTGTGATGGATTTGCTTTCTCGCAGAACGGTACTCGCTCGGTGTCATTCCCACTTCTCTCTTGAAGAATTTCGTCAGCGACGAAGGGCTGGGGAAATTCAGCCTGTAGGCGATCTGGGCGGCCGTCTCGTCGCTGTATGCGAGCCACACCTTGATCTCTTTCACCGCCACCTGATTGATCCATTGCATCACGGTCTTCCCGCTGATTTCTTTCACCAGCGCACTCAGATAATGGGGGGCAAGGCACAGTTTGTCGGCGTAAAAGGGGATATTGCGGGCATGCGTCGCATGCTGGCTGACCAGTGTGATGAAACGCTTGAGCATGTCGTCGCGGTGGCCGACCGGACGGATGGAGGAGATATGGCCTGGCTGGCTGTTGATATACAGCAGCAATGAGTTGAGCAGCAGATGCAGGTTGTCTTCGGGAAAAGGCTGTTCGTGGGCCATGTCCCACATCAAATCAATATATCGGGACACGACAAGCCGTGAGTGCTCGTTAAGGTGCAGGCTGAACAGACCCTCGCCAAGGTCGGGCAGCGATGAGCTTTTGAAGTCGAAAGAGATGGCGTCAACCTCGAAGTCTTCGGAGTGGCCTTGTTTCTCTATCAATGTGTCGGCCATGAACACCACCACATCACCTGCCTCAAACTGAAACTCCTCAAGGTTGAATGAATAGCGGGCGCTGCCTCTCTTCACTATCACGATTCGCCCCTCCTGCAAACGGTAGGGCTGGTTGCTCTCCAGGAAATCCTTGCGGGCGAATTTGAAGTCGCGCAACATGAAGAAGCGGTCGTGCAGCAGCACGTCGCCGTTCTCCTTCCAGGAGTCGGTGTGGCTGAACAGTTCCAGTGAAATGGTGTCGAATAGCATGATGAGGTAATGTTGGATTTGCAAATATAACCATTTTTTGGCAAAGCAGGCGTCTTCTCCCCAAAATCTTACAAAAAGGAAATAATATCTCCCTATTTGTTAAGATGTTTTTCCAATAATCGTATAAATTTGCAACCGAATTTTTAAAGAACCGTCTTATGCGCAAAAAACATCTTTTATTCCTTTTCTGTCTGGTGCTGACCTGCCTTTCTTCACGTGCAGGAGGCCTGATGACCAACACCAATTACCACATTGCCTTCGACCGTATGTTTGCCCGGGGCGCCACGTTCGATATTGATGCCGCTTTCAGCAATCCCGCAGGCTTGGCATGGGGACATGAAGGGTGGCAATTGTCATTCAACTGGCAGAGCCCTCACCAAAACCGTGATATCACCACCGAATTTCCTATGCTGCAGGCGATGTATGGCTCACCCAAGCACAAGTATGAAGGTAAGGCAACAGCTCCTTTTGTGCCGGGACTCTTTGCCTCCTACAAGCACGACCGCTGGGCGCTCTCGACGATGATCGGTATCGTCGGCAGTGGCGGATTTGTGAAATATGACGAGGGTGTGCCGATGTTCAATGTCCTGTTAGCTTCTATGTTGGCTCAAAAAGGTGTCACCCCTGATCAATATAAGCTCGACTCGGAGATGAAGGGCAAGCAGTATATCTATGGCGGCCAACTCAATTTCACTTACAGGGTGCTCGACTGTCTGTCGGCGGCTGTCGGCGTCAGGGCCAACTACTACGACGGCTATTATCAGGGGCATGTGGTGGCCAACCAGCATCCCATGTTGGGCGACCTCGTCAGCCTCGCACTGGATGTGGACCAGCGTGGTTGGGGATTTACACCGCTTGTCAGTGTAGACTACCATCAAGGTCCTCTCACTGTGGCCGCCCGTTATGAGTTCCGCACCAAACTCAACATCCCCAACACGACCAATGCGCTCGAGGCAGGCCTGGGCGATCGACTGAAGCAGACACTCGCCGCCACCGACCCGGCCTCGCTGCAGGCCATCGCCACCACGCTCGAAGCCAAGACCGCGGCCTATAAAGACGGTGCCAAGACACGCTACGACATGCCTGCGTTATTCACCTTGGCCGCCGGTTATGAATTTACCCCCAACCTTCGTGCCTCCGTGGAGTATCATTTCTTCGATGACAAGAATGCCAAGATGTCTGACAACCGTCAGGAGCACCTCACCCACGGCACTCATGAATTCCTCGCAGGTGTGGAGTATGACATCAACAAGACGTTCACGGTGAGTGCCGGTGGCCAGCGCACCGACTATGGTCTGAGCGACGACTATCAGATGCACACATCATTTGCTTGCGACAGCTACAGCGTCGGTCTGGGCGGAGCCGTCAATCTCAATGAGCATCTGCGTCTCAACGTCAGCTATTTCACCACCATATATAGTGACTATAAGAAAAGCAGTGACAACTATCTTTCTACAACTATTCCAGGATCAGACACCTTCTCCCGCACCAACAATGTCTTCGGAGTAGGTATCGACTATAAGTTCTGACCCCTCATAAGATTTTTCCTATTCATTGTCCATCTCGGCAGTCTTACCTTGAGGTAAATGCCGGGATGGCTTTTTATTCGGTGAGAGGGGAATAAGCAAAAACGGATAACCACTTGTGTCGTGATTATCCGTCATGAGTTGCGGAGGCAGCGCAACATAATTTAAAATTGAGGAAAATTTTATATTATACTATTTATTCTAACTATCTAAAAATCAGAATATAAACAAAAATGTACTATTTCTGTAGATTTTATAGTATTTCGGTTAATTTCGCAAAATTCGGTTAATTTTCGGCTGAAAAATTTGTGCGTAACAATATGATTTTCTATCTTTGCAATAGTTTTAATCAATCACATAAATTATGGCACAAATAGAATTAAGATTATTGAACAAAGTTCAAAAAGAAACTGGAATGAGCGAGGTTAGGCTTGTTCTTAGACTTTCATATCACGACCTCTATGCACTTACCGGCATCTTCGTGAAACCCGATTATTTCAAGTATTATATCAACCGCAAGGAGACGAAGACACCAAAACGCCCATTGCCCGAAAACACTTTCATGGAGACAAGGGATAAAGCAAAAAAGAACGGATGGGCGTTGAGAAATAATGGCTTGATCGTAACGAGTGCGAAGGCTGTGCAAACCCCAGATGTGAAATATCACAATGAGGCGGCAGCGAGGATGGAGGAACTAAAGAAGACCGTCATAACCGCCTACAATGAAGCTCAGGATAAAGAGAACCTAACAAGTGAGTGGCTAATCGGAATCGTGGAGAAATTTAATCATCCTGAAAAAGAAGGAGTGAGGGAAACACCAAAAACTTTCTACGAATTGGCTGAAGACTACATCACCAAGCCGCATGGCAAGCGCACGGAACCCCTTGCGGAAAGTCATGCGCGTGTATATAGGGTTTTAGTGAGAACTGCTGCAAGATATGAAGGTTTTGTCAATGCAACCGACAGAACAAGAAAAACGTGGTCATGGAGCAACCTTGAAAGCATCACCAAAGAAGACATAGAGGACTTTTTCGACTATATTCGCCATGAAGCAGAATTGGCTGAAGACCACCCAGACATCTTCAAAGAGTTGCTGGAAAACTACCCTGCATCCACCAAGCCAGGGCGACGTCATGATAAGATAGAAAAAAGAGGTGGAAACACGGCATGCAAGATGAAGTCACGATTCAAGGCTCTTTTTAACCATTTCTATGAGCAAGGTATAATGAAAAACCGCCCATTCGATGGAGTGGCCATCGGCACAGCCAAATTGGGAACTCCAGTTTACATCACCATCGACGAGCGTAACAAGATAGCAGAGACCGACCTTGAAAAAGTATGGGAGGAAATGAGCAAGGAGGAGAGGAAAAATGCCATAATGCCTTTGAAGACTATTATAGAGCAACGTGACATTTTCATTTTTCAATGCTTTATAGGTTGTCGCGTGGGAGACCTCCTGAAGCTGACTGAAAGGAATATCGAAAACGGAATACTCACCTACTCTCCGCACAAAACAAAAGATGTTGGCAACGACCAAGTGCAAGCGAGAATCCCTCTACATGAGAAAGCACTTGCTCTGGTGGAAAAATACAAGGGCGTGGATGAAAAAGGGAGGTTATTCCCATTCCTGACTGCACAGCGTTACAACGATTGTATTAAAGCTATTTTTCGTATGACCGGCATAACGCGAATGGTGGAGATACGCAACGCCCTGACTGGTGAGAACGAGTTTGTAAGTATCGCTGATATTGCATCATCACACCTGGCACGGCGTACATTCATCGGGAATGCTTATTTCAAGGTGCAAGACCCGAATCTCATCGGGAAAATGAGTGGTCACGTCGAAGGCTCCAGGGCTTTTGCACGTTATCGCAAAATTGAGGATGAGACATTGAAAAACGTTATTGACTTAATCGGATAAGGCCATGAAATCAAAAGAAGCATTAAACTTGATAAAGGAAGCCACCCAAATGCTTTACATTTGGGTAACCGCCTCCCGAATTTCTGAATACCGACCAGAGGAAGAAAGAAAAACATTTATTATAAATTGTCTTTCATCTGGAAATGAGGAGTTTGTTAAGGCTCAGAGTAACATTGAGTCTGTTTGTTCATTCATCATTAATAACTCCATTCAAGACGAGGTAAAACAGACTCTTTTTGAAAGATTGAAAAGTATTTATGTCTTGGCGAGTTATGTGGTTGATTTATGGCAATATTATGTAGATATGAAATGCCCATTAGCCTACGACTCAACCATTAGGTCATATCCAAGCAGTAGGGCTATGATGGATTGTATAAAAGAAGTTGCTGATATTTTCGGTTTTGAAATAGATAAACACCATTGGCCTTTACCTAAGACTACAGGAATAGATAATCAAGAAAACCAGTCGGATAATGTACCACAATCAACGGGAGGATGTAACGATATCAAACTGCCCGCCAATTCCACGGAAAGCCAACAAAAGGACATAGAAGAAGCTAAAGAACATTTCCGTGAGATCTATGGTCATTATATCCAAGACTTAGAGGGTTTCTTCAAGGATCTTGAAAAATGGGCACCTGGAGATTTTTATAATTATATCCAAGATCATATACGTGGACACTTTGTAATGAAAACCTTTTTTAATGATTGTATGAATGTTGTGCCATGGAGAAAAGGAGATGACGGGTTGAATTACGAAAATGTTAGAAAATGGCACAAACCGAATGTTTAAGAAAACCATTTTTTTATATTATACTAAATAGTTTTCCCTTTTTTCCCTAAATATTTCCCCAACGATTCCCCATTTTCCCCTGTATGTTGCAGGGGATTTTTTTTGCTATATATTTGCAGCGTCAAATGGCGGAATGCTCACCGACCAGGCGACCGCCCATGAGCGACCGAGAGAGCAACCGGCAAAAGCGGAATGGTTAAAAATAATAATGAATAACGTAAATCAACAAGGAATGAGCGGGAGCACCCTATTATTGGTAAGCCAGGGTGATCTTGAAAAGGTTATCGAGAATGTTATGATGACGTTCTTTGAGAAGATGACCAGGGAGATGAATTCGACGAAAGCAGATGACGTTCTGCTGAATGAGGATGAGGTGCAACAGTTGTTGGGTGTCGGGCATGCCACACTCTGGAGATGGAATCGGGACAAATATCTATGCAATGTCAAAATCGGGCGTAGAGTCCTCTGGCGCAAATCCGACATCGACGCAATACTAAATCGTTAACTTCAAAGAATATGGACACAAAGAAAGAATTTCAAAGTAGTAACGTTCCGTCTCTACCAACATATGAAGAGATAGGCCGTGCATTGTGCTGGGAAGACTACGTGCTAGATGTAAGAAAGCAAATACCAGAAACATTGTGCATGTTTGAATTTAATGGCGTTCCATTTTCGACCCTCGGAGGTATCCAGGCATTGACAGGGCCTAAAAAGAACGGCAAGACATGGGTTGGTGTATTTCTGTCTGCTGCAGCACTCTCAGGAAACTCGGAACACACGCAAAATTATTTGGGAGGACTGCTGCAAACGCCTGACCGAACAAGAAAATTCATAGGGCATGATATAAAAGAGCTCTACATAGACACTGAACAGGAAGAGGTTAATGCCATGAAGACAGCCAGGCGCATTCACTGGCTTTGTGGATGGGATATGGACGTGCCGAATGAGCGATTCAAGTTGGTGTGGCTGCGAAGTGTCGAAAAAGATGGAATTACAGGTGAGCCAGCATATGAAAGACGCAAAAAAATTATTTGGAGCGCAATAGAAAATTTTGAGCCAGATCTTGTGTTTATTGATGGCATCCGCGATATCATCGGCGACTTTAACAACCAGGAAAAGGCATCGGAACTTATTCAGGGCCTCATGGCACTTGCGCAGAAACGCAATATCTGCATTTGGTGTACCTTACACCTTAACCCCCGACCGGGCAACGACGACGAGAGCAAGATGCGCGGCCACCTCGGCACCGAGCTGGGCAACAAGGTTTCTGATACACTTGCTTGCTTTAAGCAGAAAATTCCCAACGCCGTTACATTCACCGTAAAGCAACAGGATGCCCGCGGCAAGGACATTGAAGATTTTAAATTTGAGATAACCGATGATGCCGGCATGCTGGGCATTCCTAAAATCATAGGCCATGCCCCTATTATCAAGGACGAGACGGTACCCGACTCAGATGAGGACATTCTCAAATGGCTAAACATCGCCTTAACATCTTGCGAATGGCCGATGAGTCGAAATCAGGTCAAGGAAAAAGTTTTCAAGAAAATTGGAGGGCAAACTAACACCGGAAAATTGCAGGCAGATGTTGTTAGTGCTCTAAAGAAGGAATTTCTTGTGGAGACAACCATCAAAGGAAAAGGAGGATCCTTTTTGGTTAACATCGCGGAGGATTTGCCGTTCTGATAACTTATACCAACTTGTACGGTATGTATATACATACTGGGTTGGAAATTGGTACAAGTCCCGCCATGTCTGCGCATGGCATGTCCCATGCCCCTGTATATGGGGCTGGGGCAAGGGACAAGCCATAACACCGACGCTATATGCGCCACCCAAAATGGCGGGTAAACTTTATATAAAACAACTCACTTTTATAAACAACAAAAATTAAAAAACAGTCCATAGAAATGGAAAAATATCAAATGAAACCGAGGTTCTCATCAAGTGTGTACATAGACATTTCTACAACAGCTTTTCATTTTGTCCAAGAGTTCTATAAAGATGTTTTACCTCTTCTGGAACTTTTTGGATTCGGTAGTGACGAAGGAATCAACAAATTCCTGAAAAGCATTTCAACCAGGGATATCTATGAGGCTGCAATTGCTAAAGATGAGCAGCGGGTTGC
>CADBLU010000152.1 GCA_902795605.1 uncultured Prevotellaceae bacterium | reverse complement strand
GTCGTTGCCCTGAGCATGCACGATGATGCCGAGGCGGCGGTAGATGTCGGGGATGATGCCCAGATGCTCGAGCGTCACATCCTTGATAGTGATGCCGTCGCCCACCATGGCTGCCATGCCGATGAAGGAACCCACCTCGATCATGTCGGGCTGAATATGGTGTGTGGCTCCGTGGAGGCTCTCCACACCCACGATGGTGAGCAGGTTGGAGGCGATGCCGCTGATCTGTGCGCCCATAGCATTGAGCAGGTGGCACAGTTGTTGCACGTATGGCTCGCAGGCGGCGTTATAGATGGTGGTGGTGCCCTCAGCGAGGACCGAGGCCATGATGATGTTGGCCGTACCGGTGACCGATGCCTCGTCGAGCAGCATGTAGCAGCCCGTGAGTTTGTCGGCTTTCAGCTCGAAGACGTCACGCCCCTTGATGCGGTCGAAGCGGGCACCTAGGTGGCCGAAGCCGAGGAAATGGGTATCGAGTCTGCGGCGTCCGATCTTGTCGCCTCCAGGCTTGGCCACGACGGCCCTGTGGAAACGTGAGAGCAGCGGACCGATCATCAGCACGCTGCCCCTGAGAGAGGCGCATTTCTTCACGAAGTCGTCGCTCTCAAGATAGTCAAGGTGGAGTTTCTCGGCTTTGAAGGTGTAGTCTCCTTTGCCTATCTTGTGCACATCCACCCCCACGTCCCTCATCAGGTTGATGAGGTTGTTGACATCACGGATGTCGGGGATATTGGTGATGTGCACCTCCTCGCTGGTGAGCAGGCATGCGCTGATCACTTGCAGTGCCTCGTTTTTGGCTCCCTGTGGTGTGATGGTTCCTTTGAGGGGATAGCCACCCTCGATGACAAATGTCTGCATACGGTGGTGTGCTTATTTTTTCTTCTTTCGTTTTTCGGTGAATTCCCGCTCGTTGATCTTCTCGAAGACGAATTTCTGCGGGTCGAGCTGAATGATACCGTCGGTGTAGCGAGCCAGGTCGGCAATGACCTTCTCGTCATCGGCAGAGCCGTGGCTCCACTGATAGAGGTTGCGCTTCATGTGGTTGGCGGTGAGACGGGCCAGTTCGTCGCGCTCAGGTCCCTCGGGCATGGTCTTGAGTTGCTCAAAGAGCTCGAAGATCATGTTGCCGTAGTGGCGCACGGGGATATCGCGCATGGGGTATCCCATGGGCTCGGGGCGGGTGGTGATCTTGGCGGCCTGACTGACGTCGCAGGGCCAGTCGATGTCGAGCTGGAAATTGCTCATCAGTGCCAGGTGGTCCCACAGCTTGTGGCGGTGGTCGTCGGCACTGCTGCTGTTGGGGAACATGCGCTCCATGATGGCGATGATGGTCTCCGCGCAGCGTTGGCGCTCCTCTTTCGACTCCAGTGCGACGGCATGGTCAACCATCTTCTGCACCTCGCGGCCATACTCGGGCAGCAGCAGTTGCTCCCGCTGGGTGTTGTAGTCTAATCCTTCTATGTTCATGTTTTCTCGTGTTATTCTATTTTTCTGATGTCAGTGCGCTCACAGCAGCGGTTTCGAGGGCTTGGCCACGAAGTCCTTCAGGTAGAAGGGGGTGAAATAGGCCACATCCTCGTATTGCTCCATGGCGATGCGCTTCTCGGCCAAGGGCATCATGTGCTTGGCCAGAGGACGGATACCCTCGATGAGCCGTGCGTTGGGATGGCCGATGGCCTCCATGCATTTCGCCGCTCCGTTGCCGAAGAAGTAGACGGGGTGCCCGTCGAGCCACTCACGGTAGGTGCTGGCATCGACAATGTCGGCCTGAATGCCTCTCACAGGGCGCAGGGCCCGGTCGTAGACGGCGGCATAGACCTCCATGCGGCGTGCGTCGAGCATGGGGCATAGCAGGGCGTCGTCTTCCAGCTCCTTGCCCAGGAGCACCGGCACGCAGAGCAGTTCGAGTGTGGGGATGGCGACGAGGCGCAGGTCGCGGCCATAGCAGATACCCTTGGCCATCGACACGCCGATGCGCAGTCCGGTGTAGGATCCTGGTCCGCTGCTCACGGCAACGGCATCGAAGGGGATGGCGTGGTTGTCGGTGAATGACATGGCCTCATCGACGAACCTGCCGAGTCGCTCGGCATGGTTGGGTCCTGAGAGGTCCTCGTCGTGATAGATGCACGCTCCGTCTTGGCTCACTGCCACGGAGCAGGCGTCGGTGCTGGTCTCAATACTCAGAATGCAAGACATCTCTAATAGTGAAATATCAATATATACAATAAAATAGAGTGCAAATTTATAGATTTTTCCTCAAAAATATGTATTTTTGCATGAATTTCTAAAAAGAGAAAGGGTTTTTAAGGTTTCATAAGCTTTGCGACCCATAAAATAAGCAATTATTAAATCATTTCGGAATGTTACTATCGATGACTGGCTACGGGAAGACGGTCGTGGCCTACAAGGAAAAGAAAATCAACGTGGAGGTGAAATCGCTCAACAGCAAGTCGCTCGACCTCTCCACGCGTATCGCACCGCTCTACCGTGAGAAAGAGATGGAAATCAGGCAACTCATTGCCAAGAGTGTGGTGAGGGGAAAGGTGGACTTCTCTATCTGGATAGAGAGGGAGAGCGGCACTGACGCCACGCCCATCAATGTCGCCCTTGTGGAGAACTACTACCGTCAGATCAAGGCTATCGCCGCCCATACGGGCATCCCTGAGCCCGACGACTGGTTCTACACGCTGCTGCGCCTGCCTGATGTGACCACGAAGACAGAGGTGGAGGTGCTCAGCGCCGAGGAATGGGAAGTGGTGCGGCAGGCCATCGGCCAGGCGCTCGACCTGCTGCAGCAGTTCCGCCGTCAGGAGGGTGTCGCCCTGCAGCAGCGCTTCGAGGAGAATGTGCGTAATATCGGTGCGCTGCTGGCCTCGCTCGAGGACTATGAGACTGCCCGTGTGGAGAAAATCCGCGCGCGCATTGTCGACGGTCTCACCTCTATTCCCGATGTGGAGTATGACAAGAACCGCCTGGAGCAGGAACTGATCTATTATATCGAGAAGCTTGACATCAGTGAGGAGAAACAGCGGTTGGCCAACCACCTGCGCTATTTCAGCCAGACGATGGAAGAGGAGGAGAGCCAGGGCAAGAAACTGGGATTCATCGCCCAGGAGATGGGACGTGAGATTAACACCACCGGCTCGAAGAGCAACCAGGCTGAGATGCAGAACATCGTGGTGAAGATGAAGGACCAGTTGGAGCAAATCAAGGAGCAGGTGCTCAATGTGCTGTAACAGAAAGACCGACTATAAACAATACCAAAATGAAAAATAAAAAAGACAAGAGTGGCCGCACCGGGTGCCGGATGGTCATCTTCTCCGCCCCGAGCGGCAGTGGCAAGAGCACGCTCATCAACTGGCTCATGCAGGAGCATCCTGAGTTGAACCTCTGTTTTTCAATCAGTTGCACCAGCAGGGCACCCCGGGGCACTGAGCAGAACGGAGTGGAGTATTTCTTCCTCACCCCAGAGGAGTTCCGGCAGCGCATCGCTCAAGAGGAGTTCCTGGAGTATGAGGAGGTGTATCCCGACCGTTTCTACGGCACGCTCAAGGCACAGGTAGAGCAGCAGATGTCCTTGGGGCAGAATGTGGTGTTCGACGTGGATGTGAAGGGTGGCTGCAATATCAAGAACTATTACGGCGACCAGGCTCTGAGCATCTTCATCCAGCCACCATCGATAGAGGAGTTGCGCCGCAGACTCGAGGGCCGTGGCACCGACACCCCTCAGGTGATAGAGGACCGTCTGTCAAAGGCAGCCTATGAGCTGACCTTTGCCGACCGCTTCGACTGCATCGTGGTCAACGACGACCTTGAGGTGGCCAAGGCTGATGTGTTCCGCGCCGTGAGCGAGGCTTTGGGATTTTCACAAGAGGAAGATGTATGAGGACCGGTATTTTCGGCGGTTCGTTCAATCCGGTGCATAACGGCCATGTGCACCTGGCAGAGAAACTGTTGCGTGCGGCACATCTCGATGAGGTGTGGCTGATGGTCACCCCGCAGAATCCATGGAAAGTGCGCGTCGATATGCTCGACGACGACAAACGGCTCCGTTTGGTGCGTGCCGCCGTTGAGGGCATCGATGGTCTGGTAGCCAGCGACTATGAGTTTCACCTGCCCAAACCTTCCTATACCTGGGACACGTTGCAGTCGCTCTCCCGCGACTTCCCCGACCGTGAGTTTGTGCTCCTCATCGGGGGCGACAACTGGGCGAAATTCAACGGCTGGTATGCGCATGAGAAAATTCTCGCTCATTATCAGGTGGCTGTCTATCCCCGCCAGGGCTATCCCGTCGACCCCGCTACCGTGCCGCAGGGGGTGACGGTCTTGCGCACCCGACTTATCAACGTGAGCAGCACGGAGATACGCGAGCGTCTCAGGCAAGGACTGCCTGTCGACCATCTGGTGCCTCCCCGTGTGGCGGAAATGCTGAGCCACGAAGATTTTTATAAGTCGGGAAAAGAAGATTAGGTGTTTGGTCGTTTGGTCGTTTAGGGGGCTGGTCGTTTGGTCGTTTGGGTATTTAGGCGTTTAGACAATAGCATTGTGTTTTAGGAGTTTAGAAGTCTGGGAGTGTAGATGTTCTCTCTCAGCCAATTGTCTGTTGTCATTGATGGCGATGGCGCCCTGTGATTTTCTGCCACCGTTTTTTCATCGCTTGCCCGATATTCTTGAACTGGCCATAGCGCAGGTTGAGCCACAGCTCCTCGGCCGAACGGCACACCTTGATCCAAGGGTGGCCCCAGGCATTGGTCTTGTAGAGGCGCTCCTTGTAGTCCACATTCTCTATCACATATTTGGGATGTCGTAGCGGAAAGTCGATGTCGTAGCGCTTCATGGTGAAAATCCTCCTGTAGGCCCGTGGGGTGGTCTTGATGCTGCCCGAGAAATGGGTGCTGTCGGCCGAAAGACCAAGGTTGTTGATCATGTTCTTCGTAGGCATGATAGCGAGGCCGGAATGGAGCAGGTTGCTTGCCCAGAAAATGCTTTCATAATATTCTTTTCCGCTGTCGCGGTGCTGGCGGCACATCCTGATGAAATCGCTGCGGTAGCGGCGCTGGCGCACCAGCGACTCCAATTGGCGCATATTGTAGTTGTCGCTGAGAAAGGCGTAGTCGCCCTCCCACTGGTCGATGACGCGGCGCCAGGAGGCCCAGCCCCAAATGGCGAACACCGACGTGAAGAAATAGCTGTCGGGTACGTCTGTTGTCACTTCATCTTCATTGAATCCGGAAATCATGCGCACCCGCTCATCATGCTCATAGCGGTCGAGCATCTCCTTGCAGAAGGGGAAGAACGACTGCGAGGGCACGTCGTCGTCTTCGAGCACGATACATTTGTCGGTCATCGAGAAGGCCCATTTCTGAGAAAGGTATTCTGAGGGGTCGCAACCGAAGTTGCGCTCTTGGTAGAGGCGGTGCACCTCACACTCCCAGTCGATGTCCTCCACCACTTTCCGACAGGCCTCAATGCCGGCGATGTCGCGCTCGCCGCGCGGACCGTCTTGATAGAGGAACAGGCGTGCCGGGCGTGCTTTCCGCACTTCGGCGAACACCTGTGTGAGGTGGTCGGGGCGGTTGAAGAATAATATCAGTACGGAGATGTCAATTTTTGCTGGCTGTTTCATAGTGGGTGGTGTCATGGGTTACCGAGCCGTTCCATCATGAAGACGGCATGGATGTGTCGTTGTCCTTCTGGGGGTATCTGCATATAGTCGCCGTAGAGGGTGCGCAGGTAGTCGTCGACATTGTTGGGACAGGCGAACTCCTTGCCCTCGAAGGTGATGGTGGAGAGGGGGAAGATACTGTCTTTGCGCTGCATGACACCGTAGCCGTTGAGCGTGACGTCGAACGACATATAAGTGCCTTTGGGGCGCATGAGACAGGTGCCGTGCCACAGGGCGCGTGCCACGAGATACTTTGCGCCAAACCAGAACCATTCGGCCACGGCGCGGAAAGAGTAGCGGTGGGGTTTGCGAAGGATGGAACGGCTGCGCGAGAGCATCCTGGCCACGCGTTTGATCCAAGGCCTCGATACGGTGGGGTAGTCGATGAAGGGGAAGATATCGACGAAAAGCCCCTTGGGATAGTTGGCTGAGAAATCATCGCCAGGCTCCACGTAGAAGGAGTCGAGGTCGCGCACCTTGACAATGGGCTCTTTCGACTCGGGTACGCTCTCAGGGGTCTGGAGCACCAACGTGGGAGGGAGCAATGCGGGAGCCACCTGCTTGAAACGCTCCAGACCATCCGCGGTCATGGCGATGTCGATGTCATCGTCCCAGGGGATGAAACCGCCATGGCGCACGGCGCCGAGCAGTGTGCCGCTGTCTATCCAATAGTCGATGCCATGGCTGCGGCAGATGTGGTCGATAACTTCGAGGATGGCCACCTGCTTGAGTTGGCACTTCCTCAGGGCTCGTTGTTTGTATTGCTCGATATATTGGTCGTAGGTCATGGGGGAGGGGGGGCTAATGGGTCTAATGGGTTTTATGGGGCTAATGGGGTGAATGGGTTGGATGGGTTTTATGGGATTTATAGGATGGGGATATTTATTCTTTGTTTTTTTGCCAGGGCATCCGCTTGCGAAGGAAGGCCGCTCCCTCGTGGAGGATGGTGCTGCCCAAGAGCCAGAGGATGCCGGTGTAGAGGATGGCCACTGCAGCCACTTTCATGAAGAACCGGAGGTAGATATTGCCGATGCCGCCGAGGGTGAGATGGGCGGCTGCGCAGAGGACGGCGGAGAGCAGCAGGTAGGGTGAGATGTCGCGCACGAACTCGCTGAGGCGAAGGTTCGTCTCGCGGTGGGCGAGTCGCAGCCACACGCCGGTCCACAGGATGTTCACCACTACATATCCCACCACCATGGCGCTGATGCCGTGAGATGCCATGGCCAGAGCGACGGCCATACTTGTGAGGCACTGTGCGATGGTCGACCACATGTAGACGCCTGAGTGGCCGCGACTGATGATGAGGTTGTAGAGGAGGGCAGAGATGGGCACGAAGGCACCGGCGATGCAGAGCAGTTGCATGATGGCGGCACTCTCTAACCATTTCTCGGTGATGAGGATGACGATGAACTCCTTGGCCACGAGGGCGAGGCCAAACATCAGCGGGAATGACACCAAAGCGGTGAAGCGGAGGAGTTTGCGCAGGACAGCCTTTTGTCGGTCGCGGTCGTCCTCCACCCGTGTGAATACAGGCTGCGCTACCCCATAGATCATATTTGAGATGAGCGACGAACCCATCGTGTTCCATTTGTTGGCTTGTGTGAAGTTGCCCACGTCATGGGGTGTGTAAAGTTTGCCGAGGATAACCGGAAAGATGTTGGTGTTGAGCACGTTAAAGACATTGGTGATAATCAGGCGGCTGCTGAATCCTATCATCTCTCTCACTGGGGTGAGGTCGATATGCAGACTGGGGCGCCAACGGGTGAAATAATAGCTCAGCACCACCACACAGATGATATATACCAAATTTTGGGTGGCAATGCCCCAATAGGCCATACCCGCATAGGCCATGGCCACCGCCACTACTCCCGAGATAGCCAGGCTGACAAGGGTCATGACCGATGTCTCGCGCACCATCATCTCGCGAAACATATAGGCGCGGGGGGCGGTGCTCAAACTCGAGATGACAAACGTCAGTGCCACATAGCGGGTCAGAAGGGTCAGTTCGGGCTGACTGTAGAAACGGGCTATCAGTGGGGCACAGAAAAACAGGATGATGTAGAAGGCGGTGCCGATGCACAGACTGGTCCAGAACACGGCGTTGAAATCGGTATGGGTGACACCTTTCCGCTTGTTGAGCGCGGCGATGAAGCCTCCCTCCTGCAATGTGGCACCCAAGGCGATGAACACAGCCACCATGCCCACCATCCCGTAGTCGGCCTGTGAGAGCCGGCGAGCCAGGATGATGCCTATGAGGAGATTGAGCAATTGCTGCAAACCGTTGCTGACGCTGCCCCATAATAGCCCTTGAGCTGTCTTTTCCTTCAGTGTGGACATAATGCCTGATGTGTGATTTGCCAAAAAGAGGTTCCGGCAGGCAACCTATTCTGCCAGCTTCCTGACGGTTTCTGTTTCCATTTGCACGGTGTCGTAGACGGGATTGGCAGTCTTCATGTAGCTCCTCCAGATGGTTGATGCTGCGAAAATAGTGTTTTTTCTTCAAAAGGCCAAATCACGGGGGCGTTTTCTTGTGCAGAAGTTGTCCCCGGAGTGATATGGTGCCATCTGTAGACAATCAGAGAGACATCATTCATAGTCCCACCTATTTTTGATAAATAAGGCTTTATATCGGGCGGAAACTACGATTTTTTGCTTGTAAACCAAACCGATATATGAGGTTTCCTTTTTCCTCACCATTTGGTGTTTTCCTCATTAGTCCTGTCGAAAACTACGATGGCTCAGTCATACACTCCTTGTACTTACAATAAGGGTGTCATGTAAAGCGGAAGATAGGTGATGCCATTCTCTACTTTATAGTCAGTTGCTGATATATTT
>CADBLU010000151.1 GCA_902795605.1 uncultured Prevotellaceae bacterium | reverse complement strand
GGGTCGAGCACGTGGTTTTCGCCTGATGCTTTGTTGAAGATTTCATGCATCTTATAAGCCAACGGCGACCAGTCTTTCTCTAAAGGTAATATTTCTTTCACAACGAAGCGTTTCTCCATCGTGCCCGCTTCTGTCATCACAGGCTCAACGCTAAACACTCCTTCGTTGATTAGATGCAGAATGGTGGCGGATATGAGGCGCTTGTAATTCGGGGTTTTCCCGACGTTAAATGCGTTTAGCATATCATTGGCCTGCTGCAAGTTGCCCTCCAGCGGAATGGATTTGAAATAGTCAACAGACTTGGCCCACGCCATTATCTTTTTTCGTTTCTTGCGTGACCTCGAACCACTGAAGTAGTAGAATATGCTGCCCAAACAGACTATACTACCGCCCAAGATGCCCATTGCTGTGGGAGCGTTCATCCCCCCCTTGTCGCTCGATTGTTCTATGACCTCTTCGAGATAATCACTGCCCTCAAGGGCCAACTGCTTTTTGTGTTCAAAGGTGTCGTCTGTCACCTGTATGTCAGGCTCCAGCATCCCCTTGGGGAATTGGGCCATGATGTAGAGGGCGGCTTCTGAGTCCATTGGCCCTGTGGTCTCTGCCACCATCGTCCCGTTCGCAAACCCAAGTTCACCGTAGAAGCGGAACCCCCAGATGCCACAGGTGTCGGGTGTGAAAACCATCGTAGTGTCAGCGCCCACGATGGTCACTTTGGCGTGTATGGGCTTCGGACTGACATTCTCGTCGAGAAACACATGACGGAGGGCGTCGGCATCGGGATATCCGCGCACCAGTCCCGTGATGGTGTAACTGGTGACGTACGTGCGTAGCCCGCTGTCGCCGATGCCCCAGCAGAGCTCGTAGCTGCCGTTGCCTTTCTCCACAATACCGCAACGGCCGGCTTTCTCCGACCTGCTGCGGTCCACTTTCCATTCACCGATGTTTTCATACTGCTGTCTGCTCTCATCGCTGACGGAAAGGTCTTTTACCGTACTTGGACTCATTTCACTCAGTCCGATGTAGCACTCCGTCCCCTGTTTGTCGATGGTCATCTGACGTGTCTCGGTGATGCGTGCGTCGCCGTTTTTGCTTACTTCCACTCGGATGTCAAGGTCATGCAAAACAGGCTGTGCAAATACCATTGCAGACGACACCCAGAGCATGAGCGCCAATGTGATCCATCTTGTTCCTTTTGCGGTTTCTTTCATTTTCTGTCGTTTTGATTCTGCAAATTTACGCTATTCCTTTCAAACGACAATAATAATTGGTGAGAAATCGACACTATTAGAATGGATGAGACTCGTCATTGAGACAATCGCACAGACGGAGACATGGCCATCATGGCTTACAAGAAGGCTGCCGATGACGCCCGTCTCACGATAGCCGAGGTGGGGGTATGGCGCAACACGCTGGCCGCCGCCCCCGAAGAGCGCAAGCGGTGGACCGACTATGCCATCCGTCAGCTCCGCATGGCTGATGCCATAGGCGCCGCATGTTGCGTGAATGTGGTGGGGACTCCCTATGGTCCGCGTTGGGACGGTGGCTATCGTGACAATTTCAGCGGCGAGCTGTGGGAGATGGCCGTAGGGATGATACGGCAGGTGATCGACGCTGTCCGTCCCCGGCACACCAAGTTCTGCATAGAGTGCATGCCATGGATGATACCCTGCAGCCCCGATGAGTGCCTGCGCCTGATAGAGGATGTAGATCGTGCGGAGTTTGGCACCCATCTTGACGTGGTGAACATGATCACCACGCCAAGAAGGTATTTCTATAATGATGAGTTTCTTGAAGAGTGTTTCCAGAAACTTCATGGCACCATCGTGAGCTGCCACCTGAAGGATATCTTGTTGAAGCAGGAGTACACCTTCCAACTCCAGGAGTGTGCCTGTGGCGAGGGCCAGCTGGATATCAGACGATACATCCAATTGGCCTCTGCCGAGGATTCCCGCATGCCCATGATCATCGAGCACCTCACTACCGACGAGGAGTATGTGGCGAGCGTGAGGTATGTGCAGGAATTACTTCACTGAGATACCCCGGGGAATTAGGGCTCGACAGAGAGCGAGATAGAGGAAGCGCGGGCAGAGAAGGCTGGCGCATAGACACACTGGACGGTGCAAATGCCCGTTTCATATTTTCCCGGACGGTCGACATAATACTCCGATTCAATCACAGTGGTTCCTTTTCTCAACCTGTCGGTATAGAAATGTGTGGAGTTGTCCTTCACGACACGATAGCATCCATCCCTATAGCCACTGACCACGTTCACCGGTTCGAGACAGGCGGCCCGCTTGTCGGAGATTTGCACGAAGTCATAATCTTGGTCAGCCTTGATGGTGATGCGCACACGCACCTTGTCGCCCACATGAAGATGGCTGGCGTCTCCTATGATTTCACGCTTCACCGTCATTCCCATAGAGGCGTCAGCCACATTCCGCGTCTTGCGCATAGACCGGGTGACCACCGTGCCCCAGGAAGTGTGCGGTGTGGTCTTGACGATGTCCAGCTTTCCACGCACATCTTCAGAGACCACCATTTTCACATAACCGATTCCCGCTGCCGGAGCATGATGCTGCAGTGGCTTCCCGTCCAGTGTGAATGTGGTCTCCTGACCGGTAGCAGCCAGTTTGGCAGACATCTCTTTGCTATTGTCTCCAAGGAAGGCATGAATGGCGTTGAGGCTATTGATGGCATTTCCCCATCCTTTTGCGCGCCTCTGTGAGAGCAACCATCTTCGCATCAGTTCCACCGATACGGTGTCCTCGGGTTCCACAAGTCTCAGTGCCTCGATGGCCAACGTCACTGTGGGAATTGTCGCGTCGCACCATGTGTATTGTGCCCTTGGCGAATCGAAATACATTCCCCGCTCGGGTGAGGTCACCGCATATTCCTTCAGGCTTCTCAAATAGTCGTGCGCTTTGTTCCTCTGTCCGTCATGAGCCATGATGACCGCACAGGCTGCTTTCCCGTAGATGGTGAGGTCTAATTTCTGCCCCCGCACGTATTCCATCAATTGCTTTCTCATTTTCTGGGTATCCGCGTCAGGTTTGTCATCCATGAGCGCGCAGATATACAGATAGTGCAGCATATCCTCTGTAGGTGTCTCCATCTTTGTCTCACGCTCCGTGTCCTCCTTCATCAGCTTGTCCAGATAAGCCAGTCCTTGCTTGAGCATCCTATTGACATCGTAGAGTCCACGCAGATTGTTCGACGTGCCCATTGTCCTGTGGAGTCTTGCCAGAATTTCCATGACCGCGAATGTGGTGTATCGCGAACTGGGCATGTCCTTCCACCATGCCCATCCGCCATCGGGACGCTGCAAGGCTCTCAATCTCGTGACCGCCTGGTCGATACGCATATCCATCGTTGGCTTGTCGAAGAATTTCAAAAGGTTTCTCCTGTCCGACGTTTCCCATTTTGCATCCATCACCCATGGTGTCTCCTCCAAGACGATACCATACATACCATCGTTTCTCTGTAATTCGCCAATCAACTGACTGTCGTCGATGGGTGCTTCTCTCCATTGGCTGATGACTCTGGCAGGCAACAACGAGGTGTTGAGGATGCTCTCTCCCAAACTGTTGACATAGAGCGCGATGGCTTGTGAAATGGCATCGTCTTCAGGACGGGTGGTGAACGTGGGCATCGCCGTCACCATCATCCAGGCCGGATTGTCGGTGTATTCGATGGTCATACTGCGGTGTCGGTCGCTGCCCCGCAGCATACTGTCCACATCGACGGTCAGCGTTGTCGGCTGGTGCATGGTGAATGCGTAGGAGTCGGTGGTCATCTCACGGTCGGGCAGCACAGGCAGGAAACTCTGCTCACCGTCGGCAAAGCCGTTTCCGCTCACACTGATACGGCACACGAGGAGGTGGGCGGTGCCATCGGGAACAAAAGAGAATCTCACTGGAGTGGTGGCGTTTTTCTCCACCGTGAAATCACATTTGTCCGTGTAAATCACCTTCTCTGTCTCTGCATCGGTCAACTGCATGGTTGCCACTCCCGACTGCTGTTTGTCACCTAAGTTTGTCACCTTTGCCGAGATGGTGGCCTGGTCGCCCACTCTCAGGAATCTTGGCATATTGGGCTGCACCATCACCTCTTTTTGTGCGACAGCCGTGCTGTCTGTCATTCCCATATTCATCTCAAGGTCGTGAGCCACGCCCATGAATCTCCATGTGGTGACACTCTCTGGCAGTTTGAACCTGATGGCCAGAGAGCCGTCCTCATCAGTCAGAAGATTGGGATAGAAAAAGGCCGTCTCGTTCATGTTCTCACGGATGGGCATAATGGAGCCTATGCTTTCCTCCACGTTCTGCTTCTCAACAGACTCAGCCTCGGTTTTTTCCACTTGATCATACTTGACAACGGGCGCTGTGAATTTCGCTTTCGTTCCGCGAATCCTGATACTTCCTGTTATATTCGACTTTTTCTGCGTTCCATATCCCACGACCACCACTTCTTGCAGGACATTGTTGTTTTCAGTCAGTTGCAGGATGGTGTATTTTCCCTTGCGAAGGGTCTCTCTCAAGGAGATATAACCGATATAAGAGACAACGACCTCCATGTCATTGTCGGCCTTGATCTCAAACTCTCCGTCGATATTGGTCACCGCACCCTTATTGGTGCCACTTTTCACCACGGTAGCGCCAATGATGGGTTCGCCTTCCTCATCGACAACGATGCCCGACACATAGCCCCGTTTGCCCTGCTTTTTCACTCCTTTAGCCATGGTCTTAGACACACTGGCAAAACTGGCCAACGTATGATCGGTGGCCCTCAGCGACAGCAGGTCGCTGTCGAAATGACTCAGGGCAAAAGGATTGTCGGGTAGTTGCGACCAGGTCGTGGTAACTCCGCTTTTCCTCAGTTTTGAGAAATTCGGCCTCATCCAACTGGTGGACGCTGTGTAAAATCCCAACATCTGGCTTTCCCTCCACCACTGTGGTTTCACTATCTGGTCGAGCGAGGCATCGTAGAGGACGGCCAACAACTGTGCCTTGGCCGGTGTGCCGTCAGACTTCCGGATTCTCATCGTCCATTCCTCTTGTTGCCCGGGACTGAGACGGTCGCGGAACGTCTCCCAACTCATCTTGAGTTGGTGCTCTTTGCTTGGCGCAGAGATGACCGCTTTCTCCCGATAGACCACTCCGTCCTTTACGAAGGCGAAAGTCATGCAAATGCCCGCCCCATATTCTGACCGGTAGGAGAAAGAGCGGTTGTACATCTCGTCGTTGAGCCTAAAAAAGCCACCCTCGAGTCTCTTGTCGTCCGCAAACAAATCATAGACCACAAACACATCTTTGAGAGAGGTGCCCAGCTGAACGTTCACCTGACCGCCGTCATCGGGGAACCGGGTGTCACTTTGGGCGAAGCACTCCCGTGTGTAGGTCGCCGGCCTCGTAGCCATATAATCTACGATGAAGAAAGGTGCTTTCACCGTGTCATTGGCAAACACCGCATATAACGTATGTTCCCCAGCGAGTCTCAGCCTGTCACTTTCGGGCAGCGTCGCCAGTGTGTTGGTCTTGACGGAGAACGAGTTGCTCGGTCGGTCGATATAGCATACCGCCACCGTGTCGATGGGTTCTCCCCATTTGTCGGAGAGTAGCACCTTGACGGTCTTCTGAGAAGCGACGTCCATCTTTTCCTTTGGCCACTCCACAGACATGTCAAAGTCTTTTGTGGCCATGAAAAGCGTTTGGTCCACCTCGTGCGTCTCCCCGCCGAGGTCGGTGACGGCGGCTCTTACCTGGAACACCCACTTCGGATTCTCCTCATCCGTCTCCGGCGTCTCCGTGGGTATCCTCACCACAAATGCCCCCTGTTGGTCGGTCAGCGTCGTATCGGTATGGATGGTGGTTAATTGAGACCAGTTCAACCCCCTTTTCACAGTGTATCTCACCTGTGCTCCCGCCATCGGTGCGCCAGAGAAAGCTGTGGCACGGCCTTTGAGCATCAATGAGTCTCCATCTTCCGTCAACCTGCTGCTGGTTTGTGGTGATTGGGGCAAAAACTCCACTTTGAACGTCGGCCGTTTGTAATCCTCCACATCAAATGGAAGAATGCTATGGACCTTTTTCCCTGACTGGGCAGTGATACTGAAAAAGCCGTTTCGCCTGCCCTCTGGTATCTTGAAGGTAAAGAAGGCTGTGCCATAGTCATCAGCCAAAAGGGTGGTGTCCATCACCGCGGTGTGATTGGCGTCATAGACAGACACATTGAGTTGTCGCCCTGCCAAAGGTTTGATATGCGTATTCTTGCTGTTCTGAAAAGTCAGCATGGCCACATTCACCTCCTGTCCTGGTCTGTAAATGGCATGGTCGGTGTAGATGTGAATCATCTTCTGCGTATTCAGCTCACCCTTGCTAAAATGTCCGATGTCCATTATTCGGATGGGTGATGAGGCGTGGTCGCCATCGGTGGAGGCATATACCCTGTCGCCCCAATCGGACTTCCTTGAGAGGATGACCTCGCCATTGGCATCTGCCACGAAGACCTTCTTGTTGTCGGGTTTGTATTGGTTGAAAACAGATATTTCGGCTCCGGCGATGGGGTGTCCTGTCGTTCCTCTGACCGCCACCAGTCGGATGCGGGATTTTGGAAGAGGTTCAGCCAACAGATATACATCGCTGACCGTGAAGCGGAACCTCATGGTGTCGATGGCACATTCGTCGGCAGTGAGTTCGGCGATATAATTTCCCGGGGGAAGTCCTTGTATCGTCAGTGTGTCGGAAAACAACTGCCAGTCATTGGGCATATTGAGTTGTTTCCGGTATTCAGCCACGTGGGCATTGTCCACATATTCGTGCATCTGCCTATAGGCGTAGGTGTTGAGATAGCCGTCACGCATCTTGGCTGTCTCGGCCTGACTGGCGTTGAGGGACATGACTCGCACATGTACGGATTTCACATTTCGGATATCGTACAACCTGACCACCCTCGAAGTGTCGGGCAGCAGTCTGCTCTCTCCCATGTCCACCTTTAACTCTGGCAGTGTGAGCTCTTTCCTGAAATTTCTCAGCGCATTGGTGTTTTTCCATTCGGGCCATCTGCTGATAGCCTCGTCGAGATACGACATTTTCTCCTCTATAGAGAAACGCTTCCCGACACACATCTGCTCGTATCTTGCGATAGCCACCTCGCAACACTCGGGCATGTCGCCATAGAGGGCGACGAGCGAATCAAGTCTGGCAATCAGTGTTGTCCTGTTTTCAGGCTTCACCTCGCCTTTGTTGTCGCAGCAGTCATGCACCGCCATACGGAATGCGGCATACATTTCCGCCCGCCGGTTTCCGGCATTGGCATAAAAGTCGCGCAGGAGCTGATAATTGTCCGTTTGGATGCCGATGACGGAGAGCAGGTCGTTGTCGAAGATTTCACTGTCCATACCTGTAGTGACAAACGGTTGGAGAGTTGCCGCCTTGCTGGCCGCTAAAAGTCTTGCATTCTCCACCGCCTTCTTTCGGTATTTCTCCGCAGCCTCGATGTCGTAGTCGCCAATTTTCATCACATTGGCCAGCACCGTCTGATAAACAGCCGCCAGCGTAGGGTTCCATGTGCTGACCGACCGTTCTTGCTCAATCAAGTTGTTAATCTCTACTGGTATGGAATCGGGAGAGATTTCCCCGGCCAGAGAAGCCTTCATCATTTCAGCTGCGAGCAGTTGGCCATAGTTGGACTCGTGCCTGGCTTTCACCATAATCTGGTCCATCACACCCATTTGTGAGCGTGGCAATTGTTTGGTGGCATACTTGTAAGCCTGTCTCCATAAGGAATGATAACTGCGTTTTATAACCTTTGTATCGGCAAGAGTGCCTATGGCCTCCGCAGGTTTCAGTTTGTGGTTGGCCACAGCGAGAGAGACCACACCGACATCACCATTCTGGTACGTTTTCTCAAAATCGATGTAACTCACATGAGTGACGCGGACAACAGCCTGCGACGTGGAGCATGGTATGACGAAATAGCCATCGTCATTGGTCACTCCTTGATTAAGGGTATCTCTTTTATTGACAGACAGCAATGTCACATTGGCGAAACGCACGGGGACGTGCTTCGCATCCAGCACCTGACCGATGAAGCGCACCGTGTCGCGCTGCGTGCATTCCACAAAGATGTCGGTATTGAGTATGGTGATTCGCATGGGATAGTAGCCACACACCTGCCGGACGGCCTGTTGAATGGTAGACTCCCGCACATTTGTGGTGACCCGGAAATCCTCGAGGTCGTCGTAGACGAAATTGACAGTGATGGTGTCGCAGTCGTTGTCCAATGCGAGGAGGGCTTCCGAAAGAGAGACATCCTCGAAATTGTGGCTCACTGTCTGTCCCTGCACCAAGGCAAACGGCAGGATAGCGATGAGGAAGAGTATGATGAGTCTTTTCATTTCTTTTTTTCTTATTCGATGATGAGGGTGGTGGGAGTGGCTGTCACTTTAAACTGTTTAAACTGTGAAATGCGCTGCAGGAAGATGTCAAGACCCGCGTCGCGGTTCCATTTCATGTGCAGTCGCAAATGGCGCTTTTGGTCGTTCTTGAAGACCGGAGTCACCTTGTAGGCTTCTCCCACAGCCTGCATGATGTTTTCTAATGTCTCATCCTGAAAGACAACGACGGATTGCTGACTGGTCTGGATGACTTTCAAGTCCTTTTGCCGGGCATCACTGTCGGCGGTTTGTGATGGCGTTTCCTTCACGGCGACCACCGCCGGTTTCTCTTCCTGTGGCTTTGTCTTGCCCATTGGCAGGAATGCCGCGACAGCAAGTCCCGATATGAAGAAGACCCCGATGAAGATGGCCACCTTGCGCCAAAGCATCCGCCTGTTTCCCATGGCAATTGTCTTGGCGACGTTTTGCTGGATGTCCTGTCGCTCATTCTCTCTCGCTGCGTCAAAAGTCTGTGCCGCCAGTACCATGACGGCATAAGCGGCTCTCATGTCATCATCTTTCAGCGTCTCTTCGATTTGTTCTTCGGAAAACTCGTTTGGCGCATCGGTGATTTCCAGTAGTTGTAGTATCTTGTCGGGCATGATGGTGATGATTAGGTGGTAGGAATGGCTGATTTCAGTAATGATATGGCTTTTGCCAGATGCTTATAGACAGCGGCTTTGCTGATATGAAGACAGTCGGCGATTTCCTGATAGGATAACCGTTGGTCAAATCTCATTTTAAACACATTCTTGGTCTGTGGAGGAAAGTCGTTTTCCATCACTTGCAAGATGAGGGAATAGATATTCTGCTGTTCGTCGGGGTCGGCGGGAATTATAGTTTCCTCAACAGGCAACATTTTCTCCACTTTTTGCCTTATCGTCATTTGGCGCAAGATATCCAGGCATTTGTTTCTCACACAGGCCAGGAGGTATTTTGCGGGTGTATATTGGTCAGGAATGCCTTTTGTGTAAACTCTGAACATCACGTCGGCCACTGCGTCCCTGCTTTCATCCTCATCGTGAAGCAGAGTGCGCGCAAGCCTTATCATGGCCATGTAGTTGGTGGTATAGAGTTCCTCGAATTCCTTCTTTTCCAGCATCGCTTGTAAAGGGATATTTTCAAGTTTTGCATCCGCCCGACAGCAGCTTCCTTCTCTTTAGGAGCTTGTGACAGTCAGGCGCTTTATTATATAACGGATAAAAAGTGAAAAACACAACCCTGAAAGACAAAAAAATGAGCAAAAAATGAGGGCGCGCCGCAGACGGGGCGCTGGAGAAGGTGAAGGCGCATGGTGGAGCAGGCGCTGCGTGCTGCAGCAGAGCAGCTGCCTATGGAGAACTGCGGACAGGTGAGGCGCTGGAAAAAACGAAGCTGATTGGCGTTATCAACCAACCAGCTTCGGGCTTTACGACAGCGGGGAACGCATCTTTACCGCCTTATGCCGAGCGCAAAGATAAAAAATAGAATCATTACTCCAGATAGAATCTGAAGAAATTTCGTCTGCGGATGAAAGATTGCAAAAAATTACTTCTAACGCAACGGAGCGATTGAGCCCCCGTGTTTGTCTGCTGCCCTTGTCAGATGACGTACTCCACCGCATCCTCTGTCAGCAGATGGTCCATAAAGTAGACAATCTGCTTGCGCCACCATGCCCAGTCGTGGGCGGAGTCGTGCCCCCAGTAGTCTATCCAGGCAGGCACGCCCTTCTCATGGAGGAGGGCATCCATTTGCCGGGTGCTGTCAAGCAGCTCATCTTCCCAGGCCCCCTGTCCTACACACATGATGATGCGCCGCTGGCGATAGATGTTCCAGTATGGATGGTCGGCGGGCATCTGCCGCAGGAAGTCATAGGGTGAGTTGTCGTAGATGAGCGAGTCGTGGTAGTTGGGGAAGAAATAGCCTGCATAGTAGAGGCCGCTCAGTGCCAGTAATGTGTCGAAGAGGTCGGGACGGCGGAAGAAAAAGTTGCCGGCATGATATCCGCCCATCGAACAGCCTGTGACGATGAAGGTCTCGTTGGAGAAATGGCGCAC
This sequence comes from uncultured Prevotellaceae bacterium, assembly GCA_902795605.1. Taxonomy (GTDB): domain Bacteria; phylum Bacteroidota; class Bacteroidia; order Bacteroidales; family Bacteroidaceae; genus Prevotella. Next base: position 1,707 of record CADBLU010000151.1, on the reverse strand, counting down.
CTGGGGGATGAGTTCATCCACGATATAGTGATACCACTTTTCATGCAGTTCTATGCGCTTGTGATAGTCGCCTTGTGTGTCCGACCATGTCTCACGGTCTATCGAGTCCACACAGATGAGCCGTATTTTCCCTTTGTCGATGAAGTTGGAGAGCATACCCACCATGTCGAAGTCCTGATAGTCGTAGAACCGCCCGTCTTGCGAGGGGAAGACGAGCACGGGATGTCCCTTGTCGCCGTAGGTCTTATACTCCATGTCACGCCCTAGGGCGTTGCTGTATTGCTTGATGTAATTGATGTTCATTGTCTTTTCTCGTGTACAAATTGGACGAAATCGTTCACTTCTTCTATGCTCTGCAGCCGGACGGTATACATCTGTTGGCCCATGGCTGCGGAAAACAGCTCCGGCATCCGCTCGCACATCACCATCCGGTCGCCATAGCGGCTCAGCACGTCGTCGTGCGTATGTGTATAATGATAGATGTCGCGGCGGCTGGCAAAGGCACAGTATTGTTGTTCTCCCTGTTGGGTGCGACTTTCGCCGAAAGCCACCATGTCGGCCCAAATCTTATAGACGTCGGTGGAGTGGGCATAATTGATCATATCGGGTGTATATCCCCCTGCCGGGCGCATGTTCACCTCCAATGCCACGAAGTCGCCCTTGCTCCCCAGTCCTTCTCTGTCGCTGTCAAGACGGAAGAATTCCAGGTGTATGAAACGGTTGCAGACTCCAAAGGCCTTGACGGTGCGCCGCCCCAACTCACGCAGATTCTCGGGTGTCTCCTTGGCTACATAATAAGAAAGGTCGAGCTTGAGATTGACGATGTCCATGATGGAGGGAGGCCAGACCGTCATCGACTCGAAGAGCGGACTGCCCTCGGCATTGATAATGGCATCATAACTGCAAATCTCACCCGTAATGAACTCCTCGACCACATAGTTTCGGTAGTCTGTCACCGTCTCAAAGAATGACTGCAACTGGCTGTCGTCCTCAATCTTGTATGTCCCGCTGGCGCCGACACCCACATCGGGCTTTGCGATGATGGGATATCCGGTCAGCCGGGTAAAGTCGCGAAGTGCGTCGAATCCCTCTGCCGCCCGAATCTGCCGAGCGGTGGGAATTCCGCCTTTCAAGTAATATTTTTTCATCTCTGACTTTTCCTTGATGCTGCGGATTTGGTCGTTACGGATGCCTGTAGTCACATTGAAGTCTGTACGCAGTCGTGCGTCTTGCTCCAGCCAATACTCATTGTTGGACTCTATCCAGTCGATGCGTCCGTAACGGAAGGCGAAAAAGGCGGCAGCCCGATACACCTCGTCGTAATTCTCCAAGGATTCCACCCGGTAATATTCCGTCAGCGAGTCCTTCAGCTCCTCTGTCAGTGTGTCGTAGGGAGCATCTGCAATACCCAGCACCTGCACGCCATTCTGTTTCAGTCTGCGGCAGAATTGCCAGTAAGTATGCGGGAAGTGTGGCGATATAAATATAAAATTCATAAGCTCAACATCGATTTCGGCTGCAAAATTAATTGTTTCTCAACAAATGCACAATCACATAAAGATGGTATTTTCAAAAGGTATCTTCTGTCGCGACAATCCATGACGATGCCGCCTCGGAAAAGCTCAAATATTATTTGGCTTTTCGCTCGGCTTTCACTACTTTGGCCTGCGGCCGAAGATAGGATGCGCCTCGGAAAAGCTCAAATAT
>CADBLU010000150.1 GCA_902795605.1 uncultured Prevotellaceae bacterium | reverse complement strand
GCTGGGGAGTTTCCCTCCGGCAAGGCACCGATGGGCAATGGACTTCTTCTACCCCAACTACATCAACGACATGTGGCGCATCTTCGGACTGTGCCTGCACGGCGACAAAGATTGGTTCGTGGACGAGGAGAGGCGAACATTCCGACTGGAAGACATCAAAGCGATGCTCAAGGAAAAGGGCATCGGCCTTTATGACACAGCCGTGAAGGTGAGACGCACACGAAACACGGCATCGGACAAAGACCTAGAAGTGCTGCAAAACACAGACATCGACGCACTGCTGAAAAATGCCCCGTGTTGCCACATCGTGGTGACTACGGGGCAAAAGGCTACGGACATCATTACTGCGCACTTCAACATCGCCTCTCCTAAAGTGGGGTCTTACACCGCTTTCGATTTCGAGGGGAAGAAAATGCGCCTGTACCGTATGCCAAGCAGCAGCAGGGCATACCCATTGCCCCTGAAAAAAAAGGCCGAATACTATATGCAACTCTTCGAGCTCTTGAAAACTTAGAGTCCCATAGCCTATGGCGTCCTATTTCATCCTATAGCGTCCTATAAAAAATCACTATAAAAAAACCACAAAAAACATGACAATCATCGGCATAGCAGGAGGAACAGGGTCGGGTAAGACCACCGTCGTGAAAAAAATTGCCAACGCACTGCCACCACACTATGTGGCCGTCGTCCCACTAGACTCCTATTACAACGACACCTCACATATGACGGAAGAGGAAAGGCATAACATCAACTTCGACCACCCCGACGCCTTCGACTGGAAACTGCTACACAAGCAAATCAACATGCTCAGAGACGGGCAGGCCATCGAGCAACCAACATACTCTTACATCCTTTGCAACCGAATGAAGGAAACCGTGCACGTGGAACCAAAACCGGTCATCATCATTGAGGGAATCATGACGCTCATCAACAAAAAGCTGCGCGACCTCATGGACCTCAAGATTTTCGTCGATACCGACAGCGACGAGCGACTCATTCGCAACATACAGCGCGACGTGGTGGAACGTGGCAGAACGGTCGACATGGTGCTCGAGAGATACCTCAACGTGCTCAAACCCATGCACGAACAGTTCATCGAACCTACAAAGAAATATGCCGACCTCATCATACCACAAGGAGGGGAAAACCTCAAAGGCATTGGAATCCTATGCAAATACATCGAGGGACTCGTGCCCAAGGCATTATGAAAAGCGGTAAAACTTACTGATTTCCTATCCTCTATCTACAATCTTCAACAGCCCATTCCTCAATGGTGCGTGTTTCGGCGTTTATACTTACGCCTACCTTCACCACTTCCCTTCCATCAGCCTGATAGGGAATGGCATTAGTAACAAGATTTTGAAGATGCGTGTGAGGCGACATCACCTCACACGCATCATAAAGCTATCCTATCACTTGCAGGGAGTCCAGGGCTTGAGTTGCTTGAAGAAGTCATTGCCCTTGTCATCCACAAGGATGAAGGCGGGGAAGTCTTCTACGACAATCTTCCAAATGGCCTCCATGCCTAGTTCGGGATACTCCACACACTCGATAGACTTGATACTCGACTGCGACAGGACCGCGGCGACACCACCTATGCTGCCAAGGTAGAAACCGCCATGTTTCTGGCAAGCGTCGGTGACCACTTGAGAACGGTTCCCCTTGGCTATCATCACCAACGAAGCACCGTGGTCTTGGAACTCATCGACATAGGGATCCATGCGGTTGGCTGTCGTGGGGCCCATCGAACCGCAAGGATAGCCCTCAGGGGTCTTTGCAGGTCCGGCATAGAGGATGGGATGGTCCTTGAAGTAGGAGGGCATCTCCTCGCCGGCGTCCAGGCGGGCCTTCAACTTGGCGTGGGCGATGTCGCGGGCAACGATGATGGTGCCCTTCAGGTTCACACGGGTGCTCACGGGATATTTCGTCAGTTCGGCCCTCACGGCGTCGATGCCCTTGTCGAGGTCGATGACGATGCCCTCGGCACCCTCTCCCGGCTTGCAGAACTCCTCAGGAATCAGTTCGGTGGGATGGCTGTCCATCTTCTCGAGCCACACACCGTCGGCGTTGATCTTCGCCTTGATGTTGCGGTCGGCAGAGCAGCTCACGCCCATGCCGATGGGGCAAGAGGCACCGTGGCGCGGCAGGCGCACCACGCGGATGTCGTGGGCGAGATGCTTGCCGCCGAACTGTGCTCCCAATCCAATCTTGTGGGCTTCCTCCAGCAGTTTGTTCTCCAGGTCGATGTCGCGGAAAGCGCGGCCTGTCTCGTCGCCGGTGGTAGGCAGGTTGTCGTAGTACTTGATGCTGGCGAGCTTCACGGTGAGCAGGTTCTTCTCGGCCGACGTGCCGCCGATGACGAAGGCGATATGGTAGGGCGGACAGGCGGCCGTGCCCAGCGACTTCATCTTCTCCACGAGGAAGGGCAGCAGCGTGCCCTCGTTCTGGATGGTGGCCTTAGTCATGGGATAGAAATAGGTCTTGTTGGCCGAGCCGCCGCCCTTGGCCACCATGACGAAGCGGTATTCCATGCCCTCTGTTGCCTCGATGTCGATCTGGGCAGGCAGGTTGCAGCGCGTGTTCACCTCGTCATACATGTTGAGCGCGGCGTTCTGCGAATAGCGCAGGTTGTCTTGGGTGAACGTGTTGTAGACGCCGAGGCTCAGCGCCTCCTCGTCCTCAAAGCCCGTCCACACCTGCTGGCCCTTCTCGCCGTGGATGATGGCGGTGCCGGTGTCCTGGCAGAAAGGCAGGATGCCCTGGCAGGCCACCTCGGCGTTGCGGAGGAACTGCAGGGCCACATATTTGTCGTTCTCGCTGGCCTCGGGGTCGCGGAGGATGGCGGCCACCTGCTCGTTGTGCTCACGCCGCAGCATGAACTCCACGTCGTGGAAAGCCTGTTGTGCCAGCAGTGTGAGGGCCTCCTTGCTCACTTTCAGGATAGGATGTCCCTCGAAGTCTCCTACGCTGACGCCCTCGGTGGTCAGCAGGCGGTACTCTGTCTTGTCCTCGCCCAGTTGGAACATGGGCGCATACTTGAATTCGGGTGTTTTTGCCATAATGATTTTTGGTTTTGAATAGGTGTTATAGTGTGAATGGTGATACATGAGGTGACGGCATCAATAGCCGAAGATCTGCTCGGTGGTGAGACGGTGCACAGGACCGATCTTGCGCAGGCTCTCCATGTCGAGGTCGCTCTCGTCGCCGAGGATGATGTATTTGTAGGGCTTGCGCACCATGTTCTTCTGCTCGAAGCCCACGATGTCTTGCAGCGTGACGCTGGGCAGTGCCTTGTAGATACGCTCATTCAGGTCGAAGTCGAAGCCGCGCTTCTTAGCCATGTAGTAGGCGGTGAGGACGGAGAACTTCGTGGTGCGGGCCGTCTGAAGGCTCTTGATGGCACTCTGCTTGGCGATGTCGAAAGCTGCTTGACTCTGCGGGATGGTATCGAGGATGCTGTTGAACACGCGGATGCAGTCCATCATCTTGTCGTTCTGAGAGATGATATAGGTGATGTAGCTCTCGGGATGGTGGGTGCGGAACGGCGTGGAATAGCTTGCGGCGGCGCTGTAGGCCAGTCCGCGGCTCTCGCGGAGCTCCTGAAAGACGATGGTGTTCATGCCACCGCCGAAATACTCGTTGAACATGGTCTTGACGGGCATCTCCTCGAGAGAGAAAGGCTTGCCCTCGTTGTGGTACTGCACCATGTAGATGTTCTTGGCCTCATAGGGAGCCAGATACACCTCGTTGGTGGGAGTGAGCTGCTGGGTGTACTCGCGGCCCTTCGTGACGGGCATGAGGCGCTTCGGTGTCTTGTGCGTCTTCGAGAGGAGTTTGTCGAGCTGCTTGAGGTCGCGCGGTCCGTAGTACATCACGGTGTGCTGGTATTTCTCCAGTCCGGCGATGAGGTCGAGGAACTTCTGCGGGTCGGCGCTGCGCAGCTGCTCTTCGCTGAGGATATTGAGCGTGGGGTTGTATTCGCCGTACTGCACATAGTCACGCAGCGCGCTGAAGTTGGAGCGCTGGTTCTTCTTGCTGTCGTTGCGCGACTTGACAATGAGGTTCACATACTGCTCATACGACTCCTTGTCGGCCTTGGAGTGGCACACCACCTCCTCGAGGAGGGCGAGAGCCTGCGGCAGGTTCTCGTCGAGACCGCTGAGGCTGATGGTGGTATACCAGCTGTTGACGTTGATGGAGTAGTTGCAGGCCAGCTTGTAGAACTCCTGCTTCACCTCGCTCACGCTCTTCTTGTCCGTACCGATATAGTCCATATAGGATGGTCCGTAGTCGAGGTTGACGTCGTTCTCGGTGCCCATCTCGATGAGGAAGGTGAGGTTGAAGAGGCCGTCCTCGTCGTTGTGCTTGTAGAGCAGGGGCAGTCCGCGCTTTGTGGTGGTCTTGGTGAGGTCGGTGTCGAAGTTGAGGAACCTCGGCTGGATGGGTTTCACATACGAGTTCTTGATCTCGTTGAGGAACCGGCTGCTGAACTCGCGGTTGGTGGGGATGGCGGTGATCTCAGGCTTCTCTATCTTCACCTGGGTCTCGTCGGTGCCCACGCGCTTGAAGACGCACACATAGTTGTCGGCGAAATACTTGTTGGCGAAATTCACCACATCCTGCTTGGTGATCTTCGAGATGCGGTCGATGTAGTGAGCCACATCGGCCCAGTCCTGCTGGTTGATGAAGGCATCCACCATCTGGCTGGCGCGGTTGCTGTTGTTCTGGATGGAACGGAAGTAGTTCAACTTGGCGTTGTTGACGACGGCGGGGATGAGGTCGTCGTCGAAGTCGCCACGCTTCAGCTTACCCATCTCCTCGAGGAGCAGGTCGCGCACCTCGTTGAGCGTCTGGCCCTCCTTGGGGTATCCGAAGAGCACGAAGGGCGAGTAGTCGGCCATGGCATCGGTTAAGGCGCCGGCGCTCATGAGTTTCATCTTCTGCTCGAGGTCGATCTCGAAGAGGCCGCACTTGCCGTTGGCGAGCACGCTTCTGATGATGTCGAGGGTGTCGCCCTGCAGACTGTTGGCCTTGGCGAAGCGCCATCCCATCATGAGATACTCAGCCTCCTTGCCCACCACGGTGGTATCCTGGGGCGAGGTGATGGGCGCGAGGGGGGCGAACTGCGGATAAGAGAGCGAGGGACTCTTCTTCCACGGTCCGAAATACTTGTCGATGATGGCGATCACCTCGTCGGGGTCGAAGTCGCCGGCCATACAGATGGCCACGTTGTTGGGCACATAGTAGCGGTTGAAGTAGTTCTTGATATTGGTGATCGACGGGTTCTTCAGGTGCTCCTGCGTGCCGATGGTGGTCTGCG
>CADBLU010000149.1 GCA_902795605.1 uncultured Prevotellaceae bacterium | reverse complement strand
TTTGACGGACTAATTTGCTGATTTTATGAAAGATTTCAAAAAACATGAATATGTAGTGCTAAATTTTACGTCATCGTAGGATTAATAGAAAAACACTTTAACTTATTTCGGAAAAAATGATTACCTTTGTGCCCGCATGCTTTCTTCGTTAATAGAATTTATGTATAATGGATGAGAATATCCGGCTTAGGGCAAGGCAGACACTGACAAGATATCTGGAAGAGAACAATCGTCGGAAGACCCCCGAACGATATGCCATACTCGACGCAATCTTTAATATGGAAGGTCATTTCACCCTTGAGGAATTGGGGCTCCGTATGGAGCAGGACAATTTCAGGGTGAGTCGTGCCACTCTTTACAATGCGGTGAATCTTTTCATGAAGTTGCGTTTGGTTGTCAGGCATCATTTTCTGCCCGACGTGAGATACGAGGCCTGTGACCTGACAGACAACCATTGCCACCAGATATGCACTGTCTGTGGCAAGGTGCAGGAAGTAGGCAACAACTCGTTGATAGCCATGCTGAACGACGTGAAGCTGAAAAGGTTTCATCCCGTGGGTTTTAATCTTTATTTCTATGGCACGTGCAGCACTTGCCAGGCGAAGATATCCCGTAAAAAAGGAAAGAAGACAACAACGAATAAGAATCCCAAGAAATGAAAAAAGGAAAAGTAGACGTTCTCCTCGGCCTGCAATGGGGCGATGAGGGCAAAGGAAAAGTAGTGGATGTGATGACCCCTCTCTATGATGTCGTCGCACGTTTTCAAGGCGGTCCCAATGCTGGCCATACACTTGAGTTTGAAGGTCAGAAATATGTGCTGAGAAGCATACCGTCCGGTATTTTTCAGGGTGGCAAGGTGAACATTATCGGCAATGGTGTGGTGCTGGCTCCCGACCTTTTCATGGACGAGGCGAAGGACTTGGAGCGTTCGGGCCATGAGCTTCGCAGCAGGCTTCATATCTCCCGCAAGGCTCATCTTATCATGCCTACTCACCGCGTGCTTGATGCCGCGCTCGAGGCAGCCAAGGGTGCCGGCAAGGTCGGTACGACAGGAAAGGGTATCGGTCCCACCTACACCGACAAGGTGTCGCGCAATGGTCTGCGTGTGGGTGATATCTTCGACGGCTTCGAGGAGAAATATGCCGCCCACAAGGCCCGTCATGAGCAGATGCTGCTTTCCATGGGGTACACCGACTATGACATCTCTGAAACGGAAAAGAAATGGATGGAGGGTGTAGAGTATCTTAGGCAATTCCCCATTGTCGACAGTGAGCATGAAATCAACAAGTTGCTCTGCAGTGGGAAGTCAATCCTCTGTGAGGGAGCCCAAGGTACGATGCTCGACATCGATTTTGGCAGTTATCCTTTTGTCACCTCTTCCAATACCATCTGTGCCGGTGCATGCACAGGTCTCGGTATCGGTCCCAATAAGATAGGCGAGGTGTATGGCATCATGAAAGCATATTGCACCAGGGTGGGTGCAGGTCCGTTCCCCACCGAACTTTTCGATGCCACCGGCGACAAGATCCGGCAGTTGGGACATGAGTATGGTGCCGTCACGGGCCGTGAGCGTCGCTGTGGTTGGATCGACCTGGTGGCCCTCCGCTATTCTATCATGGTGAACGGCGTGACACAACTGATTATGATGAAGAGTGATGTGCTCGACGACTTCGACACCATCAAGGCCTGCGTCGCCTATAAGCGCGACGGAGTAAGGATTGAAGATTTCCCATACGACATCGAGAAAGGCATTGAGCCTGTCTATGTGGAAATGCCGGGCTGGAAGACGGACATGACCCAATTCACCGATGAAAGCCAGTTCCCCAAGGCCTTCTGTGACTATATCGATTTCTTGGAGAAAGCACTTGAGACCCCGATACGCATCATTTCTATCGGTCCCGACCGCGAACAGACCATTATCCGTCAATAATTATGGCACAGAAACCCAGCATTCCCAAAGGCACACGCGACTTCTCTCCCTCAGAGATGGCGAAGCGCAATTATATCTTCGACACCATCCGTGAAGTGTATGCGCTTTACGGCTTCCAACAGATAGAGACACCTTCGATGGAGACTCTTCAAACATTGATGGGCAAATATGGTGAGGAAGGCGACAAACTCTTGTTCAAGATACTCAATTCTGGTGACTTTACCAACAAAGTGACCGATGAGGAGCTCCTTGGTCGGCAACCGCTCAAGTTGGCTGCCCGGCTTTGTGAAAAAGGCCTCCGCTATGATCTCACAGTGCCTTTCGCACGCTATGTGGTGATGCACCGTGAACAGTTGCAGTTGCCCTTCAAACGTTATCAGATACAACCCGTGTGGCGAGCCGACCGTCCACAGAAAGGCCGTTACCGTGAGTTTTATCAGTGTGATGCCGACATTGTGGGCAGCGATTCTTTGCTCAACGAGGTTGAGTTGATGCAGATAGTCGACACTGTGTTTGCTAAATTCGGCATCAGGGTGGCCATCAAGATCAACAACCGCAAAATCCTCAGTGGCATCGCAGAAGTCATTGGCGAGGCCGACAAGATAGTGGATATCACCGTGGCCATCGACAAACTTGACAAGATTGGCCTTGAAGGCGTGAACGCTGAGTTGGCGGAAAGTGGCATCAGCGAGGAGGCCATCAGCAAACTCCAGCCCATCATTTCGCTCAGTGGCACCAATGAGGAGAAACTTGCCACAATAGCCCAAGTTCTGGAGAACTCTGAGATTGGCCTTAAGGGTGTGGAGGAGGTGAAAACCATTCTCGACCTTCTTTCCTTTTGTCAGCTGAAGAACACGATTGAGTTGGACCTGACCTTGGCGCGAGGCCTCAATTACTACACAGGGGCTATCTTCGAAGTGAAGGCTCTCGATGTGCAGATCGGTAGTATCACCGGTGGAGGCAGATACGACAATCTGACAGGCATCTTCGGTATGCCGGGCCTCAGCGGTGTAGGTATCTCATTTGGTGCCGACCGCATCTTTGACGTGCTCAACACGCTCAACCTCTATCCTGAGGAGACGGAGGAGTCAACCCGCTTGCTGTTCATTAATTTCGGTGACAAAGAAACGGCTTATTGCATGCCGATAGCCACGAAATGCCGTGCTGCCGGAGTCAGTTGCGAGATTTACCCCGACAAGTCGAAAATGAAGAAACAGATGTCTTATGCCAACGCCAAGGGCATCCGCTTTGTGGCACTTGCGGGGGACAATGAGATGGCTGCCGGCAAGGTGACCCTCAAGAATATGGAATCTGGTGAGCAACAATTGCTGACCGCTGAAGAACTGTTGGAAGTCGTGAGTAAGTGAGATAATGAGAAAGTTCGTCCGCCTTTTCACTTTCGCATGTCTGCTGATTATGTTGTTGTCTGCAGGCAAGAGCAAAATCACCATCTTTATGATAGGTGATTCGACAATGGCCAACAAGCCCTATGACAATGAGAAACCTGAGAGAGGGTGGGGGATGGCACTGCAAGGATTCTTCACCGATGACATCATTGTCGACAACCATGCTGTGAACGGTCGTTCCTCGAAAAGCTTTATCGATGAGGGCCGGTGGCAGGTGGTCTGCGATAAGATCAAGCCAGGTGACTATGTCATTATTCAGTTTGGTCATAATGATGAGAAGCCCAAGGAAGACCGCCATACAGATCCAGGTTCCACGTTTGATGCGAATTTGACAAAATTTATCACCGAGACACGTGAGCGTGGGGGCATTCCTATATTAATGAATGCGGTGGTGCGTCGCAATTTTGAGGTGAAGGCCGCTGCGAATGACGACGATGAGAAACTGCGCGACACGCAGTTCACGGGTCAGGTTAAAAAGGAAGGCACAGTCCTCATCGACACCCATGGCGACTATATCATCGCTCCTCGTAATGTGGCATCCGCAACCAATACCATATTTGTAGATGCTAACAAGGTGACTCACGACTTGGAGCAAGGTTTGGGAGTTGAAGGATCCAAGAAATTACACATGTGGTTCAAGCCCGGTGAGAATCCTTCTATCCCCAAAGGCCGAGAGGACAACACGCATTATAATGTCTATGGAGCACATGTCGTTGCCGGTCTTTTGGTGGACGAGATAGCCAAGGTGGTGCCTGCTCTGCGCAAATACGTGAGGCATTATGACTATATCGTCGCTTCCGACGGAAAGGGTAATTACATGGATCTGCAGAAAGCTGTTGATGATGCGCCCTATGGCAAAAAGACCGTCATCAGGATACTGAATGGTGAGTGGAAAAAGCCCCGAGTGCCGAAAGGTAAAAAAATCAAGTTTTCGCTTTCCCAAAATGCCAAGTGGGTGTATCTCATTTAACTTGGCAAAGAGATAATGAAAAAGGGGACGATGGATTTTCCACCGTCCCCTTTTTCCTGGATATTCGTTTTTAATTGTTGTATTCTTGCCAACTCTTGATCTGAATGTCTTCCTCTTTGATGGTGCAGAAAGCCATGATGAAAGCTTTGGCCAGTCGCACATTCGTCATAAGAGGGATATTGTGGTCGATGGCTGCACGACGGATGCGGTAGCCGTTGGTCAGTTCGCGTTTGGTGTGATTCTTAGGCACGTTGATAATCAAGGCGAAACCATGAGCGGCTATCATGTCCATCACGTTGTTGTCACCCTCCTCATCAGGCCAGGCCACACTCGTGGCTTGGACACCATTTTCCTGAAGGAATTTGGCCGTGCCGGCAGTGGCGAAGATACGGTAACCGTTTTGTATGAGTTGCTGTGCCGGCTCAAGCAGTTCCACCTTGCCTCTTGCCGCGCCACTACTCATCAGAATAGCGGGATGCTTGGCAGGGTCGGGGAGTCTGTATCCTGTAGCAATGAGAGCATTGAGCAGGGCCTCCTCCATAGAATCGCCGAGACAGCCCACCTCTCCGGTCGATGACATATCGACACCAAGGACGGGATCTGCATTCTGCAGGCGTGCGAAAGAGAACTGGCTTGCCTTCACGCCGATGCGGTCGATGTCGAACTCCGAACTGTCGGGGGTGTTGTAAGGTACGTCGAGCATAATCTTTGTGGCAGTCTCAATGAAGTTTCTCTTGAGAATCTTTGACACGAAGGGGAAGGAGCGTGAGGCTCTCAGGTTACACTCGATAACCTTTACTTCTCGGTTCTTTGCCAGATATTGGATATTGAAGGGACCGCTGATATTCAGTTCCTTGGCGATTTTTCTTGAGATTTTCTTGATTTGGCGAATCGTGGAGAAGTAAATGTTCTGTGCGGGGAAGACCATCGTGGCGTCGCCCGAGTGCACACCGGCATATTCGATATGCTCACTGATGGCATATTCCACGATTTCACCTTTGTCGGCCACGGCGTCAAATTCGATTTCCTTGGTGTCGGTCATAAATTGACTGACGACGACCGGATACTCTTTCGACACCTCGGTGGCCTTTTCAAGGAAGCGCACCAGCTCCTCGTCATCATAGCAGACGTTCATGGCGGCACCACTCAGCACATACGAGGGGCGCACAAGCACCGGATAGCCTACTTGTTTGACAAAGTCTTTGATGTCCTCAAATGAGGTAAGAGCCCTCCACGCAGGCTGGTCGACACCCAGTTTATCAAGCATGGCAGAGAATTTGTCGCGGTTTTCTGCCCGGTCGATATTGACGGGACTCGTACCGAGAATGGGCACACCCTGCCGATACAGTTTCATGGCCAGGTTGTTGGGTATCTGTCCTCCCATGCTGACGATGACTCCCCGTGGCTGTTCCAATTCGATGACGTCGAGCACCCTTTCAAGTGAGAGTTCATCGAAATAGAGCCGGTCGCACATGTCGTAGTCGGTCGATACCGTCTCAGGATTGTAGTTGATCATGATAGACTTGTAGCCGAGCCGGCGGGCAGTATTGATGGCATTGACAGAGCACCAGTCAAACTCCACACTCGAACCGATTCGATAGGCGCCGCTTCCCATCACGATGACCGATTTCTCATTCTTATAATATGAGATATCGTGCACGGGAGGTGTGTTGTAGGTGAAATACAGATAGTTGGTCAGTTCAGGATGCTCGCTGGCCACAGTGTTGATGCGCTTGACGGCCGGAAGGATGTTGCGCGACTGGCGGTATTTCCTCACTTGCAGGTTCTCTTTCTCCATATTGCCCTTTTGAGGCTTGAGCACGAATCGTGCAATTTGGAAGTCGCTGAATCCCGCTGCTTTCACTTCTTGCAGCAACTCGTCGCTCAGGTCTTCCAGACGGTTGTATGTGAGCAGTTGCTCTTTCAGGTCAACGATTCTCTTCAGCCGTTGGATAAACCATTTGTCGATTTTTGTCAACTCTTCAATCCTCTCGATGGTGTATCCTTCTTCAAGTGCTTGAGCGATAGCAAAGATGCGCAGGTCGGTGGGGTTGGCCAGTGAGTCGTCGAGATTGTCAAACTTGGTATGGTCGTTGCCTACGAAGCCATGCATACCCTGGCCGATCATGCGCAGACCTTTTTGTATCATCTCCTCGAAGGTACGGCCGATGCTCATGATTTCTCCCACAGACTTCATCGAAGAACCGATGAGCCGGCTGACGCCAGCAAACTTGGTAAGGTCCCAACGCGGGATCTTGCAAATCATATAGTCGAGGCTCGGGGCCACGTATGCGGAGTTGGGCGTACCCATCTCTCCTATCTGGTCGAGGGTGTAACCAAGAGCGATTTTTGCCGCCACAAATGCCAAAGGATATCCTGTGGCCTTGGAAGCCAGTGCAGAGGAGCGTGACAGTCGGGCATTGATTTCAATGATGCGATAGTCATTGGTCTGGGCATTGAACGCGAATTGTATGTTGCATTCGCCCACGATATCAAGATGCTTCACACACTTGATGGAGAGCTCCTGCAGCATAGTCACCTGCTCATCAGTGAGCGAACAAGTGGGGGCGACGACGATAGATTCACCTGTATGGATGCCGAGCGGGTCGAAATTCTCCATGGATGCCACGGTGAAACACCGGTCTTTGGCGTCGCGGATGACCTCAAACTCTATCTCCTTCCAACCTTTCAGACTCTCTTCCACAAGGATCTGTGGCGCAAAGGTGAAGGCACTTTCAGCCAACTCGACAAAGCCCGCTTCATCATTGCACAGTCCGGAACCTAATCCGCCGAGGGCGTAGGCCGACCTGATCATGATGGGGAAGCCTATTTCACGTGCTGCGGCAATCGCGTCGTCCATGTTCTCTACGGCGTGGCTCACCGGAGTCTTCAGGCTGACCTCGTCGAGTTTGCGCACGAATTTGTCGCGGTCCTCTGTGTTCATGATGGCCTCGACGCTTGTGCCGAGCACTTTGACACCATATTTCTCAAGTGTTCCGTTGAGATAGAGCTCAGTTCCGCAGTTGAGTGCAGTCTGTCCACCAAAAGCGAGCAGGATACCGTCGGGACGCTCTTTCTTGATGATTTCCGTGACGAAATGGGGCGTCACAGGTTGAAAATAGACTTTATCGGCAATGCCTTCACTGGTTTGGATGGTGGCGATGTTGGGATTGACGAGCACGCTTGAGATGCCTTCTTCACGCAATGCTTTCAGCGCCTGAGAGCCCGAATAGTCAAACTCTCCGGCTTGACCAATTTTCAGTGCGCCACTCCCGAGCACAATAACCTTTGATAACTTCTTCATGAGTGATTGGTGTATAATTATGCGGTAAATAAGATGAATCTCTATTCGCGTGCAAAATTACACAAAAAAAGATATACTACGGCATGTTTTTTTCGATTTTCTGAGTCTTCTCTTCTGTATCTTCCTGTATTTGTAAATCGAGTGTATTATTATTCATTAATGTATGCGGATGGCATGTTTTTTGCAGGAACTTTCATAGAGAAATAATTAGAATAAGGAGGTTGAATTATGGCATTTATAGACTACTACAAGATATTGGGTGTGGACAAGAACATCCCACAGGATGAGGTGAAGAAAGCCTATCACAGGCGGAGCAAACAGTTCCACCCCGACCTTCATCCCGATGATCCTAAGGCTAAAGCGAAGTTTCAGGCACTTCAGGAAGCCTATGAGGTGATTGGCGATCCGGAGAAGCGCAAGAAATACGATCAATATGGAGAGCAGTGGCGCCAGGCAGACGCTTTTGGTCAGGGCGCTGGCGGTCAATATTGGCAGAATGGCGGCGGCTCGCCTTTCGACGGTTTTGATTTCAGCATGTTCACTGGCAAGGGCGGTGGCTTCAGTAGTTTCTTTGAGCAAATATTCGGCCAGCGTGGCAATTTCAGGAAAAAGTCATCTGGTGAGCGAGGAGACGGCAATGTGTCGGCCACCGTCAACATCGACCTCTACACCGCACTTTTGGGCGGGGAGGTCATATTGTCGTTGAGCAACGGCTCGAAGGTGAAGCTCAAGGTGCAGCCTGAGACCCAGAACGGCACCAAAGTGAGGCTGAAGGGAAAAGGAATAGACCGTGGAAATGGCGTGTATGGTGATTTGATCATCACCTACAACGTCCTGTTGCCTACGAATCTCACGGAGCGGCAGCGCTCACTCATACGTCAGTTGCAGCAAGGTTAGCCTTGCTGCAACCGATAATATTTTGCCGTTTCACATTAATTGATAGAGCCTACCATCTCTTTTACGAGAAACACTGATAGACGGCCGCTGAGACGCACCATGCCAAAGCAGTGGTGTAAAAAGCGGCAAAGAGCGCCCACCGCCAACTACCTGTTTCGTTTTTGATGGCTGCAATGGTGGCGACACACGGGAAATAGAGCAAGACAAACAGCAGGAAACAGTAGGCGACCAAAGGTGTGATTCCTTCTGCTGCCATTTTATCATGCAGTGCCATATGATTGTCGTATGTCGCGTCTTCTGCCACCTCTTCGTCACCTGTATACAAGACTCCCATGGTGGAAGCCACGATTTCCTTGGCGCCAACACCGGCGAGAAGCCCCACATCCAATTTCCATGTGAACCCTTGCGGGCGGAAGATAGGCTCAATGGCCTTGCCTACATGTCCGATATAACTTTGCTCTTGCTGCTGCTGTTTTGTCAGTTGGTCGTTGTGCGGGAAATAGCCAAGGGCCCAAACGATGATACTGGCCACGAGAATGATTCCACCCATTTTCTTGAGATACTGCTTGCCTTTTTCCCAGGTATGCCTCAGCATGGCTTTGGCAGTGGGCATACGATAGGGTGGAAGTTCCATGACGAAGGGGGTATCGTCTCCTTTGATGAGATATCGGCTGAAGAGACGGCTGATAATCACAGCGACAATGATACCCACCACATAGAGTGAGATCATCACCATGGCCTGATATTTGACGGCAAAGAATGCTCCGATAATCATGATATAAATAGGTAGGCGGGCCGAGCAGCTCATAAAGGGCAAAATGAGCATGGTGATGAGCCTGGACTTGCGGCTTTCTATGGTACGTGTCGCCATTACTGCCGGCACGTTGCACCCGAAGCCCATGATCAGCGGAATGAAAGATTTGCCATGCAGCCCCATCTTGTGCATCAGTTTGTCCATGATAAACGCTGCCCGTGCCATATATCCTGAGTCTTCCATGAAAGAGATGAACGCATAGAGGATGAGAATCTGTGGCAGGAAGACGATGACAGCACCTACACCGCCTACGACACCGTCGACCATCATGTCTCTGACAGGTCCTTCAGGCAGGGTATTGCCCAACCACTCTCCCAACCATGCGAATAGAGCGTCTATCCAGTCCATGGGATATTGTCCGAGAGAGAATGTCGTCTGGAACATGACATAGAGGAGAAGGAGGAAGATGGGGAATCCCAACCATCTGTTGGTGATGAGCTTATCGAGGATATGCGTCATGTGGTAGGTGTCTTTGTCGCTGCCCTCTTTGAACCGGGCTTCCTGCAACGCACCATGCACAAATCCGTATTTGGCGTCCATCACGGCGGTCTCGCTGTCTTCCAAGGTGTCTCTCTTGATTTGTTCAGCGGCTTTGTCTCTCACCTCAAGGATATGCTTTCCATTGGGCAACTGGCGTACGAAGCGTTCAGCGTACTTGTCTCTCTCAAGCAGTTTGATGGCAAGGTATCTCGTGCTATAACGGAGCCTCACTTTCTCCTCTTTCATCAGTTCGGTTTTCACCTTCTCTATGCCGCTTTCCACATATCTTCCGTGATTGATGTGGATGTGCCGGTAGATACTTTTGTTCGGGCGCGGACCATGGGCATAGTCGTCGGAGTGGTCACCTCCGTGATGATTTTCATAGTCTTTGTGCCATTTGGCAATCTCCGAGGCCACTTCGGGGTTGATGTTGCCGTCTTTGTCAAGGAAGTCGTTGCCTTCGTAGATGTTGATGATAATGTGGAAGAGCAGGTCTACACCCCGTCCTGACTTGAACACCGTAGGGATCATCGGCACACCAAAAAGCTGGCCCAGTTTCTGATAGTCGATATGATCGCCCCTTCGTTCCGTCTCGTCAAACATGTTGAGTGCGCACACCATCCTGAGGTTCATGTCTATCAATTGGGTGGTGAGATAGAGGTTGCGCTCCAGATTGCTTGCGTCGATGACATTGATGACGATGTCGGGCGTCTTCTCCACAATCTGTTTTCTCACATAGAGCTCCTCGGGGCTGTATGCCGACAGTGAATATGTGCCGGGCAGGTCGACGATATTGAACTCGTAGCCTTCAAAGGTGGCATGTCCTTCTTTAGCGTCTACCGTCACTCCAGAGTAATTGCCTACACGCTCGTGGGCTCCAGAGGCAAAATTGAAGAGCGATGTCTTTCCGCAGTTGGGGTTGCCCACAAGTGCCACGTTGATGGTACGTCGGCGCCGCATGGCTGCATCGTGCAACTGCCTGTCGGTGAGTGGGGCGTCATCGTCTTCCACGACCTTCCCTTGCTGGCTGAGGGCACGGGCCTGCTTCTCCATGGCCTTCGCTTCCTCCTCGGAGATGACTTCCACCATAAGGGCTTCATCGTGCCTGAGCGACACTTCGTAGCCCATCAGTTTATATTTCACAGGGTCTTGGAGTGGCGCGTTGAGTAACACTTCCACCACAGTGCCTTTGATGAATCCCATTTCCACGATACGTTTGCGGAAACTTCCATGTCCGAGCACTTTCACAATGACACCTTTTTCTCCTGTGTGTAGGTCTGATAGTCTCATGTTGATTGGATTGATATGCAAAAATAGGCAAAAAAGGTGACTTCAGTAGTCTTGGAAGTCACCTTTTTTGTCGTTATACCTCAAAATGGGGATGTCTAAGCGTCTTTTTCCTCGTCATTACCTACTGAAATGGCAGGTTCTTCGCTGTTGTTGGGCTCGCTGGCAGACGTCTCCTCCGCCATGGTCTGTGAGGCATTGTTGAAATATTCCTCAAGTTCCTGGGAGGCGCTATGCTCCTCATTGGCAAGGTCTTTCACGATGTGTCCGTGCTCAAGCAGAGTGATACGTGTGCTGATGTCGATGGTATGAGCCAGGTTGTGGCTGCTGTTGATGATGGTAGCCCCTGTGTTTTTGCTATATTCCACCAAGACGTGTTTCAGCACGTTCTGGCTCGAAGGGTCGAGGAAATTGAAAGGCTCGTCGAGGATGACCAAGTCCGGGTGGTGGATGAGTGCTGCGATGATGCCCACTTTGTGTTTGTTGCCGGCTGAGAAGTCGCGGATGAGTTTCTTTTGTCCGAGGATTTCTCCCGCCATCAGTTGTTCATAGTCTTTCAGCCGGATATCGATCTCTTCTTTGCTCACTCCGCTCACTTTGCCGATGAAATAGAAATACTCTTCGGGGGTGAGGAAATCGATGAGGAATCCTTCATCGATATAGGCGCCCGTATGACTTTTCCACGACTCATTCTCCGCAGGATTCACCTGCACCCCATCATTATAGGTGTAAGTCACTGTTCCTTGGTCAGCTTTCAACAAATCGAGCATCAGTCTGAACAGCGTCGTCTTTCCGGCACCGTTGTTGCCCACGAGTCCGATGAGTTCACCGTCAGAAATCTTATATTCGCTGATGTCGACA
>CADBLU010000148.1 GCA_902795605.1 uncultured Prevotellaceae bacterium | reverse complement strand
TTTGACGGACTAATTTGCTGATTTTATGAAAGATTTCAAAAAACATGAATATGTAGTGCTAAATTTTACGTCATCGTAGGATTAATATGGCTCCTAAGTATATTCCTTTTTGAGGGTGCTGAGTAGTCACTCCACTTTGAAAATCAGCAAAAAAAAGTTAAAACATGAGGGGAGCGGTGCAGTATTTTGCCATCTGCGGTATTTATGTCATAAAAATCAACTATAATTGCAACCATGATGAAGAATATGACAATGCGGGTGGCCATCGCCCTGACAATGATGGCGATGACCATGGCAGGATGCAGCAACCACGATGAGGGCGACAACGACGACAACCAACAGGACCACGTCTTTGCCCCTGAGGACAATGCCTATACACCGATGACGCTGTCGACCGCCGAGAAGCAATTAGTGAACAAGAGCAACGACTTCGCATTCAACCTGTTCAGAGAGGTGACGGCCAAAGATGCTGACAAGAGCGAAATCGTGTCGCCCATCAGCATCACCTACGCCCTCGGCATGCTCAACAACGGCGCCGGCGGCGAGACGCTGGCACAAATCAACAAAGTGCTGGGCTTCGGCGATACGGGAGCCGACGGCATCAACCAGTTCTGCCGGAAGATGCTCACCGAGGCGCCCGCCCTGGATAAGTTGACGAAGGTGATGATCGCCAACACCATCTACATGAACAAAGGCTATGTGCTGAAGCCGGACTTCGTGGCCAAGGCCAAAGCATATTATGACGCCGAACCCGAGACACGCGACTTCGCCGACGGCAAGACACTCGACGTCATCAACCAGTGGGCCAGCGACCACACGGAGCACATGATTGAAAAAGTGCTCACAGAGGACGAGTTTGACCCCGCCAGCGTCAGCTACCTGCTCAACGCCATCTACTTCAAGGGCGCCTGGGCAATGAAATTCAACTCTTCCAACACAAAGGATGAGACGTTCCACACCAAGACAGGCAACGTCAAGGTGCCGATGATGCGCCAAGAAAGCTTTTTGGGATATAACGACACCGAAGACTTCCAGATGCTGAAGATGCCCTACGGCAACGGAGCCTTCATCATGACCCTGCTCCTGCCCCATGAGGGGAAGACCGTGGCCGACGTGCTGAAGGACCTCACCGAAGAGACGTGGAAAAGACTGGCATGGGCGCCGACGGCCATCGTCGACGTGAAGATGCCACGCTTCGAGTCGGAGACGAGCGTCAACCTGGTGCCTGTCATGAAAAGCCTTGGCATGCCCGACGCCTTCGACGGAATGAAAGCTGAATTTCCCGACTTCTGCGATGTGCCCACCTATATCTCGCTGATGAAACAAGTGGCGAAAATCAAACTCAACGAGGAGGGCACAGAAGCCGCCGCCGTCACCGTGATAGGAAGTTACGCTGGTGCCGCAGGACCCATAGAACCGCAGAAAGCCGTCTTCCACGCCACACGGCCGTTCCTCTACGTCATCAGCGAGCAGTCTACCGGCGCCATCTTCTTCATCGGACAATATATGGGTAATTAGAAGGATACGTGTTTGCTATAGGGAACCATGACGAGCTACGCTTGGCAAAGCAACTTCGCAACGGCAGCAACGAGGCGATGCGAGATTTCTATTCCCTATACGCAGGACATCTGGCCGCCATCTGCTCACGATACATCACCGACGAAGACGACCAGAAGGACGTGCTGCAGGACACTCTCGTAGACATCATCACACACATCAACCGATTCGAATACCGAGGCCCGGGCTCACTCAGGGCCTGGTCCTCGCGCATTGCCGTCAACGAGTCGCTGCGGTGGCTGCGGACGAAGAAACAGCGGGAACTGCTGCCTATGGAGCGCGACATCGCCGACGAACCTGAGGAGGACGACCCGCCCATCAGCGACATCCCGCCGGAAGCCATCCACGAGATGGTGAGTCGGTTGCCTACAGGCTACCGCACGGTGTTCAACCTCTACGTCTTCGAGCACCAGAGCCACCAGGACATCGCACGGCTCCTCGGCATCAAGGAGAACTCCTCCGCCTCTCAACTCAGCAGGGCCAAGAATCTGCTTGCGAAAATGATCACCGAATACCACAAAAAAAGGTTGCCACAATGAAAGAACAATGGAGACAACAGATGCAGCAGAAGATGGACGGCTTTGAGAAGCCCGCCCCCGAACTGCCGTGGGACAAGGTGCACGAGGCGCTGGCAGCCAACATGCGCAGGGCCACGATGAGGACGGTGTGGGGCCGACGCGCGGCGGCGGCAGCACTGGCAGCACTGGTGACCATGGGAGGATATATGGCCTTCCGTGGCGATGACGCTTCCGACGACGCACGTACCGCCATCGCCGAGCAGAAGACGACAACACCGGAAGCACCAAGAACGCGGGCGTCCTCTCCCGCAACAAAACCTGAGTCGGCAGATGACGGCCAAAGGACAACACCAGGAGCGCAGATGTCCTCTCCCGCAACAGAACCGCTGTCGACAGATAATGACCAAAGGATAGCACAAAACAAGCAGACAGCAAAAAACAGGCAAACGGTGAGGCAAATACAGCCGACAGCATCTGATGCGGGCGAAGACGCCCACGCTCCCGGCGACATTCGTCAAGAGGAGCCGACGGCAATTAATGCGGGCGAGGACGCCCACGCTCCCGGCGACAGCACGGCACGGGAAAAGATGGTGACCGTGAGCACTATGGAATGGCCCGACTTGGCTATGTCATCCGCCTCAGACAACAGCCGTCTGACAGCCAATCTCTATTTAGGCAACGCACTGCATGGAGCCGCAAGCAATGGTATGTTGACAGTCGCAAACCAAGGCAAATACATCTACGATTCTCCAACAATAGGCTATACAGAAAATATGTCTGCTAAAGAGGATCAACCGAAAGAGAAGGTTTCACACCATCAGCCCTTCAGATTAGGCCTGTCGCTGAGATACCGGTTCAACGACAGATGGAGCATCGACGGCGGACTGGCCTACACACGCGTCACGACAGACATTACCATGGAGACAAAAAGCCAAAAATGGCAGACGGAGCAGCGGCTGACATACATAGGTATACCCGTCGGCGTGAACTACCTGCTCTGGGGCAACCGCCACGTGGCCTTCTATGCCGGCGCAGGAGCCATGGCAGAGAAAATGGTGAAGGGCAGTTGGCAGACAGAAGGCAAGCAAACGAAAGTCACCATACGGCCGCTGCAGTTCTCTGTCAACGGGGCCGTGGGCGCTGAATACCGCTTCACGCCACAACTCAGCCTTTATGCCGAGCCCACCCTGGGATACTATTTCGACAACGGCAGCAAAGTGCCGACCTACTACAAGGACAAGCCGCTACACCTCGACCTTAGCCTCGGACTGAGGTGGAGCATCAAATAGACGCGCCTGCCGAGTCCCTACGGATATCAACGGATCCAAAGGCTATCTATAACTATCCGCGGCCTTCTCTAAGACAGGCTCCTATAAACGACATGAACAGCGGGTGCGGGTGCAGCACCGTCGACGAGTATTCGGGATGAAACTGCGTGCCGATATACCATCGTTTGTCGGGTATCTCGACAATCTCCACCAAGTCGGCGGCGGGATGTATGCCCACGCACCTCATTCCGGCAGACTCGAACTCTTTCCTGTACTGATTGTTGAACTCATAACGATGGCGATGGCGCTCGCGGACCAGCGGCACATCACCGTAGGCCTCGCAGACACGGCTGCCCTTCATCAACTGGCAGTCGTAGGCTCCCAGCCGCATGGTGCCACCCATATTCGTCACGTTCTTCTGCTCCTCCATCAGGTCGATGACGCAATGCGCGGACGAGCCGTTCATCTCGCTGCTGTCGGCATCCTCGTAGCCCAGCACATTCCTTGCAAACTCAACGACCATCATCTGCATGCCAAGACAGATGCCAAAGGTGGGGACGTCATGGGTGCGCCCGTACGCGGCGGCGATGATTTTACCCTCGATGCCACGCTGGCCGAATCCCGGACAGATGATGACACCTGCCATGCCCTTGAGCCGCTCATCCACATTCTCAGCGGTCAGCTCCTCACTGTTGACAAAATGAAGCCTCGCCCTCACGTCGTTGTAGATGCCCGCCAGATTGAGGCTCTCGCGGATACTCTTGTAGGCATCCTGCAAGTCATACTTGCCCACCAGGGCCACATGGACCTCGCGGGTGGCGTGGCGCTGCTTGTCCAAGAAATTGTGCCAGGCGGTCATGGCAGGAGGCTGGACCGCTGAAACGCCTACCTTGCGCAGGATGGTCGCGTCGAGCCCCTGACGCTGCATGCTCACCGGCACCTCATAGATGCTGGCCATATCCTCACTCTGCACCACACACTCAAGGTCGACATTGCAGAACGACGCCACCTTCATGCGCAGCGCGTCGTCGAGGTGGCGCTCCGTGCGGAGCACAAGGATGTCGGGCTGGATGCCCATGCCCTGCAACTCCTTCACCGAGTGCTGCGTGGGCTTGGTCTTCAGTTCGCCGGCAGCCTTCAGATAGGGCACATAGGTCAGATGCACACACACCGCATCGCGACCCAGTTGCCAGCGCAACTGCCGGATGGCTTCCATAAACGGCGCACTCTCGATGTCGCCTATCGTGCCGCCCACCTCGGTGATGACAAAGTCCAAATCCTCGCCCACCTCATCCTCGCGCAACATCCGGCGCTTGATCTCGTCGGTGATATGAGGCACCACCTGAATGGTCTTGCCTAAATAGTCGCCATGCCGCTCACGGTCGATGCCGGTCTTGTAGATACGTCCTGTGGTGATACTGTTGTGGCGCGTCGTCTTTATGCCCGTGAAACGCTCATAATGACCCAGATCGAGGTCTGTCTCCATACCGTCGACCGTCACATAGCACTCGCCGTGCTCGTAGGGATTGAGCGTGCCAGGGTCGATGTTGATATAAGGGTCGAACTTCTGGATGGTCACCTTGTAGCCGCGTGCCTGCAGCAGTTGGCCGATGCTGGCGGAGATGATGCCCTTGCCCAACGAGGACACCACACCGCCAGTGACGAAAATATACTTTCTCTGCATCATCCCACTTATTTCTTTTCTTTCTCCCTGAGGTGCTCCTCATATTCCGCCAGTTCACGCTCACCGATGTGGGCAAGGCCGTAGTGCTCGTCGTGCTGCGACAGGTCGAGGCCCACCTTCTCGCTGTAGCGCGAGACGCGCATGGGGATGAGACGATCGATGAGTTTGTAGCCCACCCAACTCATACCGAAGGTGTAGACGAACACCATGACGATGGCCAGCAGGTGGTAGAGGAAAATCACAAAACCGTCCCAGGTGCCTGCGATAAGGCCTTCCTGGATGAAGATGCCCGTCAGCACGGTGCCGAAGATACCTCCCGTGCCATGTGTGGGGAACACATCAAGGGCGTCGTCGATACTGGTGTGCGAGCGCCAGTAGACAGCGACGTTGCAAATGAGTGTGATGACAAAAGCGATGAAGATGCTCTGCCCTACCGTGACATAACCGGCAGAAGGGGTGATGGCCACCAGACCCACCACGCAACCGACGGCGGCTCCCATGGCCGACGGCTTGCGGCCGCGAAGGCAATCGAAGAATATCCATGTCATCATGGCGGTGGCAGACGCCGTGTTCGTGTTCAGGAAGGCCTTGACGGCCTGACCGTCGGCATGGAGTGACGAACCGGCATTGAAGCCGAACCACCCCAGCCACAGCATCGCAGCGCCCAGCAGCACGAACGGAATATTGGCCGGTTCGCG
The DNA here is from genome assembly GCA_902795605.1 of uncultured Prevotellaceae bacterium. Classification (GTDB taxonomy): domain Bacteria; phylum Bacteroidota; class Bacteroidia; order Bacteroidales; family Bacteroidaceae; genus Prevotella. The sequence continues at coordinate 4,462 of CADBLU010000148.1, read as the reverse complement.
GTTACGCGTTTCTGCTTTGCGTCGCCCCAGGAAGATGGCACCTGCCAGGGCCGCCACACCACTGGAGGCATGGACGACGATGCCACCGGCGAAGTCGACGACTCCCCAACGCATGAAGAGTCCCTCGGGGTGCCACGTCATGTGGGCCAGCGGGCAATAGATAAAGAAGAAGAAAAACATCATGAAGAACATGTAGGCTGAGAAGCGCACACGCTCAGCAAACGACCCTGTGATGAGCGAGGGGGTGATGATGGCGAACTTCATCTGGAAGAGGGCAAAGAGCGCCAGCGGGATGGTGGCCCCACCGAGCACGTTGCCCGCAGGAGTGGTATAGACAGCAGCACCCACCCCATGGAACATCGGGAATGTGAGAGGACTGCCGATAATGCCGCCGACATCATCGCCAAAACACAGTGAGAAACCGATGACCACCCACAGCACGGAAATCAATCCCATGGCGATAAATGACTGAAGCATCGTAGAAATCACGTTCTTCGCTCCCACCATACCGCCATAGAAGAACGACAGGCCTGGCGTCATCATCAACACAAAAATGGTGGCGGTGATCAACCATGCCACATCGGCAGCGGAAATCACCGACCAGTCGCAATCGAACGTAGGTTCGCCGACAAACAGCCCCGCCAAAGAGATCAGCGTCATGGCCGCCATCAAAATCATCCAACGTTTCTTTACCATACCTCTTTACCTTTAATTGATACTGCATTTAACAGGCAACAAAGGTAAAGCATTTTGAAAGAAAAAACAGACGATTTCCGCCACTTTGCACCAACAAATTCCCAATAAATTACAAAATGTAAGCAGATTTATACTTTTGCCTTACAAATAAAGCAAAGTTATCTCAAATTCGCCACAAATTGTAACAAAATGATATCGGCCTAGGGCCCTACACCTCCTTATTGTCGCTGCTCGTCGGCGAGGAACCTCAGTTCTGCCTCGAGCATCTGCAGTTTCGGCATCTCAAATCCAGCCTGTCGCGCCACCTCGATGGGTCTGGTGTAGAGATAATCTATCTCCATCGGGCGGTGGTAGTCGTAGTCGAGGCGCATGCTGGGCGAATAAGGCGTCATCTCGCGGGTGGTCTGGATCATCAGATGAGCGAAGTCCTCGGTGAGATTTTTGACACTTAAATGGCGTGCCGCATTCACCACCTCCATCATCTGGTCGAAGATGAGGCGCTCGGTGACGGGGTTGGCCAACAGTTTGTCGGTCTGTGTGTGCAGAGCCACGGTCATGCCGTTGAACGGCATGTTCCACACCGCCTTCTTCCACCGTGCCTCCTGATATTCCACCAGGTGGGCCGTGATGCCAGCCTTGTGGAAGGCCTCGACGGTGGCGTTCATCAGTGTGTCGTCGGGACAGGAGAAATTGCCGAAGTTGATGCTCCCGTAGCACTGGTGCGAGATACGTCCCGGCTCTGTCTTCGACGAGCAGATGAAAGCGAGGCCGGCGGCAAGGGCCGTGCCGGGGAACATCTGCTGCACGTCCTCCTCCAGACCGATACCGTTCTGAATGAGCACCACGAGCGTGTCTTTGTGGAGCAGTGGCGGCAGCAGTTGTGGCAGCAAGTGATTGTTGACCGACTTGAGGCACACGAGCACCACATCGCATGCCGGCATGTCGGCCGTGCTGCGATAGACATGGGGAGCGGTGAGATGGAAGGAGCCGTCGCACGAGTCGATGTAGAGGCCGTTGCGGCACACGAAATCATAGTCGCGGTGCAAGAGGAAATGCACGTCGTGGCCCGCCTGTGCGAGGCGGCCGCCATAGAAGCCTCCGATGGCTCCCGTACCAATCACCGCGAAAGAAAGATTCATAAGAGTGTAGTTTTGGATAAATAACAAATGAAAGAGCCGTCCACAGACGGCATGATGGGTAAGAGAGAGAGCCCCACCGCACAGCAAGACGGTGGCCGCTTTGTGAAAGGAGCCACCGTCTCGCCATGATGCGGATGGCGGTATCAGTTGTTGACCGTACCTCCGACGATGTCAAGCAGTTCGCTGGTGATGGCCTGCTGACGGCTCTTGTTGTACTGCAAGTTGAGCTCGCGCAGCAGTTCATCGGCATTGTCGGTAGCGGTCTGCATGGCCACCATACGGGCGGCATGCTCAGAGGCATTGCTGTCGAGCAGCGCCGTATAGAGCGCCAGGTGCGCCAGTTTGGGGATGAGCACACGCAGCACGGTGTCCATGTCGGGCTCCACGATGAAGTTGTCGTTGAGCGGCTTGGCCTCTACGCTATGCTCCTCCTCGTCGTGGTGGTGCTTCTTGAGATAGTCCTGTGCCTTCTTGGTGATGACCGTCGAGGTGAGGTCGCGGTCGTGCTCGCCTTCCAGTTCCGACTCCACGTCGATGGGCAGGAACGCCTTCCGGGTGAGCACCTGCGAACCGGCGCTCTTGAAATGGTGGTAGATGAGTTCCACCCTGTCGAGCTCACCGTTGAGGAATTTCTCACCCAGTTCGGCGGCGATGTCGATGCAGTCGTTCATATTGGGCTTGTCGGCCAGTGCCGTGAATTCGCCCCCCGACGGGTAGCCCAACTTAGCCACCTTCTCGGCCACCTTGCGGCCGATGGGATAGATGACGATATTTTCCTTGCCCAGATGCTCATACTCCTTGATGGCCTGCAGCATCTGCTTGATGATGTTGGAGTTGAATCCGCCACAAAGGCTGCTGTTGGAGGCGAAGACCACGAGGGCGAGCCTCTTCACCTCCCTGACGCGCTCGAACACCGACTCAGCGACGGCATCCGAGGCGAGGAAAGTCTTGAGGATCTGCTCGAGCATGGTCTCGTAGGGCAGCATGTTTTCTATCTGCCGCTGTGCGTGGTGCAGCTTCGACGAGGCCACCATCTTCATAGCGCTGGTGATCTTGCGGGTGCTGTTGACCGACGCGATGCGGTTTTTTATCTCTTTGAGTGACGGCATAGGCTACTACTGCTTAAATTGTCCGGCGATGTCGGCCATGGCACTCTCGATGACAGCCGTGCAATCGTCGTCGATCTTACCGCTGCCGAGGGTAGCGATGACATCAGCATGCGAGGAGCGCATCTTCTCGAGGAAGAGGTCCTGGCAGCGCCGCACCTCGCCCACGGGCACTTCGTGCATCAGTCCGCGTGTGCCGCAGTAGAGGATGGCTATCTGCTCTCCCACGGGCATGGGGCTGTATTGCGGCTGGATGAGCAGCTGGTTGTTCTTGCGTCCGCGGTCGAGCGTCATGGCGGTGACGGCGTCCATGTCGCTGGAGAACTTGGAGAAAGCCTCAAGCTCGCGATACTGCGCCATGTCGATCTTCAGCGTTCCCGCCACCTTCTTCATACTCTTGATCTGTGCCGAGCCACCCACACGGCTCACCGAGATACCCACGTTGATGGCGGGACGGAAGCCCTGGTTGAAGAGGTCGCTCTCGAGATAGATCTGACCGTCGGTGATGGAGATCACATTGGTGGGGATGTAGGCCGACACGTCGCCAGCCTGCGTCTCGATGATAGGCAGGGCGGTGAGCGAGCCGCCACCCTTCACATGACCCTTCATGCACTCCGGCAGGTCGTTCATCTGCTCGGCCACTTCCTGCTGGTCGTTGATGCGCGCGGCGCGCTCCAGCAGACGGCTGTGGAGATAGAACACATCGCCGGGATAGGCCTCACGGCCTGAGGGACGGCGGAGGATGAGCGACACCTCACGATAGGCGACGGCCTGCTTGGAGAGGTCGTCGTAGACCACCAGTGCCGACTCTCCCCTGTCGCGGAAATACTCGCCGATGGCGGCACCTGCGAAGGGGGCGTAGTACTGCATGGCTGCCGGGTCGGCCGCGGTGGCCGAGACGATGATGGTGTAGGGCATGGCGCCATGCTCCTTGAGGTTCTGCACGAGGGCAGCCACGGTGGAGGCTTTCTGTCCGATGGCCACATAGATGCAGTAGACAGGCTTGCCTGCCTCGTAGAAGCTCTTCTGGTTGATGATGGTGTCGACGGCGATGGCCGTCTTGCCTGTCTGGCGGTCGCCGATGATGAGCTCGCGCTGTCCACGGCCGATGGGGATCATGGAGTCGACAGCCTTGAGGCCCGTCTGCAGGGGCTCCTTCACCGGCTGGCGGTAGATGACGCCGGGGGCCTTGCGGTCGAGGGGCATCTCGAAGGCATTGCTCAGGTCGATGTCGCCCTTTCCGTCGATGGCCTGTCCGAGCGGGTTGATGACACGCCCGAGCATGTTGTCGTTGACACGGATAGAGGCGATACGCTTCGTGCGCTTCACGACCATACCCTCCTTGATGCCCGATGTACCACCGAGGAGCACACAACCCACGTTGTCCTCCTCCAAGTTCATCACGATGGCCATCGTGCCGTTCTCAAACTCCAGCAGCTCGTTGGCCTCTGCATTGCGGAGTCCGTAGATGCGGGCCACACCGTCGCTGACGGTCAGCACGGTTCCCACCTCATCGAACTT
>CADBLU010000147.1 GCA_902795605.1 uncultured Prevotellaceae bacterium | reverse complement strand
ATTCAACTACCGCTCAAGAATGGTCATCTCGCAGGGATACCGCAAGGCCAACTACGGACTCGACATGGGTGTGAGGAAGAATTTCTTTGACAAGAAACTCACGCTGTCGGTCAACTGCCGCGACGTGCTCGACTCGCGCAAATGGCAGAACTACACCAGCAGCGACACCTTCACAAGACATCAGAAAAACTGGAGGCAGAGCCGCACCGTCAACTTCACCGTCACCTGGAACTTCGGCAACATGAAGCGCAAAAACCGCGAACAGGGCCGCGACGAACAAGGCGACGACCAGGGTGAGGGCGATATGCAGAACTCCTTCGGTGGCGGCGGCGGAGAGGATTAATCCGCCCGATGTCACAAGATACGAGAAAAGGCCTAAGTATCTGTGAATAAGATGCTTAGGCCTTTCTTGGTAGTCCGACCGGGAATCGAACCCGGATCTAATCTTTAGGAGAGACTTATTCTATCCATTGAACTATCGGACCAACGCGGGTGCAAAGATAGTGAAAATATCCGAAAAGACAATGCTTTCGGCTCTTTTTTGTTTCCTCGCATACTCCTGCCATCCTTTCGCGGCGAAATCCTAATTGCTTTCATCGTTTACTGTGCATAGTCGCGATGATATCGCAACAAACGGAACGAGTGAGAGCAGACTAAGCTTGCCTGAAGTATGCCGAGCGTGAGCAACTTCGGCCCGAAGGCCAATGTTCAATAAAATCGGGGGCATGTCGATAGGTGTCGGCATGCCCCCGCAATATAGATATGATGTGTTGTCAGTCGGACCAGACGTTTCTGTCGGCGGGATTGTAGCTCTCGTCGATGATGATGGTCTCGTCTGACAACTGCTCGCCCTCTCCCGTCTGGTCGAAGTTGCTGATGGCATTCATGGTGCCGTCTTCGAGCAGCGCGTCGGTGTTGATGTCCTGAATCTTAATCTCCGGTTGAATATACTTTTTCATTTCTTGTCTGTTGATAGGGGTGGGCACAGAGGCCCACTGGAGTTATTTCACAATTTTCTTACCATTCACGATATAGATACCCTTGGTGGCCTTGGCGCTGTCGATGCGGATGCCCGAGAGGGTGTAGACGGTCTGGCTGTCCTCGCCTGTGCTGATGCCCTTGATGGCGGTGGCGCCTTCATCGATGAGGATGAAGAAGCCGGCAGCCTGGCTGGCAGAGAGCTGCAGGTAGGCCTTGTTGGGCTTGCAGTCGTTGGTGTGGCCGTCTTCGGAGAACCAGAAGAATCCGAGGCGCTTCTCGCCGTAGGCGGTCGAGCGGCTCAGCTTATAGAAGTAGTAGTTGGCATTGGCGTCTTCCTTGGCGGTGAAGCTGTCGTAGCCCTTGAGCAAGTTGCCGGTGGGAGCCTGGGCATCGGTGGTGGTCACCTCGGCCTGGTAGGCTTTCACAGCGCCGCTGAGGATGAGCGGTGTGCCTGCCGGCACCACGTCGCCGCCCTTGTAGAGATACACCACTTCCGACTTGTTGTCAGCAATGTTGGCGACGATGCCGCCCTCTACGCCCTCAGGCATGACGAATGCCTTCTGGCTGTTGAAGTAAGTGGCGAAGCCGCCCTCGTCGACAATCTCGAAGTCGACGGTCTCGGTGGCCTCCACCACCTGGCCGTTGCCGGTGATATAGATAAGGTCGAGGCCCATGGTGTTGCTTCCGCCCTGTGCAATATAGATGGTGGTGGGAGCGGTGAGTGTGAACTCTTCCGACTTCAGCTCCTGGATGTTGACGGTGGTGCAGTTGAGGTCGGCTATCTGCTCTTCGCCAGCCTTGAAGATCCAGTGGCTGTCGGGCGACTTGCTGGCGTCGTAGATGAAGGCCGTCAGTTTGTAGGTGCCTGCCGAGAGGGTGGCGATGGCCACGTCGCCGTCCTTGGGATAGCCCGAGGCGGAGTTGGAGCTGCGGATGCCGGTGTTGGCGCTGTTGCAGGGAGTCATGCCCTCGATGTCCTCACCCTCGGAGAGGAACACCACGTCGGTGACGTCGGTGGCGGTGTAGGCCAGGTCGACTTTCTGCTTGTCCTCGGTGAGTGTGAACTTGTAGTTGTACTCTTTGCCGATGTTGTCCTTGTGGTAGAGCACGCCGTCGAGCGCGTTGTACTTGCGGAAGGGCACAGAGATGTTGGCTGTCTCATAGCTGGAGCCCTCGGTGCTGCGCACGACAGTGCCGTTGGCCACCTCGTTGACGACATAACTGAAGGTCTTGGCGGCGTGGAAGACGATGGTATAGACGCTGGAGCCGTCCTCGGCGATGGGTGCGCTGTCGGTGTTGTCGCTCTCATAGACATAGGTGATGCCGTCGAGGGTGATGTTGGCTTTGTCGGCGTCAGTGAGCGACACGTTGTTGCCTGCGATGCCGGTGCCGGTGGTGGCTTCCTTCAGTTCATTGCCCTCGGTGTCCTGGTATTTCACGGTGTAGTCGGCGAGCACGGTAGCCTTGTTGGGCTTGCGGATGGTAATCTCCTTGATATAGCCCGAACTCTTGTTACCGCAGAATCCCACATAGCCGCCGGTCTCTGCGGTGATGGTGCAGATATACGACAGACCGTCGTCGCTCAGTTTGTAGGTGAACGGTCCGTCGGGCTTGTTATCGCCATTGGTGAGGGTCATCACTTTGGAGGCGTTCTGTGTGCAGGTGAAGATCACCTCGACGCCAGTGGTGAGTTCATCGCCGTAGACGGCTGCCGAGCGGGTGGCGTTGTAGCTCCAGAGACCATTGTCGGGGCGGTTCCACCAGCCCTTGCCGTCCTGGCTGTTAGTGAGCTGCACGGCCAGAGAACCAACGGCCTCTGCCGGGGAGGTGACGGGATAGAGGTCCTGCATACGGCCATTGCCTGTCTCGTAGGCCCTGATGCTCATCTTGTTCTCGACATTTGTGTCGCGGAGGATGTCTTCCGTACCACCGAAGGTGATGGTCTTGTAGACGGTGTAAGGCTCGGTGTTGGGCTGATAGACCTCTATCTTGGTGATGTATCCCTTGCTCTTCTGGCCGCAGAATCCCACATAGCCGCCAGTCTCGGCGACGATGGTGCAGTAGTAGGACAGTTTGTCCTCGCTCTGCTGGATGGTGAACGGCCCGTCGGGCTTGTTATTGTCATTGGCATTGGTGAGGGTGATCACGCTGGAGGCATCCTGCGAACAGGTGAAGACCACCACGCTGCCGGCCACGAGGTCGTCGCCGTAGACGGCTGCCGAACGGGTGGCGTTGTAACTCCAGAGACCACTGCCGGGGCGGTTCCACCAGCCCTTGCCGTCCTGGCTGTTGGTGAGCTGTACGCCTATCCATCCTGAGCACTCCGCAGGAGTGGCCACGTCGTAGAGTTCCTGCAGCCGCCCGTTACCTGTCTCAAAGGCCTTGATAGCCAACTTGTTATCTACATCGCGGGTGATATCCACATCGCCCCCCCATGTCACCGATTTCACCAGCTTGTAGCTGCTGAGGTCGATGTCGGCCGCGGATGCATAGTTGACTCCGCAGAGCAGCATCAGAATCAGTGCTGAAATTGTTCTCGTAAAGATTTTCATTTTGTTTTAAGTGATTTGTTGATGATTTTTCGAAATTTGGGGTAAAATTAAAAAAAATTAGCGAAAGAAAGGCCCACGCCCTTCCTGTTTTATGATTTTTTTGCATTCACCCAGATTCGCATATCTATTCAGCGAATAGCATTATAACATATAATTACCATATAATTATACGGTAAATTTTCACTTACAGGCATGCAAAATTAGGAGGAATTATAAGAACTACCTCATATTGTTGCAATTTTCGATCAATTCGTGGGAATTAGTGTTAAAAACAATATTCGCAGAATGGTTATTGTCACAGGTAGAGCACACTCTCGTTGCCCTCGTTCATCAGCAGGTCGAGGATGCTCAGGTTGGGCAGGAAGCCGTGCCGCTGCTCAAACACCTGGTAATAGCGCTTGGGGGTGAAGTCGGGGTCGGGTAGGGGATGTTTGGGGCGGATGGCCTCGCGGAAGTCGTCAGAGAATGCCGGGTAGTCTGTGCGCATGGGGCTGTCAGGCGTTTCGTGTCGCTTCGGGTATTGTGTGTCCTCCGTTTTGCCTGTGTCCTCCGACTTTTCCGAGTATCTCTCGGTGGGCAGGATATGGGGCGTGATGTCGAGGAGCTCGCACATCTTGGCTGTGATGGCGTCGTTGAAATCGATGAGGAAGTCCCACCGGCGGGTGAAGAAAGGCTCCAGGTCGTCGGCATAAAACTCGAAGAAGGGCGACTCGCCGTAGGCGCTGCGGATGGCGTTCCAGTGGAGGTGGCGCCACTCGCCGTGGTCGCTGATGCGGATGTCGCGGGTGAGTGTGGCGCCATGGACGATGGGGATGGAGAGCGTCTGCGGCCCGTGGGCGGCGGCGATGACGCAGCGGTTGCGGTAGGTCTGCTTGATAAAACTCTCGCAGCGCTCCATCCACACATGGCGGTAGCGGTGCAGTTTCTGATACCACTGCACGGGTCCGAAATAGGTGGTGGAGAGGAGCACGTTGTCGTGTGTCATGGAGGAGTGTCTTCGGTTGTCATACAAAGATAGCGATTCTTCCCGACACGAGGAAATTTTTCGCGCGAAAAGTTGGGCGAATGAAAAAAATGCACTAACTTTGCAAGCGAAAATATTAGACAAAGCAATCAGTGGTACTGAATTCCGACATAATGACGATTGTCGGAATTCATCATTTTTTGCATTTAACAACCATCGGATTAACTTTAAAAATAAGAATACCGTTATGACATACATGTCGAAAGAAGGCTACGAGAAATTGGTAGCCGAGCTCCAGCGTCTGGAGTCGATTGAGCGCCCCAAAGCATCGGCTGCCATTGCCGAGGCACGCGACAAGGGCGACCTCAGTGAGAATTCTGAATATGATGCCGCCAAGGAGGCTCAGGCTCATCTGGAGGATAAGATCACCCAACTGAAGATAGCCATCGCCGAGGCGAAGATTGTCGACACGTCGAGGCTCAGCGCCGACGTGGTGCAGATCCTCTCTACCGTGGAACTGACCAACCTGGGCACCAACACCCGCATGGTCTATACCATCGTGAGCGAGAACGAGGCCAACCTGCGTGAGGGCAAGATTTCTATCAAGACGCCCATCGCACAGGGTCTGCTCAACAAGAAGGTGGGCGACGAGGTGGATATCACGATTCCTCGTGGCACCATCCGCTTGCGTATCGAGAAAATTTCCATTTAATCGAGGCTCTGCTGCCTCTTCACCCTCAACTCCGCGACTATGACTATTTTTTCGAAAATCGCTGCTGGGGAGATTCCCAGCTACACTTGCGCCTCGAGCGACAAGTTTTATGCCTTCCTTGACATCAACCCGCTCGTGAAAGGGCACACACTGGTGATCCCGCGCCGGGAGGTGGACTATATCTTCGACCTCGACGACGATGAACTGGCAGAGATGCAGGTCTTCGCCAAGCGGGTGGCCATTGCCATCAAGAAAGCCTTCCCCTGTGTGAAGGTGGGGCAGGCGGTCCTCGGCCTCGAGGTGCCCCATGCCCATATTCACCTCATCCCTATGCAGAGCGAGCGCGACATGCTCTTCTCCAACCCGAAGCTGAGTCTCAGCCCCGAGGAGTTTGAGGAGATTGCCGCCAAGATAAGGGCGGAGTTCAAATAAACTCCTCGCCTAATTTCACCTGCACCTCGTTGAGGAACTTGCGGATCTGTGCTGATGTGTCGCCTTTTTTGCAGACCATCAGCACATTTTCGTTTTCCACCACAATGTAGCCTTCCAGACCGCTGATCACGCCCAGGTGGCCCTTGGGCAGTTTGATGATGTTGTCGCGGCAGTTGTCCATCATCACCTCACTGTCGAGGATGACGTTGTCGCCCTCGTAGCGGCTCTCCGCCTCGTAGATGGAGTGCCACGTGCCCAGATCGGCCCAGCCGAAGTTGCAGAGCATCACATAGGCGTCGCTCGCGTTCTCGAGCACGTTGTAGTCAATCGACTGGTTGGGAAAGAGTGAGAAATAGTGCCACACCATGTCGGCCTCGTCGTCGAGCGTGGCCGCGGGATGGCCGTCAATCTCTATCTGCCTGAAGAGCTCGGGCATGGTGCGCTTGCAGTGGGAGAGCAGGTAGCTGGCGTGGGAGACGAAGATGCCGGTGTTCCACAGAAACTCACCGCTGTCCATGAAGACGCGCGCAAAGTTGCGCTCGGGCTTCTCCGTGAACGACTTCACCGAATACATGGCCTCGGCGTCGCAGGTGTCGCCCATCTGGATATAGCCGTAGCCGGGTTCGGGGCGTGAGGGGCGGATGCCCATGGCGATAATGCCGGTGTGGCTGTCGACGAAGTCGAGCGCCGACAGCATGTCGTGCTCGAAGTCCTCCTCGCCGATGATGGCCTGGTCGGAGGGGGTAATCACGATATTCGCCTCAGGACATTTGCGGAGGATGCGGTAGCTGCCCCACGTCATGCTCGGCGCGGTGTTGCGGTTGACGGGCTCACCAAGGAAATTCTCCTTGGGAAGCATGGGGAGCTGCTCCATGGCGATGGGCTCGAAATCGTCGTTGGTGGTCACAAAAATGTTCTCTATGGGGATGAACTTCGCAAAACGGTCGAACGTCTGCTGAAGTTGGGTGCGGCCGGTGCCAAACAGGTCGATGAACTGCTTGGGATATTCAGCACGGCTGCAAGGCCAAAGACGGCGACCGCGGCCGCCGGCCAAAATGACGCAGAAATTTCTTGAAGGGTTGGTCATAATTGTCGCATAGGATTAGATGGCGCACGAAATTACAATTATCAAACGAGAAAAACAAGTTTTTAGTGTTTTTTCTGACGAAAATTTGCCTTTTACGAAAATATACATTAACTTTGCAGCGCAAAATCGGGCATTCCCGACGAGCAAAGGCCCAGATGGCGGAATCGGTAGACGCGCTGGTCTCAAACACCAGTGGGGCAACCCGTGCCGGTTCGACCCCGGCTCTGGGT
>CADBLU010000146.1 GCA_902795605.1 uncultured Prevotellaceae bacterium | reverse complement strand
TCCGGCCACCACGATCTGGGCACCCTTGAGGTTGTGCTTGGCGGCCTCCACGTGGTGGTCGAGCACCTTCACGACAAAGGCCTCTGCCGACACATATTTGCTCACTTCGGGATAGACCACCTCTTTCTTGCATTCGCCGTCGTAGACGGCTTTCTGCATCACGCCCGAGCGCACGGTGGCCATCTGTGGGCGGTGCTCAGGATTGACGATGGTAGCCACGATGTTGCCTCCGAAAGCGGGGCGTATCTGGTAGAGCAGGTCTTTGAAGACCTTTCCGCTCTTCTTGTCCTCATAGTCGCCGATCTCCAGTTCGGTGCAGTCGGCGGTCAGTCCGCTGGTGAGCGACGACGACACGCGCGGTCCTAGGTCGCGGCCGATGACGGTGGCACCCATGAGGCAGATCTGCGGTTTCTCCTCCTGGAAGAGGTTGACGATGATGTCGGTGTGAGGGGCGGAGGTGTAGGGGAAAAGTCCCTCGCCGTCGAAGACGAAGAGTTTGTCGACGCCATAGGGCAGTATCTGCTCTTCCACCAGTCCCTTGATGCCGGTGCCGATGACCACGGCCCTGAGTTCCACTCCCAACTGGTTGGCCAGTTTGCGGCCTTTGGTGAGCAGTTCCTGAGACACTTCCTGTACCTGAGTGCCTTCTATCTCGCAATATACAAATACGGGTGCCATTATCCTATAATCTTTTTGTCCAACAATTCCTTGATCAACTCTTCCACGTCGGCATCGCTGCTGGAGAGCGACTTGCTCTCCTTGGCCTGGAACGCGATGTTCTGCACCGCCTTCACCTTGGTGGGCGAGCCGGCGAGACCGCACTGCGAGGCGTCGCCGTCGACATCGGCCACCGACCACTGGTTCAGCGTCAGGTAGGGCCGCTCCTCATAGAGCCGTGCGAGGCGCTCATCGCTCTCGGCCGGGCGCTCCATGGGGCAGGTGGCGTATTTGTATTTGAGCACCATGCGGGCGTTGCATGGGCGGCAGGGGGCTGCGCTGCCGTTGACGGTGATGACCACCGGCAGCGGTGCTTCCACTGTCTCCACGCCGCCGTCGATATGGCGGCGGATGGTGGCCTTGCCGTCCTCCACCTTCAGGATCTCCTCGGCGTAGGTCACTTGGTTGAGACCCAGTTTCTGGGCCACCTGCGGACCCACTTGTGCGGTGTCGCCGTCGATGGCCTGGCGGCCTCCGATGACGATGTCCACATCACCGATTTTCTTGATGGCAGTGGCCAGCGCATACGAGGTGGCCAGCGTGTCGGCACCGGCGAACAGTCGGTCGGTGAGCAGCCATCCGGTGTCGGCGCCACGGTAGAGTCCCTGGCGGATGATCTCACCGGCTCGTGGAGGTCCCATGGTGAGGAGTCCTACGGTGGAACCCGGATTTTGCTCCTTCAGTCTGAGGGCCTGTTCCAGTGCGTTGAGGTCTTCGGGGTTGAAGATGGCAGGCAGGGCGGCGCGGTTGACCGTTCCTTCTTCGGTCATGGCATCCTTGCCCACATTCCTTGTGTCGGGAACTTGCTTTGCAAGAACTACAATTTTCAAACTCATAAGAATAATTTAATAAATGTGGGAAAATGAGGTTCCCACGAATCAATAAAAGGATGATGGGCTTTGGGCGACCCACCATTCGTGATATATCAGGCGGCAAAATTACTCATTTTTTATGTGGTGGCAAAATAATGGGTGTAAAAAATGCACATAATCTCTGGTTTTGTGCACAAATGTGGCGCTTTGTGCAGTCATCGGCTGTCAGGCGGCCGTCGGCAGATAGCTGTGGAGGCAGATTTTTCCACTTGAAAGTTTGGAAGTATAAAATGAATGGCTTAACTTTGTGCAACGAAAGATGATTGACCGTGCCACCATAGACCGTATCATGGACGCCGCCGACATTGTCGACGTCGTGTCGGAGTTTGTCTCGCTGCGCAAGAGCGGGGCCAACTACAAAGGGCTGTGCCCGTTCCACGACGACCGCACGCCCTCGTTCTCCGTCTCGCCGGCGAAAGGCATCTACAAGTGCTTTTCTTGCGGCAAGGCCGGCAACGCGGCCAATTTCATCATGGAGCACGAGCAGATGTCGTATCCCGACGCGCTGCGATGGCTGGCCCGCAAATACCACATCGAGGTGGAGGAGCGTGAGCTCACTCCCGAGGAGCGCGCGCAGGAGAACGAGCGCGAGAGCATCTTCATCGTCAACGAATGGGCGGCAGGCTATTTCCACGACGTGCTGCGGCAGACCCCCGACGGTCAGGCCATCGGCATGGCCTATTTCCGCTCGAGAGGTTTCCGCGACGATATCATCGAGCGCTTCAAACTCGGTTTCGCCCCCAGCCGCCGCGACTCCATGGTGTCGCTCGCCCGCAAGAAAGGCTACAACGAAGACTATCTGGTGAAGAGCGGACTCTGTGTGCGCCGCGACGACGGGACGCTCTACGACCGTTTCGCCGGCCGTGTGATTTTCCCGTGGGTAGGCGTGTCGGGCAAGGTGACCGCCTTTGGAGGCCGTCTGCTCGACTCGCGCACGAAGGGTGTGGCGCAGAAATACGTCAACTCTCCCGACTCGGTGGTCTATCACAAAGACCATGAGCTCTACGGCCTCTTTCAGGCCAAGAGGGCCATTGCCAAGGAAGACTGTGTCTATATGGTGGAGGGATACACCGACGTGATCTCGATGCACCAGTGCGGGATAGAGAATGTGGTGGCCAACTCGGGCACGGCACTCAGCCTGCACCAGATTAAACTGCTGAGGCGGTTCACGCTGAACATCGTGCTGCTCTACGACGGCGACGAGGCAGGCATCCACGCCGCCTTGCGGGGCACCGACATGCTGCTGGCCGAGGGCATGCACATCAAGGTGCTCCTCCTGCCCGACAACGACGACCCCGACAGTTTCGCCCGCAAGCATACCGCCGCCGATTTCCGCGAATATATCGTCACCCACCAGACCGACTTCATGGAGTTCAAGACACGGCTCCTGCTCCACGGCGTCAACGACCCCATCAAGCGGTCGGAGGCCATCTCGAGCATCGTGAAGAGCATCTCGGTCATCAACGACCAGATTGTGCGGGCCACCTACATCAAGGAATGCGCCATGCGCATAGGCATCGCGGAGCAGACGCTGATCAACCAGATGAACCGGTTCATCCGCCGCGACCGCGAGGAGAAGGTGAAACAGAGCGAGCGGGAGGCCGAGCGTGAGCGTCAGGCAGAGCCGGTGCAGACTGTCGCTGGTCCGCCGCCGACGTCGCAGATAGGCAAGGAGGTGGAGGCGCTGATGATACAGATGGTCATCAGACATGGAGCAGAGATAGCCTTCCGTGAGCTTGACGGCGGAGACGGCACCACCTTCGACCTCTCCGTGGCCGAGTTCATCTACTACGACCTCGCCGAAGACGGCCTCAGTCTGAGCAACGACATCTACCGGCGCATCCTCGACGAGGCGGTGTCGATGATCCAGAACGGTTATGAGGGCGGTTGGCTGGAGCATTTCCAGATGCATCCCGACCAGGACGTGAGTCAGGTGGCCATGAGCCTCGGCGTGGACTCCTACGTGCTCTCCGCCAACAACCGTGTGAAGGAGGGCGAGGAGATGTTGCGCGCTCAGGTGGAGCATCTGCTGCTCGAGTACCGGATGGTGATATTGAAAGACCGTATAGAGCAGTTGGGCAAGCAACTCGCCACAGCCGGCGACGAAGACAAAGAACGGCTGTTGACAGAGATGATGCAACTCACCGCCATGCGGCAGGAGATAGCAAAGAGATTGGGTAAAAGTATTATAGTATAAGGGATAACAATGGATTGGAGCATTTGGATATTGATCATAGTACTGGCCGTGCTGTGTGTGCAGATCTTCTGGCACTGGCATGCCAGGAGGCGTGCGCGTGCCGGCTCCAGAAAAGTCAGGCAGGGCAAGCCGGCCCTGCAAGACCGGCAGAGACAGACGGAACAGGTGGCTGACAAGGCGCTGAAAGCGTTGAACTGCGACGTGACCTGGGACAACGAGGACAAGGTGCGTGTGGCGCAGTATGAGTATCAGAACGGGCATTTCCTTTTGCGCGTGGCTCCGAAGAGCCTGTTTGTCAGACTGTCGTATCTCTACTGCTATTCAGCCCCTGTGGAGCAAATCAACAACGTGCGCACGGTGGCCAACATGTGCAACATCAACTCAGAGAACCACAGGGTGGTGTATAGCATCAACGAAGAGAAAAATGGCGTCGACGTGCATATCATCGCAGGAGTCACTCTTCATCCCGAATTGGCCAAAGAGACCTTGGCGGCAGCCATGGCGGGAGCCTTCGGATGGCAGAACGCGCTGGTGAGGAAATTTGCCGAGTTGGGCGGCGACGGGCCTGCCACAGGCAAGGACGAGGATGTGGAGATGGAGATGGCCGGCCACAACCGTGAACTTTTCCTACTCCGCGGCCAGGAGATGCGCAGGCAGCAGACGGGAGCCATAAGGCTCAACGACGTGGAGCACCTCACCCTGGAGCAGTTCCTCGACAAGGCCATGGGGCTGACAGCTATAGTGCCCCGGCGCCTGGAGCGTCTCGCTCCGGAGGCCTCGACCCTCGAGGACCCGGCGCTCATCCTCGCATTTGAGATGAGCGACGTGCTGATGACGGAGGGGAAGGCCACGGCCGAGGCGGTGATGCTGCTGTGGGCGGAAATCCCGCAGATGCCGGGCGAGGAGCGCCTCATCACGCTCACCTTCAACGGTGAGGGCGACGACGGCTCGACCGCCTATTTCCGTGTGACGGCCACACTTGTGCCTCTCTCTGCCTCGAAGCGCCATCCTTTGGGGCAGCACCACCTGATGCAGACGTGCTGCTCGGTGCTGATGGCCTACGACCGCTCACCCCGCTCCCGTCAACTCGAAGAGAGCAACTACATGTGGAAGGAGGCGGTGCAGCGGCAGAAAAACGGCGAGACGGACAGCCTCACCCGTGAGCAGCGCCTGCTGCTGGACTGTACGGATGCCGGCACCGCCCATCTGCTCTACCGTGGCAAGCAACTCTTCCTGGCGGGGAGATACTATGAGGCCCTTCTCCACCTGGAGAATGCCTATTTTGTGATGCGGCCCGACTTCGACACCATGCGCAAGGGGCACCTTGAGACGTTCTATGAGGTGGTCTATTACATCGGCTTCTGCTACAACCAGTTGGGGCGCTACATGATGGCCCAGTCCTATCTGTCGATGCTCACCCATTTGCACCGCATCTCGTTTACGATGGAGTATGTCAACAGTCTCGTCAATGCCCACGACCAGCGGGCGCTGCAGACCATCGATGAGCTTATCGTCTCAATCAGTGAGAATTATGAGTTCGACGACGAGATACCGCAGGAGCATGTGGCCAGGTTCATGGCCTTCCTCAAGCGGCGGAAGGCTTATGTGCTGGTGGACAAAGGCTTTTTTAAGCGTGCCAAGCGCATGCTCAACGAGATGCTCCATGAGGCGGAGAATGCCGACTTCGCCATCAACGAACTGGCCTATATCCAGAAGAAAGAGAAAGCCAACTGAGTGTCGCCTCAGCTGAAGATGCTGAAATTGACGCTCCCGTAGACGCGGCGCTCCACGAAGCGGGGGTGTGCGGAAAAGTCGTTGTTCTTGCCGTGTTCCATGACAAGCACTCCTCCCTCGGCCAGCAGGCCTGCGTCGAGGATCATGGCGGGCACCTGCGGCAGTTGCTCCAGGGCATAGGGCGGGTCGGCGAAGATGAGATGGAAGGTCTGATGGCACGACTTGATAAACTTGAACACATCGCCACGCACGGTGACCGACTTGTCGGTGCCGAGTGTGGCGATACATTTTTTGATGAAGGCGAAATGCTCGCGGTCGAGCTCCACGCTCACTACCTGCTCGCAGCCGCGTGAGAGCAGTTCGAGCGAGATGCTGCCCGTGCCGGCGAAGAGGTCGAGGGCGCGACAGCCTTCAAGGTCGATGTAGCCGTTGAGCACGTTGAAGATGTTCTCCTTGGCAAAGTCGGTCGTGGGGCGTGCCTTGAAGGTGCGGGGGATGTCGAAGCGGCGGCCCTTGTAGATGCCTGTGATGATTCTCATTTCTTCAGTCGTTTTATAGCGGTGAGCCGGTGAGCAGAAGGTGCGTGTCGAGCGGAAAAGCCAGAGGGGCGGAGGAGCCGGCGGCCACCGCCTCGGTGTCGCAGACCGTCGTACGGGAGATGTATCTGGTCAGGTTGTCGGCCAGCCATTTCAGGTGAGGAGTGACGCCCATGAGCATCACCTCGTCGCGGTCGGCCTTCATGCCTAATTGGGTGAAGGCGGACAGCAGATAGTAGAGGGCGTCGTGTGAGTGGGTGGCACTGAAGACGTTGCAGAATTTGAAACGGTGCTTGCTGAAGGCGAAGAGGTCGAGCTTGTCGTCGTGGAAATAGCCGTAGAGACATTGGCGTGCCCCGTCGGCACGCTGCCCGAAATGCTGCCACACCGGCAGGCACACCGGCATGTATTCCACTTGCGAGAAGCGGTCGCTGAGCACCGTCTGGAGATCCTTGGACACAGCGAAGACCGCCACGGCGTGCAACCGCGGCATCTCAGTGTATAACTTTGGCTCCTGCTGATGCCCGGAGAAGGCGTGGTCGAAGAGCACCCCGGCATCTTCGGGTGCGAACTCCTCGTCGGGGACGAGGGTGGTGGCGGTGTCTGTCATCACTGTGGCCGTCGGGTGCTGCCCCTCGAGCAGGGGCAGCGTCTTGAAGGCCTCGCGGAGGTTGGCCGGAACGGAAATGCCGCTCTTCATGTCGATAGAGGCGTGTGCCGGTTGCGCCTTCCCGTTTTCAAGGGAGAGGAACGACAGCATATTGTGCCCTATTCTGACGATCATGCGCTTTTGTGTCATCGTGTCGCAATTTTCTTGCAAATTTAGAGAAAAGTTTCCATTTAATCGCCAGTCGAATGAAGAATTTCTACCTGCTGCGGTGGAAAACGACTTTCAGGCCGCTCTCAATGCTTTAATCACATTGATAGCTATGCCTCTATGTAGTATTCGGCTACATCAATACATTTTTATCGACATCATCTTGCCCCGATTATGCTATGAAGGGCGAAGCCTGAAAGGCAGCCTTCTGGCATCAAATCGAATCAGTTTCATTTCTTTTGACTATTCACTAACAACTTCAATTATATAGTCACTAAAGGGATCGTGAGACACGAAAATGGTATTGGCAACTTCTTTTGTATGAAGAACAGATGTCCCCATACGGTCACTCAAAATGTTTATTACAGTCTTTATTCTTAATTTTGTTTTCTCCATTTGACTCAGGGCTATATCAAACAAGGGAATAACTGACAAGAAATCGAAAAAAGATGAATTGTTTATACATTTACGAAATATTATATTGTTGCTATAGATCATCACGTTTTTTTCATTGTAGACTTCGGCTGTTATTTCTTCCCAACAATTCTCCCCAATATTATAGAAACTGATTTCATCAACATATACTAACAACGCATTTTTACCCATACGGATTCCACCGGGTTTTACCTTAACATATGGCTTGGGGGCATTTGGCTTCGTTGATTTTTGGACGGATTTCTTTATCGTTCTTGAGTGCTCTTTGAGCTTTGATATTAAATACTTGTATTGGTCCGAAGATAATTTGTTCTTATATGAATATGACAAGATACCCTTATGTATTACTATTTTAGTAGGGGAGATTATCGCATAGGAATCTGATGGATAGTCTTGCATGCCTTTAGATAGCATTTGCTTTGTCAGCTTAGCACCAGTCATTTTTTTGTCTAGAGAAAAATAAACATCGCCGTTGGGGAAAAAATATAAATCAAAGTAGGCGAAACAGCGTCCTCCAAAAGGATTGTTAATTTCTCTTGGATTTAGAATACTATGAATAGTATCAATGGCCAAAGCTCTCTCTCCCGTCCCCATTGCAGCATCCATAAGGTCTATGTAACAATCCGTTTCCAAATCTATGTCAATTGGAATAATCAATTCTCCTTCCTTTGACAAAATTTTGTTATTGGACGGATGATTATCGCCGGCCCGTTCCATAACAATACTTTTTAAGCTGAAAGCATTAGAAAAAGTCAGCGCATGGCCCGTAATGGTTACGAGAAACAGTGAGATAGTGAATAGATATTTTTTCATAATTTAGTGTAGTTAGGATTTATGGTTCTCTTTGAATTTTCTCCTGCTGGTCAGTGAGGATGAATTCTATTGTTCTTTTACAAATCATAAATATGCACATTTGGTCACAAAGATACAAAAGATTTTTGTCAAAACGCGATATTTTACATAAAAGCACTATGTCAGAATGCGATATTTTATAAAAAATGCATTTCTGAAACGCGATATTTTACATGATTGCGACATGCGGGATGTGGGGCATGAGAGCGGCGGACAAAAAAGAACGAGGATGTGCGCATCGGGTGCGGCACATCCTCGTAGGGGTGTCAGCGGCGGTCGGACCGCGCTTATTTCACGACGAAGTCGAAAGCTTTCAGGTCTTTGTCGAGTGATGAGGTGCCGTAGAGAATCTTATATCTGCCGGGCATCACCCTCAGTTCGTCGATGTTGGAGTCATAGTATTCGAACGCCTCGCCGTTGAGCGTGATTTCTGCCGTGGCGGTCTGGCCAGGGGCAAGTTCCACTTTCTTGAAACCTTTCAGCGACTTGATGGGAGCTTTGTCGTTGTCGAGCGCTTTGACATACACCTGCACGGTCTCGGTGCCGGTGCGCTTGCCGGTGTTGGTGACAGGGACTGAGATGGTGACCGTCTTGCCTTTGGTGGTCATGGCAGCCTTCTCGCTGACAGGCTTGTCGGGGTTGCCTCCCCAAGCGTCGTCCGACGACCCTGCCATTTTCTTGGCTTTGAGCGCTTTGCACGACAGTTTGCCCTCACCCACGGCGAAGGTGGTGTAGCTGAGTCCGTAGCCGAAGGCATACTGAGGCTGGCCCTTGAAATAGCGGTAGGTGCGGTTGTCCATGCTGTAGTCGAGGAAGTCGGGCAGGTCGTTGTTGCTGCGGTAGAATGTGACAGGGAGTTTGCCGCCCGGGTTGTTGTCGCCGAAGAGCGTCTCGGCAAGAGCCTGGGAACCGCCCTCTCCGGCATACCATGCCTGCAGCAAGGCGTCGTATTGGCCTTCCACGCTTCCGAAGGCGATGGCCGAACCGGAGCAGTTGACGAAGACCACGGGTTTGCCGGTGGCGTGCATGGCCTTGAGGAGGCGCTGCTGCACCTGTGGCAGTTCGATGTCTTTCTTGTCGCCGCCTTCGCCCTCCATCTGTGCCGAGATGCCTCCGATGATGATGATGGCGTCGGCCTGACTCACTTTTTGCGCGAGGGGTGAGAAGTCCACGAGTTTGCGCTCGCAGACGTCGCCGCGCAGCATGGCGAAGTTGCCTTTTCCGCGGCTGTATTCGATGGTGATGTCATAGTCTTTGCCCTCTTCCACGGCAAACGACTTGTATTCCACACCCCGGCGTCCGAATCCGAACCCGCCGCGTCTGCCGCCGGGCTGCGCCTCTTCCACCGTCTCTCCGTTCACTTTCAGCACATAGCCGTTGTCGGTGGCGAGGGTGTATTTCATCTCTCCTGTGAAGGTGGCGGTGTAGCGGCCGCTGATGCGGATGGCGAAATTGTCGTTGTTGATGCCCTCGGCGACGCCCCATGCGCCGAAGGTGGAGAAGTTGAGTTCTTTGTAGTAGTCGCTCTTGTCGGGAGCGCCAGTCATCTCCCTGTTGTTCCAGAATTCCACGAACACGCCCTTCCCGTCGTTGAAGTCGCCCAGGTGGTGGATGGTGGTGTAGTCGTCGTCGAGCTCGCAGCCTTTGTCATAGATGACCTTCGCCTGCGGGACGGCGTTCTTGATGCCCTCGAGCAGCGAGTGGGTGTGCTCGGCGGTGGGAGTGCCAC
>CADBLU010000145.1 GCA_902795605.1 uncultured Prevotellaceae bacterium | reverse complement strand
CAGATTATTATATGCTTCTGGCACCTCAGATGGAACATCTTCCTGATGAAGAGGCTGTATTTGCGGCTTCTATGTTCTCAATGCTGTGGAATATCGTATGCAAGAACATCTTAAGCCATGAAGATATGCCAAAACGTTTGGTTGAGGCTCTTCGGACTTTCCGCGTATTACTAACTATTAATAAGAATGGTAATGTGGCATCTGAATTGTACTTACAACTTAGTTTCTATAATCTATGCAGTGCCAGCGAATTCTGCAACGAGGTGTTCCTGTATCATGGCGACCACAAGTCTGCTGAAAATTTGACATCAATGCTACTCGACGCTATCAATGACATGAGACATGCTCATAACAATACGGCTATTACCACTACGGCCTATTCGTTGGCCTATTCGGTTCTCAGCAGGTATTATGAGCAATATGGTGACTACAACAGAGCGTTATACTATCATAAGCAGCATGAGTATGCCGTCTATAACAACTTCCAGCGTTTCCGTGAAGGTAATCCCGAGATTGTCCGTCGTTATGCAGTGGCATTGGATAGCACTGGACGATTGTTGTTCCAGTTCTTCCATGAATATGACCTGGCTGAACAGAGTGCCAAGCAGGCTATTACACTCTTTGAGGAGTTGTTTGAGAACAATCCCAATTCCCAACTTGCCGACGATTTACTGGTGGCAGGCTATTATCAGATAATGAGGCTGAAAGTGAGCGGCAAGATGGATGAGGCTGTAGCACTTGGTAAACAGATGTTGGAAAAGGTGGACCAGAATCCTGACTCAGAACCCGACCTAAGGAATAAGGCGTTGATTTTCGATGAGTTGGGTGAGATGTTTGACAAGCAGGGAAAGACCGACGATGCGTTGGAAAGTCTGCAGGCCGCATCGGACATTTTGACAATGACACTTGATGCTGACCCTGATAACGATGATAAGATGCGCAGTTATGTGATTAATATAATTCGTCAGGCTCGTGTGTCAGCAATGAGCGCAGGTGATGTCGAGAAGGCGCTCTCTTTCCTGAAAAACGCTGATGGAGTGGTTGAAAAGATGACAACGATAATGCCCGACTCAATCAAGGTGCGAAATATTGCCCTGCACTATTATGCAGCTCATGCTCAGGTGGATATGGTAAATAATGCTATGAATTCAGCTGATGATTATCGTGAGAAGATTGTCTCGATACTTAATGAATCCGTCTTTGAAAAAGGTCGTGTTGAAGATTTCCAATTATTGTTAGAGTTCTTACGAATGCTTTATCAAACAGCCATAGACTATAGTCGTCTTGAGATGGCAGAAATCTGTGTGGGATTGGAATATCTCTTGAAACAGAGGGCTTTGCAAGAACGTATTGTCAGTCTTGAAAAGGTCGACATGGATTCTACGATGCAATTGCTTCACCAAATTGACGGATTGAAGAATGAACAGCTATAACGAACGCTCATGTATATAATGACAACAGAATTCACGCCGTTATATGGCAAATAGGATAAGAAAACGACAGTATTATCAAAACCATTTACTATCTTTGCAAGGAGATTGGAAATGATATGAAAGAGGAAGATATTCAACCTGTTAAAATCACTGAGCAGCCATCACATTTCGACCATTTGGAACAGATGTCTGTATTGGAAATCCTGCAGCACATCAACGAGGAGGATGCTGTAGTGGCTGAAGCCGTCCGGCGAGTCATCCCGCAGGTCCAGGCGCTGGTAGAAGCCATCGTGCCGAGGATGAGGGGCGGCGGCCGGTTGTTCTATATCGGAGCCGGTACCAGCGGTCGGCTGGGCATTCTGGATGCCAGCGAACTGCCTCCCACCTTTGGCGTTCCCGAGACGTGGGTCGTGGGGATCATTGCCGGCGGCGACAGGGCATTGCGTCATGCCGTGGAGAGGGCAGAGGACGTTCCTGAACAAGGATGGCTGGATTTGCAGGCCTACCATCCCACATCCGACGACACAGTGCTGGGCATTGCCGCATCAGGCACCACTCCTTATGTAGTGGGTGCAGTGAGCATGGCCAGGCAGCACGGCATGCTGACAGGTGGCATCACCAATAACCTCAACACTCCTCTGGCAAAGGTTGCCGACTATGCCATCGAGACAATCGTCGGCCCAGAGTTTGTCACTGGTTCCACGCGCATGAAAAGCGGCACGGCCCAAAAGATGATCTTGAATATGATTTCCACCACATTAATGATACGCTTGGGACGAGTGCGTGGCAACCGTATGGTCAATATGCAACTGTCAAATGCCAAACTGATAGACCGCGGCACCCGCATGCTCCAGGAGACATTAGGTCTCGGATATGATGAGGCACAGCGTCGGCTGCTTGAGGCCGGCAGTGTGGAGAAAGCACTCAGACAGCATTCATGACGATGGGCAAAAGCTTCTGGGGCCAGCAGACAGACATGTGGCTAACTTAACGCGTTTTTGCTATAGATTTCAATGATGCCGTCAATAAAAGCCTCCTTTTCATATTCGCAGAAGGGACTCGTAGACATGATGTCGCCACCCTCATGGAAAGACCTCGCCCTGCAAGCGCCGCCACAAATGTACTTGATGGCACAGGTCGAGCATCCTTTGATATTATCTACGGTCATTCTTGCGCATTGCTCAATCACAGGAGAATCGGAAATCATTTCCGACACTTTGCGCTCATGGATGTTGCCTATGAGAAATTCCGGATAATGAAGCAATTGGCAAGGATACACATCTCCCGACGCTGATATACTTAATTCCGCACCCCCGATGGCACACTTGCACCTACGGCATATCAACGCCTCATCAAGAGTCGATTCACAATAACCGAGGGGATTTACGCCGCTGGCCAGTTTCAGGGCTTGATAGTATTGTTTGCCGGTGATGCTGATGTCCTCTTTTCCTTTCTTGGCGTTTCCTGCGGGAAACAGTGGCGCGAAATTCAGGCTTCCCTTATATTTCTGTGCCATATTTTCCACATCAGAGATGTTCAGCTTGTTGACTGTCATAGACAGCATATAAGGCACCTGATTATCCTGCAGTAGGGATATCGCATGCAGTGTCCTGTCGTATGTGCCAGGTCCCCTGAATGTCTCGTGGAGCTTTTGGGTGCTGCCGTCCAGACTGACCGTAACACGCGCGAAATAATTTTTTACCTCTTGAATGTTGCTCTCATTCAGCATCGTGGCGTTCGTCAAGAGATCGGCCACGCATCCTTTGCTCTTGATGTATGCGGCGATACGAAAGCAGTCGCTGTTCATCAGTGGCTCACCGCCAGTAATAGAAAAACTGACAAGCCCGAAATGAGAGACAATATCATCGACGACACTTTTGTAGTCGTCAAAAGACATGTTCTTACCGTGCTCCCTGCGGTCAGTAGCATAACAGTATTTACAATTGAGGTTGCAGACTTCTGAGATAGACAGCTGGACAAGACTTAACGGCTGCCGCTCCTTTGTCATCGGGACAGTCCCTCTTGCAGGTAATTCAAATATTCTGCTGGCTATGGTTTGGTGAAAAAAGTTTTCCACCTCTTTCCGGTATTCTTCTCCCTGGCTTTCAGAAAAGGCATCTACGATGTCTTCCACGCTGGCCGAACCATTGCATAAGGAGATTAAAAACTCACCGTTCTTGTTCGTGACCAACCATGACGGAATATCCGGATTGATAAAGACGACTTTATCTTTCCGCTCAAATTTTTGAACCGCTGATGGAAGTGTTAGTATTGTTGGCATAATCAGGTCCCTGCACAATCATAAGAAGAGCTGCACTTGCCACCTCCACCTGCACAATCATAAGAAGAGCCGCATTTGCCGCCACCACCTCCACAATTATATGAGGCACTGCATTTGCCCTGACCTTTGCTGCCTTGACCTGCACAGTCATATGAAGAGCCGCATTTGCCTCCACCGCCAGCGCACTCGTATGAAGAGCCGCATTTGCCCTGACCTTTGCTGCCTTGACCGGCACAGGTATACGAAGAGCCGCATTTGCCGCCACCGCCAGCGCACTCGTAAGAAGAGCTGCATTTGCCCTGGCCTTTGCTGCCTTGGCCGGCGCATCCGTATGAAGAGCCGCATTTGCCTCCACCGCCAGCACATTCGTAAGATGAGCCGCAATCACCTCCGCCACCACTGCAGGAGAATGATGAGCTGCATTTGCCTGATGCCGTGCTCAGCAGATTAGCAAACGTGTTTTTGGTGCCTATAAATAATCCTGCTGACACTAAGAATGTGCTACTTATTAGTTTCTTCAGGAATTTACGCCTTTCATTATCGATTTGATCGCTCATATTTTTGTTTTTGGCAGTTTGTACTTTGGTTATGCAAATATAGCAAAAAAAGTGGACTTTAGGCGTTTGTGACTGAAAAAAAACATTATTTTTGCAGATGAAAACGTGCCATGGTGGCATGTTGGCTGAAACATCAATGAAACAGTATGAAAACAGCAGTGAAGTACATCGTTGGTTTTCTTTTGATTGGCTCGTTGTTCGTGTCTTGCAAGGAGAACTACTCGGTAGGTGAGAAAGTGGGTACACTTACGGAATTCGCAAAATCAGGGTTGATTTGGGACTCCTGGGACGGGCGCCTTAACCTGACCCAGACCGGAATGAACACGGCTGGAGAGCCGTTTGAGTTTTCTTTTGACAATGACCGGCAAGACCAAGACAGTCTTATCTCGCTTTTGCAGAAGGCACAGGTGGAAGGTTGGAAAATAAAAATTAAGTATCATCGCGTGCAGGGCTGGAACTGGTTTGAAAACCGTGGCAGATTCGACTATTTTGTGGATGATGTGGAGGTCTTGGACAAGGATTTTGCCAATGTGATGCGGGGCGGCGGCAATTCCCAGGGACATGTCATTGACACCATCTATGTGGTGATAGACAAATCGGAAGTCAACAAGGTGCTGAAAAATAAATGAAGAGAACAGGATTGTTTTTCGTATGCTTGATGGTCTCGGCATTATTATCTGCGCAAGAGGTGGAAAGTTTTGTTCACAGACAGATGGAGACTTACCCCCAATCCCGTCTGCTCGACATCTATAAGTCATGTTTCCAAGACTATATGGGCGCTGAGCATCTTGTGTCCGACCGCCAAAAGGTAAAGGCTTACTTGGATGAGGAGTTGGAAACGACCAGCATAGATGCTCTTATGCCCTGGTACTATGAGCCGTGTGGCATCGACGGTCATTATGTCCGTGTCAGTCTCAAGGCCGTCAAGGAGAATCTGGTCACCGAAGAATTGCTGCTCGATGCTTTTATCCGCAGTGCAAATAGTATGGAGCGTCCTTCCGTTGAGTCATGGAAAGGCCAGTGGCATGAGATCATTGGCATTATCGACCGTATGGACCTCCACCTTCCTGATTATGCGGAAGACAAAGCCTCGCTTGACAGCATTCTTTCCTTAGGTAAGTATGCCATCAGTCATTCTGCGGAATACCGTGAGGCCTATCGCCCCCATTACAGGATTGTGGAACGGGGCATTTTCGAGCGTGAGATCAAACCTCTTCTGGAGTCGAGACTGATGATTGTCAGGATAGCTGAAATTGAGGTGTTTCCTCAACATTTGGAGGCTTATCTCAAAGCGGCGAGGACCGTCGGTGCCGAGTCTGTAAGGAAGGAGCCCGGTGTCATCTGCATCTTTCCCAACCAGGTGAAAGCAGATGAGAACAAGATCAGGATTGTCGAAATCTACCGCAACAAAGAGGCCTACGAGCACCACCTCACCACCGAGCATTTCCAGACTTATAAGCAAGGTACGCTCCACATGGTCAAGTCTCTCCAACTGGTGGACCTTCAACCCCTAGATGAGAAAGCCATGCCACAGCTGTTCAAGAAGGTCTGGTAATAGTGACTCAAGTTTTGCATTTGCTTACTTTTGGAGACTTCCACACTCCTACACTCATTTCAACTTGATAAAGTCGAGTTAACAATCCTTAAGAAAGAAAATTCTTTTTTCTCATTTATTTTTCGTAACTTCGCACTGCAAAATTTGAAATGGGGTATTTATGAGGCATGAAAGGCCTTTAATACCCCTTAAATATCGGAAGTATGTCCGAAAGTGTTCTTTGAAATATTGAGACGAGCAATCAGACCGTATCAAGAGTCAGCCGAGAGCTTCCGCAATCGATTACACCCCATCTTCTCGCACGTTGTCTAATGGCAACGCTATACCTTCCCCCAATCGGTTTCTTAATCAGGAAACCACCTTCCCCCCAAAAATGTATATAGGCCTGTTCCATCAGGTAGTTCAAGAGCCTTCATGGCTGCTTCTCTCGCACTTCGTCAGGAAGTATTCTTTTTATCGCTTACTATCAAAAAACTAAAAAAAATTGACTCATGACTATTAAAACTAAAGACCACTGTTTCACTCTTGATATTGACCTATACCATTTCCTTGTCTTGCTCGGTGACAAGATGGGCAAGAGCATCGTCAACGAAATCGCTACTCCTGACTTCTCCATCATAGTCAGACCGTCGGAAAGGCAGAGTTTCAAGAAGGAGGGTGACTACAACATTTTTGTCGTCAAGGACAGTGGTGAGGAGGTCAGGCTCGACATGCCGCACCGTGGAGCGAAAATGTTCTATATACTTACGCTGCTGTGCCAGAAGGCAGTGGGCGGATTGCCCAACATGTATTTCAAGAACAAGAGTGCTGCCGCGGCTATCAAGGCACTCTTTGATAAGTTATACCGCTGGGGCGGAGAAGAGTGGGTGGACAACTGTGCGAACAATAAGCACTACCTCTCTACATACCGCACGCACTCAAAAGACGCAGTGAGAGATAATATACATTTAGACCATGTTCAGCGTTACTGGTGCGGGTTCGAGGATGAGAGGCGGACCATCGGCAGAAGACAACTGCAGTTGAGGAGGATACGTATTCTGAGCGACCGCATTTTCTTTGAGGACGCGGACAACAGCCAAGTCACTTTCGAACAAATTATAGAGCAGTTGCCGCCATTTGAGGACTTATTCGGATTCTGAAACAGTTGAACGGAGTGCATCCGTGAGTTGCACTCCCATTAGGCAAGTGAGACTCCTCTCGAAATTGAGCCCCAAAAAGAGAAGACACCACATGCAAAATGCGGTGTCTTCTCTTTTTTGTAAGGTGATTCTCCATCTTTCGGGAATCGTCTTCCTGTTAGTCCAAGTCGAAGAATTCATCCCAATCTTCTGGGTCATCACTCTCTTTTTCAACTTCTATGGGAGGGTTGCCGTCTTTTGCCCATCCCGGACTTGTACGCAGCAAGTCAAAAGGTCGTATGTCAATGACTTCTATAGCGGGTTGTAAATATAGTTTCTTCTTCATATCACGTCTCCTTTCACTTCACTAACAGTTTCTTTCCTTTCACGATGTAAATACCCTTTGGCAGACAGTCTACAGATGGGCCCACCTTGCGTCCAGACAAATCATAGACATCAGTGATGGCGCTCGGATTCACATGTACGATGGTCTGACGGTCGATGGCAGTGGTGGCGTCACCGTCGAGGACACCGTCGATGGCAATTTTAGATCCTGCGGCAGAGCTTGACGGGTCTTCAAAGATGCTGTGCGTGAGCGTTACCCATCCACGGAAGCCTTTGATACGTGTGTCACGACTCAGTTCATACATCTTGCCTCCACTCATGGCATACGAACCCTTCGGGGCATAGCTGCCGTCGGGAGCATTAACAGTATTCTCGCCGTTATCGTTGACGCGGAATGAGCTGAAGCCGGGTGTCTGGATATAGGTGACATAACCGCATCCGTCGTTCTTGTCTTCGAAGGAGCCGACAGGTTGTTGCCCCTTCAATATACTCAGGTCCATGACAGGATAAATATAGTCGGGATCTTCATTTGCTCCCTTGGTAGAGAAGAACAACCTGCCGAGGTCATAATAGTAAGCCATGTTGCCGCGTGGGTTTTCACCATAGACAGGTTCCTTTGTAGGCTTTAGCATGTAGAGGTTTCCTGCTGTGACAACGGGGTCGAGCGTAACCAGATTGACCGTCTGGAAATCGATGATGCAGTCATTGCTCGACAGGTTGCCGATGCTGTGAAGGATGAGCAGTTCGCAATCGTCTCCGAAAGCATTGCGCACTTGCTCACCCGTAAGGGGCAGCGGGAACGAGAAGGTGTTCCACTCGCCTTTCGTAAACTTGCGTTGCAGGTTGGCTGAACCACCATATCTGCCACTCTTGACTGCCGGAGCATATTCGTTTGCCGCAAAACGCTCTGCGTCCTCTTCTTCATGACTCAAGTATCTCAAATCCTCTTCGTCTTCAAAGAAGAATACAGGGCCTATACCCATATACGAGACGCGGATGTCATCCACGCACACCCAGTCGGTGTCATAATAGCCTATGTTGTTGCCACTGGTAACAGGATCGCTCCGAGTAGCCGTATCTTTCCTGAATCCCAGACGGATGGTCATAGAGTCTTCCTTTGAAACCAGCACCCACACCTTCTGCCTGTGATCATCTCTGTTATTGAGCAGTTCTTTGCCCACTTTCAGACAATTCTCGTAGTTATTTTTCTGATAGTCATCGTAAGGCTGTTTCCCCAGAGTCACCATGCCATAGGTATCTTTGCCCTCAGTTGGAATCGCAAATGAACTTTCCGGAGTGTTGATTTGGTTATTAGCAATCACACGGGCAAACAGATAGGCATCGTGGTCCTCCTCACTGCTTATACTGAATCCCGCACACTCTATCTCGTACCATCCTGCTTTGGGGGCTACGAAGTTGGTCGTGACGGTGCCCACGCCTT
>CADBLU010000144.1 GCA_902795605.1 uncultured Prevotellaceae bacterium | reverse complement strand
TTTTGCCCTTACAGGGCGACTTTAATACTCTGCCTTATACCCAGGGCGATTGCCCTGGGCTAACAGATGCTGGCCTTTCAGGCCGTTTTCCTTGCTTACAATCTGTAAGTTGCGCGTTCAAGTGATTTCATTTTGACACACCCTTATATCATGGTTGCTATGGGAGAAGCAACCCTCGCCAACCCATGTCATCGGGCAAGCCCGATAATATTAATCGGCCTCCGGCCGTCTTCTTAGTATTTGAAGCTTGATCCGCCGACGAACTCCCTCATGATGCTGGTGGGTGGGATTTCCTTGTCGCTCACGGGCAGGAAGTAGTGGATGAACTTGAGGAGGCGGTGAGCCTCGGCATATTCCGGGCAGTTTTTCGGCACCGTGGAGAGGATGATTTCGGCGTTGTTGCGCAGCACGGCAAACTCGATGTTGAGGGCAGAGTTGAACATGGCGTCTGCGGTCTCCTGGAAAGGTAGGATCCATTTCTCTTCAGCCCTGCACACGTTGGGCCACATGCTGATGGTCTCGCGTGCCGAGTAGGCCCCCTTGTTGTAGTCGCGGATGATGCGCCGCAGCAACCTGTTGTCGCGCGTGGGAATCCAGTTGTGGTCGTCGAGCGAGACGCTGGTGAGTGCCGAGACGAAGATTTTGAAGGTGGCTGTGGCCGGGATATTCTCCGTGAGCAGCGGATTGAGGGCATGGATGCCCTCGATGATGAGCACGTTGTCGCCCTGCAGTTTGAGTTTCTTGCCGTTGTATTCTCTCATGCCGGTGACGAAATTGTATTCGGGCACCTCCACCCTCTCACCTTTCATCAGTTTCTCCAGGTGGTCCTCGAGGAGGGCGCAATCCACGGCCTTGATATTATCGAAGTCATACTGGCCGTTGGGCAGCAGGGGTGTGTCGACGCGGTTGACGAAATAGTCGTCGGTAGAGAAAGAGATGGGGCGCAGTCCGCAGGCGAGCAGCTGCACGGAGAGTCGCTTGGTGAAGGTCGTCTTGCCCGAGCTCGACGGACCGGTGATGAGGACAATCCTCACCGGGTCGGTCTCCATGCGGAACCTGCGGTCGATCTCCTCGGCTATCTTGACGATTTTCTTCTCTTGCAAAGCCTCGCTCACCTGAACGAGTTCGGAGGCGTAGCCCTTGAGGATGGCCTTGTTGACGTCGCCGGCATTGGAGAGCCGCATGATGATGTCCCATTTCGTCTTCTCGGCGAAGAGTTCGAATGTGTAGGGCATATCCACCTTCTCGGCCACCTGCAGAGGATTGTGCTGGTCGGGCACCCTGAGGAGCATGCCGTCGTAGATGAGTTCCAGTCCCCACACCTTCAGGTATCCGGCCGAGGGGACGAGTGGCCCGTAGTAGTAGTCGGCAGTGTCGCCCAGCATATAGTAGTCGCTGTAGATCTGCCCGCTGGTCTCCAGCAGCTTCACCTTGTCGGCAAACCCCCTCTCCCTGAACACGCGGATGGCCTCCTCGGTGGTGGCCTCATTGCGTCTGAAGGGCATGTCGAGATGGATAATCTCCTGCATCCGCTCCTTGATGCGGTCTACGTCCTGCTGTGTGAGCGGCTCGTTGCCCCTCCGTTTGAAGTTGCAGTAGTAGCCCCTCGAGAGGGAGTGCTCGATGAAAAGCTTGCTGCCCGGAAAGAGGTCGCTGGTGGCTTTGTAGAGCACGAAGCACAGCGACCGCACATAGACGCGCAGTCCTGTATCGTCGCTGGCATCGAGAAACTCCACGTCGCGGTTCTGGTAGAGCCGGAACTTGAGTCCCTGAGCGGTGTTGTTCACTTTGGCTGCCACGACGGGGTAAGCCAGTTGGATGTCATTGGCCAGTGTCTGATAGACCTCGAGGAGCGAGACGCCCTCGGTGAAACTGTGGGTGATGTTCAGGTTTTTGCAGCGTATCTGTAGCATGAGTGTCGGTTTTAGGTTACAAAGATAATGAAAGGCGGGCGGAACGCAAAACAAAAAGAGAAGTTTTTGTTTCCGTTCCGGCCCGCCTCTTATCTTCGGCCTGAATTCACTTCACCATCATGCCATGAGAGACCATCGAACCGTCCTCGGCATAGCATACGAGGATGCGGAAGCCGCCGCCGATGCCGCGCAGCGACACACTGCCCTCGCTGGTGCCGGCCATCGTCTGCGTGTGGAGCAGCGTACCCAGGGCATCTACGACATCGACCCTCGCCAGCGGCCGCGACGAACTCACCTTGAGCGAGCGGCCCCTGAGGCGGACGCCCACGTCATAGAAGTCGGGGGCCATAGCGCTGCTCACCACCTGGCCGGGCAGATGCTCGTCGAGGAAGGCGAGGCGCTTCCTGAACCAGCTTTTCACCGTGGCTATCTCCTCGGCGTAGGTCGACACGCGGTAGGCGGCATAGAAACTGGTGGGACTCATGTCCCATCCG
Source organism: uncultured Prevotellaceae bacterium (assembly GCA_902795605.1). Lineage (GTDB taxonomy): Bacteria > Bacteroidota > Bacteroidia > Bacteroidales > Bacteroidaceae > Prevotella. Next base: position 21,135 of record CADBLU010000144.1, on the reverse strand, counting down.
CCGTTGGCCGACTTGAGCACCTCCTTGTATTTCCGCAACTGGCGGTCTTTGGCCTGTGCCAGGAGGGCGGCATAGCTGTCGAGGAAGGCGTCTATCGACTCCTCGCTGAGGATGGTCTGGCGCAGCGCCTGGTAGCGGGTCCTCACGGCGTTGCGGAAATTCTCGTCCTCGAGGAGCCTCTTCCACATCACGGGGGTGGGGTTGGTCTCGCAGCCCTCATGCACCCACGCCGTCACCTTGCTGGCATTGCAGAAGTTGCAGTTGCCATAGGCCAGGTTGAAGTCCCACACCGGTCCGGCGAAGAGTTTTCCCCTCGTGCCGTCCTTCTTGTCCTTCTCTTTGTAGAAATAGGCGCTGCGCTTGAATCCGTCGGCATTCAGGCTGAGTTCGGTGTGGATGAAATAGTCGACGAACGACCCGGTGTCGATATATTTGGCATACCCTTCCTCAGGGTCGCTGAAGTTGGCGGCCTGGATGGCCAGCTCCACCGTGTCGACATAACTCTGTATGTAGTCCTTCTGGGCAGCCTGCAAGTCGGCCTTCTTGGGATAGAAGACGGTCCAGGTGACATTGGCCTGGGTGGTTCCGCCGCCGCCCCAGCCCCAGCCCCACTGCTGCGTCTGGATGCCCTTCACTTTGGAGGTGAAGGTGACATCATCCTTGTCGACGGCGTCGATGCGCAGGATATAGCCGCCGGTGAGGTCGCGCCCGGTGAGGTCCTCAGACTTCAGCTTGCTCACATCGACGCGGTTCTTGTCGCGCTTGATGCTCTCGCAGAGGGCATAGACGCCCATATACTCGCCGTTGACCACCACCTCGCACATGCGGGTGCGCGGTCCCCAGTGGCCCATCTCATTCCACATATAATAGGCGAACACGTCGCGCACCATCGACACGTCGTTGTAGGGAGCGAGCAGCACCCAGTCGGCCTCGGCGGGCATGCCGAGGAGCGACACGGTGGAGTCGTTGCCCTCGGCGTCCCATGTCTCGATGGTGTACTTCTTCTGGTTGAAACTCAGCGAACTCTCTCCCCGCCATTTGATGCCCACAGGCCCGTCGTAGGCCAGCGGCGCGTCGGTGACGCTGTTTTCCCTTCCCTCGTCGTTGCCGATGATCTTCATCGTGCCCTTCACCTTGGCGTCGGCGTTGATGGCCGCCTCCGTCTCGATGATGACGATAGGCAGGTTGGAACTCGTCAGCGTCACGTTGTCGGCGAGAGCCGGCATGCCCATCAGCATGCCGGCCATCAGTGAGAGTGTTCGAATCATTAAAAAGTGAGAGATATTATTTTTCATTTTCATATTCATATTCCCTTTCATATTTCTCAAGTCCGCAAGAGCATCGGAGTGTGGCAGGAGTGGGCTCATGGCCTCACCACCACCTTGCGGGTGCGCACGGTGCCGTTGCTCAGCGTCTCGCGGACGATGTTGACGCCATTAGTGAGACTGCCCACAGGTTGTCCGGAGAGGCTGTAGACCTGTGTGGCCACCACCTCTGCGCTGTCGTCGGCATCGAGGTTGCTGATGGCGGTGGGGTCGATCTCCAGCACCTGGCGCGTGATGCTTGTGAAGTGCACCGACGGCACATCCTCTGCTGTATACTGCAGTGCCAGGAACGAATAGTCGCCGAAGATGTCGAAGGTATACTCGTTGTCGGATGCCTCGACGGGGATGGTCTGCACATCCTCACCCATGACGGTGATTATCTGGAATCCCGCCGGGATGGGACTGTCGGTGTGGAAAGTGTAGTGGTGGTAGGTGCCGGTGGCCACGCTTCCGCTGTAGTAACCCACATAGGCGTATTTCTCGGTGAAGCGGACGGTGCCCTCATAGACAGGCTCCGACCCTGCCGGGGTGATAGTGGCGGGATTCCATCCGTTGGCCACGAGTCCGGCGGTGTGCACAGCCTCGCCCTCAGGGGTATAGAGCACCACGTCGCTGACCACGGTCTCCACGCGGTTGCCCGTCATGTTCTGCAGGGCAAACTGCACCACGGTGTTGTCTCCCTCGAGGTCGTCGGGGTTGAAAGCCCCCTCCATCACCGTCTGTCCGGCGGCGAAAGGATAGTAGTGGCCTCCGTAGGCATCGGCCTGTGCCTGGTTGCGGATGAACATCTGCAGCGTCTGGTCTTTCTCGGGAGCTTTGCCGAGTTCGATGCGGTAGCGCGGATAGTCGGTGATGCTGAAGGGGGAGCCCCACAGTTTCACGTCGCCCCAGTTGCCGGGGAGCGACACGCCGGCGGGCAGTCCGTTGGCGCTCGTCTGCCGTCCCTCGATCTCGGCACCGTGGTCGACCTTGATGGCCAGTTGCTCACTCGACGGGGTGAACTCCGTCAGATAGACGTCGCGGGTCACCGACAGCACGCTCAGCGGGTCGATGGCCGACGAGCTCTTGCGCTGCACGGCGAGATACCAGTAACTCTGGGTGAGGGTGATGCGGATATCGCTGCCCTCCACCTCGATGGCGGGGTAGGTCTCGCCGATGGGCTCGCCATACTCATCCTTGTAGCCCAGCTTCCACTGCAGGCCCTCGGGCACCTTGCCCGAACAGTGGACGGTGATGACATGCTTGGTGCCCTCGGTGACGTCGGCGCCCCATGCGCGGCCGCCCACTTCGCCCCACTGTCCGCTGAACCTCACACTGCCGGTATAGACATTGCCGTCGGCAGAGGCGTTGCCGCTGACGCTGCTGGCCCAGTTGCCCACAAGGGGAAGGAGGGTCTCAGTGCCCGGGTCTGGTCCCTGGTAGACGACAGGGTCGGCGCCGAACTCACCCGGCTCTCTGTTGCCCCACCATCCTATCCACCAGTCGAGGTCGATGTCCTGATAGGACTTCGGCGCGATGCGCACCTCGGTGTCGGCCTCTTCCTTGCCGAGGAGGTATTTGTCGATGAAAGCCTCCACCTCAGGATACTGCGACTGCGGCAACTGGCAGTGGCCGTGCCCCGGCACGATGGAGTAGCCCACACGGTCGGCGATGCCGAACTGCTCCCACACCTTGATGGCGCCGTTCATCGAGACATAGCCCGAGGGGTCGGCCAACCAGGTGAAGTCGGGGTTGCCGAGCATGAGGAGGGCGCGCGGGCAGACCATGGCGGCCAGCTCATGATGGTCGTGAGGCAGATACGACACGTTCTTGCCATTGTAGGAGTCGCGCAGACTCTGCATGAACCAGTTGTAGTCGGTATTGTCGAGACCCTCCACCGACTCGGCGTTGGGCTGGGCGTTCATCCAGCGCGAGTAGCGCCAGGCGGCAGCGCCGCCGCCACCGGGCTCCTGGGCGATGGTGAGGGCCACACGCTCATCGAAGGCGCCGCAGAAGAGGGCCATCTTGCCGGCATAGGAGCATCCGGTGACGCCGATGCGGCTCATGTCGATGCGGGTCACCTCAGGACCTAATTGCTGCAGGCCGTCGAGCAGACGGCTCAGTCCCCATGCCCACTCGCTGTAGGCTCCGTTGGAGGTCAGTTCGGGATAGAGTTTGTCGAAGGCATAGTTGCCGCGCCCCGCCGCAGAGCCCATCTGCGAGTAGCTGTTGACCTGGCTCTCTGAGAAGGTCATCGTGGCGATAGGCCGCGAGGAGTAGACGGCGGCAGGCAGCGAGATGCCGCTGGTGCCGATCATCAGGGCGTAGGGGGCCTCGCCCGTACTCGGATAGGAGATGGTGGCGGTCAACTGCAGCGTCTTGCCGCCAACGGTGACGTCCACCGTCAGTTGGTTGCCGTTCATCGAGGCCTTCACCTGCGAGGGGTCCACCACTGGTTTCGTACCTATCTCATAGTGCTGTATCTCCTTGGCAATCTCGCCGCGACGCTGCGCCCAGTCGGCGAAATCGGTCACCCTGCCGCTGCCGTCCGACCACTCCAGCGGGTCGGGCAGAGGGTCGATGCGCCGCGCCTCACTGCGGGAGGGCAGCACGGGGGTGACGTCGGCGGCGGTATTCTCCACCTCATAGACGAGGGGGATGCCGCCCTCCACCTTGGCGCGGACGGTGACGGTGTACGACGCGCTGCCGGCCTCATACTCCTCGTTGCCGGCAAAAGAGGCGGTGACGGTAGCCTTGCCCTCACCCTCTGCCAGCGCCAACAGTCCGCTCTGCGCGTCGACGGCGGCAAAGTCCTCGGGAGTGGCGGTGGAGGAATAGGTCACCGGCAGTCCGTGAGGATTGGAGAGCACGGGCGCGGTGAACGTCTCGCCCGGCTGGAGACGCACCGATGCGGGCGAGAACGAGAGGTCGGGCGACTTCAGCCGCGGCGCCTCACCCTCGCGCGTGCGTTCCACTCCTAATACATGGATAGTGACCGACTCCGACTTCGTCCACTGCAGCGAGAGGAACGTATAGGTGCGGTCGAAGACAAACGACACCTCTGTCTGCCCGGCGTCGAAAGGCACATATTGGGCGTTGTCGTCGGTGGCGTCCACATAGTTGACTTTCCACTGGAAGCCCTCAGGCAGGGGCTCGCTCACCTTGATGGTGATGGTGTGGGTGCCGCCGGCACCCACCTCGCCGGCCCATGCCGCTCCGCCCATGTCGCCCCACTGGCCGGTGAGGGTGACATCGCCGGAATACACCTGCCCGTCGGACGACGGACTGCCTGCGGTGGTGAACCGCCAGTTGCCTACGAGCGGCAACAGTTCCTGTGCGCCCACTCCTGAAGAGCAGAGCAGCAACAGTGTCATGAGAGTAAAGAATTTCTTCATAAGATTTAGGTTGAATAAAGAACAGTTAATAGATCACATGCTTGTTATGACAGCCATAAAGGCTTTTGACATCGCAAAGATAACACTCTCTGCGCATTCAGAGGCTAAAAATCATTCCAATCACCTTCAATTTCGTTGCGTGGTGGTCGACACGGTCCAAAAACCAATCATTTTGAAGGAGGATTCGGCTCTCCCTTTCCTTCCAACAGACGTTTTTTGCTCTGCTACACACCCGTTTCTCGAAAAAATACTATAAATTTGCAGACTGTTACAACCACAACATTTTATGGACATCAACAAAGACAACAAGTACATCGTGGTGGCCTACAGGCTATACACCACCATCGACGGAGAGCGGCAGCTCATCGAGGAGACTCCCGAGGGACGACCTTTCCATTTCATCAGCGGCATGGGAATGACCTTGCCGATGCTCGACGAGCAACTGGCTCCTCTCGCCAAAGGAGACACCTTCGACTTCATCATCGGGAAAGAGGATGCCTACGGCGACTATTACGAAGAGCGCATCGTGGAACTCGACAAGAGGATTTTCATGCCCGACGGCCGCCTCGACAAAAAACTCATCTATGAGGGAGCCATCGTGCCGCTCATGAACGAAGACGGCATGCGCTTCAACGCCCGCGTGATGGAAATCGGCGACAAGCAGGTGACCGTAGACCTCAACCACCCCTATGCCGGACTCGACCTCAACTTCAAGGGCGAGGTGCTCGAGAGCCGTCCCGCCACCAACCAGGAGATAGCACGCATGGCCAAAATCCTCAGCGGTGAGGGCGGATGCGGTGGCTGCGGAGGCTGTGGCAGCGACGGCGGCGACTGTGGCGGTTGCGGCGACGGCGGATGCGGCGGTTGCGGAAACGGCTAACTCACCCTACCGTCATGAGAAATACTTTCGGACATATCTTCACACTCACCACCTTCGGCGAGAGCCACGGTGAGGGGGTGGGCGGCGTGGTCGACGGCATGCCTGCCGGCATCGACGTCGACATGGCATTCATCCAGAATGAACTCGACCGCCGCCGGCCGGGGCAGAGCCGACTCACCACGGCACGCAACGAGGCCGACAAGGTGGAACTGCTCAGCGGCATCTTTGAGGGGAAGACCACGGGGGCGCCCATCGGCTTCCTCGTGCGCAATGCCAACCACCATTCTCAAGACTATGAGAACATGAGATGCCTCTTCCGGCCCTCGCATGCCGACTATACCTACCAGCAAAAATACGGTATCAGAGACCACCGGGGAGGTGGCAGAACATCGGCGCGAATAACCATTAGCAGATGCGTAGGAGGGGCATTCGCAAAAATGGTCCTCGCCCAGCAGGGCATCACCGTGAAGGCCTACACCTCGCAGGTGGGGCACATCGCGCTCGACCGCGACTACCACCTCTACGACCTGTCGAAAACGGAGACCAACGACGTGAGATGCCCCGACGAGGAGAAGGCGCGGCAGATGGCCGACCTCATCCTTGAGGTGAAGGAGCAGGGCGACACCATCGGTGGCATCATCACCTGCGTGGTGAGCGGATGCCCCGCGGGACTGGGCGAACCGGAGTTCGGCAAACTGCATGCCGCCCTGGGCGGTGCCATGCTCAGCATCAACGCCGCCAAGGGATTCGAATACGGCGAGGGCTTCGGATGCGCCACCAGGCGCGGCAGCGAGCTCAACGACGTCTTCGTGGAACAAGGAGGCCGCATCAGCACCGTCACCAACCACAGCGGAGGCATCCAGGGCGGTGTGAGCAACGGCGAGGACATCTATTTCAGGGTGGCCTTCAAACCTGTCGCCACCATCCTGCAGGAGCAGGCCACTGTCGACCTGACAGGGGCTCCCACCACCTTCAAGGCCAAGGGGAGGCATGACCCCTGCGTGCTGCCACGTGCGGTGCCCGTCGTAGAAGCCATGGCGGCCATGGTCGTGCTCGACCACTTACTCATGTCCAGAACCGTCAGATTATAACTTTTGACAACTTTACTTCCACAAAAGTGTTAATAATTCAAAAATTTTGTTCCGAACCATACAAAAAGTAAGGTAAATCGGGAAAAATTTAATATGTTTGCAAGCGATTAACACGGGTTTGTGAAAATCCGAATTAATTTAGTTAAGTCTAGTTTAGTTTTTGTGTTGGTTGAGGGCGGCGGGTTGCCGCCCTCAAATTTTTAGTGTGTCCCGCATCACTTGATCACACCGATGATCTCCTGTACCGAAGCGCAGCCGTGGCGGTCGAGCCAACTGTCGAGTCCGTCGCGGATCTTCATCGTCACCGCAGGGTCGATGAAATTGGCCGTGCCCACCTCGATGGCCGTCGCACCCACCATGAGAAAAGCAATGGCATCCTCGGCGGTGGAAATGCCGCCCAGACCGATGACAGGAATCTTCACGGCCTTGGCCACCTGCCACACCATGCGGAGGGCCACAGGCATCACTGCAGGCCCGCTGAGGCCTCCTGTGCCGATACTGAGCAGGGGCACACGATTCTCGATGTCGACGGCCATGCCCATGAGCGTATTGATGAGCGACACGCTGTCTGCTCCCTCTGCCTCGCAGGCCCTGGCGATCTCGGCGATGTCGGTGACATTGGGCGAGAGTTTCACGATAAGGGTCTTGTGATAGCGCTCACGCACGGCACGCACCACCGAGGCGGCGCCTGATGCCGTCACCCCGAAAGCCATGCCTCCCTGCCGCACATTGGGGCACGAGATATTGAGTTCGATGGCAGGGATGTGCTCCAGTGCGTCGACGCGCGCCGCACACTCGGCATAGTCGTCGGGCGACGAACCGCTCACGTTGACAATCACGTGTGTGCCGAGGTCCTTCACCTGAGGATAGATATGACTGCAAAAATAGTCGACGCCCTTGTTCTGCAGACCTACGCAGTTGAGCATCCCCATCGATGTCTCTGCCATCCGCGGATAGGCGTTGCCCTCACGAGGATGAAGGGTGGTACCCTTGACGATGATGCCGCCAAGCTGACTCAAGTCGATGAAATCGGCAAACTCCAGTCCATAGCCGAAGGTGCCGGAGGCTGTCATGACAGGGTTCTTCAGAACCATGTCATTTATTTTTACACTTAGATGGGCCATAACAATTGATTAATATTTAACACCGGTCCCTCCTTACATACACACACATGGCCCGCCACGGTGTTCTCCACACAGCACAGGCAGGCTCCCAGGCCACAAGCCATCTTGTTCTCAAGCGACACCTCGCACTCGATACCGCGCGCCTTGGCATAACGTGCCACGGCCAGCATCATGGGTTTGGGACCGCATGTGCAGATGCGGTCGAACGCCTCCGCCTGGAGCACACTGTGCTGGGTGACATATCCCTGCTCTCCGGCCGAACCGTCCTCCGTGGTGAGGAGCACACGGCCCACAGCCTCAAAACGATCGAGCAGCACCAGGTCGGAAGCTGTGCGTGCACCCAAAAGGAAGGTGGGAACAACACCGCTCCGGCGCAGACTGTCGCCCAGGAAAAGCAAGGGAGCCACCCCCACTCCACCACCTATGAGCAGCACTCGCTCAGAGGCCGACTTGGGCATAGAAAAGCCATTGCCCAGGGGTACGATGCAGTTAAGAAAACCGCCTCTTCGCAGGCTTCCCAATTGGCGAGTGCCGTTTCCGACCATAGCGATGAGAAACCACACCTCGTTGAGGGCTCTGTCGACATAGCAAATAGAGATGGGGCGACGGAGAAAAGTAGAGGGCGAACCCTCGACAAGCAGTTCGGCAAACTGACCAGGAAGCATGTCGGGGAGTGGCTCGCCAGAGGTGAGACGCATCAGCACATAGCGGTCGCCCAACCGCTCTACCGACACAAGTTCCAAGTCTAACTTATATTTTTTCATCATACCACAAAAGTAGTAAAAAACCCGGAACTGACATAGGAAAGAAGCGAGAAAAACAAAAAAAACTACGGGCTGTCACCTTGAAGTGAAGCCCGTAATCCGAAGAAATGTTATCCGTTGTTGAAAACATCGACGTATGAGGCTAAATCTCGAAGCCTACGCCCAATAAAAATAATTGATTGATTGGAAATGTATATTAATAGAATATGTGTTACTGTCTCTTTGGAACGAACGACTCGTAGGTCAAATCGTCGTAGTATACCTTAATCTCTATGATATGCCTGACCGCATTGTCAGGATTTTTCATCGTCTCCGCTACGTCCGCCGGCTCTTTCACCGTCCTGCGTGCATGCACCGAAGGGGTTTTTACTGGCTCCTGAGGCGCATCCTCGAAGTCGAACTGCAGGCCTCCCTGTCTTCTCTCAACAGGCTCTGGCTGAGTGGTTTCGCCCACCGTCGAGGGACTGAGCGACTCTCCCTCACCATAGAGCAACCAAAGCATGTTCACTTGAGGCAACTTCTTATGGATGGCTTCGACAATATTCAGTGTCGGCTTTGTCCTGCCATTGAAGATGCTGCTGAGCGCCGCGGAAGAGATTCCGAGAAACTGCGAGAAGTTCTGCTGGGTCATCTTCTGTGACTCCATGATCTGTCTGATTCTATCTTTCATACGCTCTATAGCCCTCTCAGAGCTATTTTCTCTAAGATTTTACAAAGTTAAACCTTTTTCTCGATATATGCAAGCGATTTGATAATTTTTTTTAATAAACAATTCGAAATCTTAAAACGTAAAATACAGGGTAGTTTTACATTTCTAAAACACATTTTTAAACCGGATAGAAAATAAGAAAAAACTATACGAAATCGTACCTTATAAAAACTTTAATCATTTTAAACTATATTATTGGGTTTCAATGGTTTATTACTATAATTTAGAGCGCAAAAACCGCCATTTTGACGCTTATTTTACAAAAATGACGAATATTTTCGTTCTTTACTTTATCATTTTACTATATATGCTTGGTTTTTAATCACTTACAATAAATATTCACGTTTGCATAAATATACATTTACATTTTTAAATTCAAATATTCACATTTCAAAACCACACTTTTGTTTTGTAAATTTCTCACTGATTTACATTTACAAATTTAAACACTTGTTAATTTACAGACCGAAACTTAAAATTTGTAAACGTTAAAAAATCTAAATCGATTGGTTTTACAACTCTAAAATCTCGAAAAATCGGCATTTTTTCAATTTTACTCACGACAGCCCGAGCGCCGACCGAAAATGGAAGTTTTGAGAGGGTGAAATCGAGCCAAATCTTTTGTGCCCGTGCCACTTAGGCATAAAAAAACGCACCATGGAATTGGTGCGTTTTAGACACGGAAAAGCGGTTTTTCGGCCGAAATCGGTGCTTTTTCAGTGCAAAATGAAGTAGACAAGCTCCTTCAACAGGTCTCCAGGGGTGGTGTTGGGGTTGTCTATACCCTTACTTTTACCGTCGATGACTCTAATTTGGTGAATGATCTGCATTGTCTTCATGGCGCTGAACATCCGCAGGGCTTTCATATAGTCTTTCACAAACCATTCCGACTTATATCCGAGGGCGGTCATCACTCCCCTCTCCGACCGGTCGGTGTAGTGAGCCACCATCAGGTTCTGGAAAAAGCTGAACAATCCGGGCAGGAAAGCGTAGATGGAAGCCGTCTTGGGATTGTTGTCAAGATATTTTACTATCCTGTTGGCCTTCAAGATATCCCTGTCGATGATGGCGCTGCGGAGCTCAAACATGTTGTAGTCCTTGCTGATGCCTATCTCCTTCTCCACCACCTCGGGCGTGATCACCCTCTGGCTGTCGGGCATCGAGAGGAGCACCTTGTCAATCTCAGAGGTGATCCTCGACAGGTCCGACCCGATGAAGTCGGCTATCATCTGCTTCGACTTGTTGTCTATCTGACCATTCTTCGACCTCACATAGTCGTCGACGAAAGCGGGAATGGCATTCTCACGCAGGCGGTCGCTCTGGTAGACCACGCCCTTGGCGGCAGCCAGTTTCATGAACTTCTTCCTCGAGTCCATCGTGCCGTGCTTGTAGCAGATGACGAGAATGGTGGTCTCGAGAGGTTTCTCCAGATATTTCTCCAGTTTGTCCCAGTTTCTCACATTCTGCGCCTCCTTCACAATCACCACCTGATATTCCGACATCATGGGGAAACGGCGGGCCATGTCGACCACCTGCGAGGCATGGGTGTCCACACCGTAGACCACCGTCTGGTTGAAGTCGCGCTCCTCGGGCGACATCACACGGTTCTCTATATAGTCCGAGATCCGGTCTATATAATAAGGTTCCTCGCCCATCAGGATATAGACGGGCTTAAACTTGCGGGCTTTGAGGTCGCTCATGATCGCGTCCACGTTCTGCTTGTTAGCCATTTTCTAACGGTTTTGAGGTTCAGGGGCAGCTGCCCCAAGGATTTTTAGGATTACTAGGATTACTAGATTTCCTAGGATTACTAGATTCTCCTCTTTGGGCGGGGCCCGAAGATAGGCTGCGCCTCAGCAATGAAAATAAAACTACGTTTTTATTTTGCATTGCATTCGGTTTGCACTATCTTTGCAGTTGCAAAGATAATAAAATGTATCGACTCAACCTGCCTCCATACGCCACAAAAATCAGGCAAACTGCCGGACGCAGTATGATTTTCGACGATTTGCGCCGCAAGTATGTCGCACTGACACCCGAGGAATGGGTGCGGCAGCATTTCGTGCACTACCTCACCGGGCATCTGGGCTACCCTGCCTCGATGATGGCCAATGAGGTGGAGCTCGCCGTGGGCCAGAAACGGCTCCGCTGCGACAGTGTGCTCTATGGCATGCAGGCCGAGCCGCGGATGATCATCGAATACAAGGCTCCCACCATCGCCCTCACCCAGAAGGTGTTCGACCAGATCTCCGTCTACAACATGCTCCTGCATGTCGACTATCTGATGGTGAGCAACGGCATGCAGCACTATTGCTGCAAGATGGACTATGAGCATCAAAAATATTTATTCTTAAAAGAGATTCCAAACTACGAAAATATTTGACATAACGAAATACATTCAGAAGAGATGGGTATATTCAAATGGATAGGCGGAGCACTCGGATTTATGATGGCCCCACCCCTCGGTGGTTTCGCCGGCTTTTTCATCGGAAGCATCATCGACTCACTCGTTGATGGCGACAGCAACGACGCTGGCGGACAGACAGCCGGCGGCAACTACGAACAGGGACAACGCAACAGTTTCCTCTTCTCTATGCTGCTGCTGGCCTCCTACATCATCAGGGCCGACGGCAAGGTGATGCACTCCGAGATGGAATTCGTGAGAGCCTTCCTCCGCAACAATTTCGGACCAGAGGCGGAACAGCAGGGCAACGAAATCCTCATACGACTCTTCGAGGAGCAGAAACGCATGGAGGCCGTCAGTCCGATGCAATACCGCAACCAGATCAGGCAGGTGTGCTATCAGATTGCCGCCAACCTCAGCTACAGTGAGCGCCTACAGCTGGTCGCCTTCCTCATAGAAATTGCCAAGGCCGACGGCACTGTGCCCGAGGCAGAGCTGCGGGCCCTCTATGAGGTGGCCCAATATATGAGGATACAGCGCAGCGACGTCGACTCGATGCTGCACCTCAGCGGGAACTACAACCGCGGAGGGAACAACTATGGCGGAGGAAACAACTACGGAGGCGGGAACAACTACGGCGGAAGCAGCGGCCTCTCTCTCAACGATGCCTATAAGGTGCTCGGCGTGTCGCCTGATGCCTCCGACGAAGAGTTGAAGAAGGCCTACCGCAAGCTCGCCCTCGCCCACCACCCCGACCGCGTGTCGGCCCTGGGCGACGACGTGCGCAAGGCGGCTGAGAAGAAATTCCAGGAAATCAACGCCGCCAAGGAGATGGTGTGGAAGGCCCGCGGCCTCTGACACCTATTGTTCTTGAGACAAACGTCCATCCGGACAAGATTTAATATAACAGATATTTTCGAATACTAACTTAAAAAGAGAGACTATGAAGAGATTTATGCTATTGCTTATCGCCATGATGGGTATGTTCACCGCCTATGCTCAAAAGGAAAGCATGAAGGTAGTGGTCAACAGCGAGGGTATGCTCGTGGGCCGCTATATGCGGCAGACAGCCACCACCTACATCGCCAACCCCCTGGACTGGGAGGAGGAGGTGCCCAAGAAAGGCTACCGTGTGGAAATATGGACTCCTGAGAAAGGAAAGGGATTCGTATATCGCCAGGATGGTGTCAAAGGCAACCTCAACGTGAGGAAGGGACCGTCGACGAAATATGCCGTCGTCGCCCAAATCACTGAGGAGGACACCGACAAAGATTATCCCGACTGCGTCTTCGACTGCCTCGGGAAAATCAAAGGATGGTATAAGATCAGCATCAAGGGCAAGGTGGGATACGTGAGAGAAGACCTCGTGGACTGGGCCGCCTACTACGCCGACTGACCTGTATCCCTCCCGACTTCTTCTGACAACAACGCCAAGGGGGCGTGTCCGGTCTGGACACACCCCCTTGGCGTTGTTCGCATGGCGGGGCTATGACTCCTTGGTGAAGTCGTCGATCTCGTCGAGAATCTGCTCGTACTCGTCTTGTATCTTCAGGTGTATCTTCATTCCGATGGCACCACCCACGGCAGCACTGATCACACAGATGCCAGCGAGAATCTTCCAGTCGCCTCCGTCGAAGATGCGGTACTCCTCATAGACGAAATAAGAGAGCCAGGCGACAGTCATCGGGATGCCTATCTTCAGCCAGTCTTGGTCGAGCTTCTTGGCGCGGGCCACCTTCGAGCGGGCCTCCACCATGTCTTTCTCCATCAGCCGACGGTTGAGATGGTACCCGTTGTAGACTGTGTAGCCAAAGGTGAACAGCATCATGAGAGCGGTGGCCATGAAGAAGTAGATCGACATTCCATTGAGCACGACGAAAGCCCAGTAGGAATAGGGAATGATGAGGAGGCAAAGGATGGAGATGACGGTGTAGCGGCGGTTGATGCCTAAGACGCTGCGCTTCATCGAGCGGCGGAAGATCTGGTCGTTGACGATGGCCTGCCTCTGGAGCTTCTCCTTCAGGATGTTCAACTGCTCACGCATATCTTCAAATTCGGTGTTCATGATTCTTACGGTTTTAAAGGGTTCTACATTTGTTTCAACTGCTCTTTGATCCTGAACAGGCGGACGCTGACGTTCTTGGCAGAGATGCCGACAATCTGCCCGATCTCTTCGTAGGAGAGGTTCTCCAGCCACAGCAGGACGATGGCCCTGTCGAATGGCTTCAATTTCGAGATGCGTTGGTGGAGCATGTCCACCTGCTTCGTGTCGGCATCGTTGTCCTCAAACAAGTTGATGTCCATGGTGAGGGAGACGACGGGCATCCGCCGGCGTTTCCGGTCGAGAGAGATACAGGTGTTGAGGGCCACGCGGTAGATCCATGTGCGGATGTCGCTGCGATGCTCAAAGCCATCAAACCCACGCCAAAGGTTGACCAGCGTCTCCTGGAAGAGGTCATTCACCTCGTCGGAGTCCTTGGAGAACATGTAGCACACAGTGTAGATGGTGCTCTTGTGTTCTGTAATCGTCTGCGCAAACTGTTTTTCTGCTGTTGTCATTGCCGTTCTGTTCTGATGATTTTACCCTTTAGACGCACAACCGTAAAAATAACTACACAAAAGTCCGCACTTTTTTCATAATTATCAAAAAATGATAATCATAAAATGATAATCATAAAATAGTAAATTTCTCCGGAGGCACCTCTCCCGCATCTTTGTCGATGGCTTTAAGGATTTCGCGGGCCTCCTCATACCCTTGTTTCACAGCCTTCCTGAAATGGACTATGGCAGCAGACAAATTCCGTTTCACGCCATATCCGTAATAATAACAAAGGCCCAAATAATATTCCGATGCCGCATGGTTGGTCTTGATGGCTTTCTCAAACCAACTGACGCCTTTCTTGTAGTTCTTTTTCACCCCCAAGCCATGGTAGTAGCAGTAACCGATATGATAAGAGGCAGTAGAGCCCCCTGACTTCTCAAACCAATAAAGCGCTTTCTTGTAGTCGACAGGGACGCCCTCCCCCTCAAAATAGCAATAGCCCAGACTCGCCATAGCCTTCGCAAGACCATTCTCTGCAGCCATAGCAAACCATCTCACCGCCTCCTGGTAGTCGATGTCGACCCCCCGACCAAAATAATAGCATTTGCCGATGTCATATTGCGCGGACAGACTGCCATGCCCCCATGCCTTCCGATACCATCTCAGCGCTTCCCTGCTATCCCTTTTTACTCCCAGTCCATGCTTGTAGAGCAAGCCGATGTTCTCTTCTGCGTCAGCGTGATTCTGCGACGCGGCTTTCATCAGCCATTCCTTCGCCTTTTTATAGTCGATGTCAACACCATGTCCGAAACAATAGCAGAGTCCTATGTAGTATTGGGCATCGGCATATTCATACTTGGCGGCCCTCATCAGCCAGTCAAGTGCCACCTGGTAATCATGCTTCAGATAATAATGCAGGCCCACATCAAACAAGTCCACCGGTCCCTCGTCATTGTCTGCCAGACCGAGCCAGCCCCGCATATTCTCAAAGAACTTGTCCTTCTGCCTCGGGTTGTTGATGTCGATATAGTCCACGACACCAAACAGAAAAAGGAACCAGCCTTGCAGCTGACTGTTGTCCAAGATGACAGGGACGACTTTCTTACCGCTGTTCTTGGCATACATCACCTCCCTTTGGGCATACTCCGACTTCATGGAAGCCTCCGACACCATAAACAGCACCACCTTGGCTTTGTCGATGGCACCGACAATCTTGTTGATAAACTGATCTCCGCTTTCTATTCCTTTGATGTCTATCCACGACTCCGCACCGATTTTCTCTTTGATCTCATCACGGATGGAAATCACTTGCTGCAAGTCTTTTCTGGAATAGCTGATAAATATTTCGTGGTTCTTCATATCACTATTTAAGTTTCTCATTGATTTCAATTATTGGATTTGAGAAGACACATATCGAAAAAGCCAATGTCACTGACGGATACAAGACCACATTACCCCACGACTCGCAATAATAATGCCTAAATACCCAAACGACTAAACGACCAAACACCCAAACGACCAAGCACCGCAAAAATATCAGTGTGACAAACGAAAAAACGTCGGGGGCGTGTCTGCCGACATGCCCCCGACGTTTTTCACTCTCCTACTGACCGAGGATGTATTTCACGATGAGCATCACGTCGGTCACGCTGATGGAGCCGTCGCCGTCCAGGTCGGCGTTCTCCTCATAGAAGTCCGACATTTGGTTGCCGAGGATATACTTGACCACCAGCATGACATCCGTCACATTGATATCTTTGTCCCTGTTGACGTCGCCCAGCAAGATGTCGACAGTCTCGCTGAAGGCGCACACCTCGTCGAGGAAGAAGCGTTTGGCGGGAGTGAAGGTGACCGTCACGTCGCCGTTGCCGGTGAGCGTCAGCGTGTAGGTGGTCCACTCACCCTGCGTCATGGTCAGCGAGGTCTCCGACAGGGTGGCATTGCCGTTCACCGTCAGATTCAGGTCGCTGCCGTCCTTGTCCCACGGAGCAGCCTTGAAACTGAAGACCATGGTGCCGTTGACAGTGAACGAGGGAGTGGTGACAATACCCTGCTTGCTGCTGCTGCCGAAGCGGGCGCACTCTTTGCCGCCCATCACGCTGGCAGCCGTCCATCCCTCATTGTCAGGCTTGAAGTCCTGGGCGCTGGAGGCCACGGAACCCGAGAACTTCCCGTCGTTGCCGCCGGTGCCGCTACACAGGTCGAAGGTCTCCTTGAATCCTACCTCCATCGAACCTATCACGTAGACAGCCGTCGTCACCTCGCTCACCTTGCCCTTGTCGTCCACGGCCACGGCCTTGATTGTCGTGGTCTTCGTCACCTCGATGGCGCCATTGTATACCACACCGTTGTCGGCGGGCGCGCTGCCGTCGGTGGTATAGAGGATGGTCACACCGGGTGTGGAGCAGGTGATGGTCACCGTCTGTGCGTCATAATAATTGCCGCCATCGAGGGAGAAGACGGGAGCCTCAGGTCCGGTCTCCTCTTCACCGCCCTGGCCACCGGAGCCGCCGTTGTATCTCGTATCGTCCGATGCCGTGGTGATGGAGGTGGCGGGGTGGAAGGGCACGTTGATGCTGTCGCCCCAGATATACTCAGCCAGATAAGGATAGTCCACAAACAGGTTGCGGTTGTTCTGCAGGCTGTAGACGGCATCATTGCGGTCGGTCTCCAACTTGTCCACGGGGTCAGCCTTGAGCCATGTCAGATAGAGGGTATATGCCCATTTCTTCAGCGTGGGCCAGGCGCCGCTTTGAA
Organism: uncultured Prevotellaceae bacterium; assembly: GCA_902795605.1. Taxonomy (GTDB): domain Bacteria; phylum Bacteroidota; class Bacteroidia; order Bacteroidales; family Bacteroidaceae; genus Prevotella. Next base: position 4,165 of record CADBLU010000144.1, on the reverse strand, counting down.
GTTGCTGCTTGCCCTGCACTCCACTCCACGTCAGGTCCTGATAGGTGGTGGCCATATACATGTATGCCCTGGCAAAGTCGCCTTTGTATCTGTCGCCCGGCTCCCAACACCGTGTGCCGCTCTCGCCGTCGATGACACCTGTACCCACCTTGTCGTAGCCTTCCTCTTCAGAACTCACAGTCACCACCACGCCCATCGGATAGTTGCTCTTTGTGGAGTTGGCTTGCGTGTCGGAAGGATAGAGGTTGAACAGATCTTTATAGGCATTGTTTTCAGTTCCTCCCCACCAACTTTTCGGGAAAGAATGCTCGATATTCATGCCACTGATCGCCTTGCCGTTCTGGCTTGTGAAATAAAACTGACGGGCACTGTAGCGGTTAATACATTCGTTGGTCGAAGGGATGCGGTCGGTCTCATAGAAGCACCACCACGTGCCGTCCTTCCCACTGCCGTAAGATTTCGCTGTATGCTTTTTCATAAGATTATAGGCGGCGGTCTTGAGTTGTTCCTTCTTCAGTCCGTCGAGCGAACTGGCATACGTCACCAGTTTGTTCCTCGTAATCGCATGTGCCAGCACCGAAAATGCCAGCAGACCTGCAATGACAACAAATTTTTTCATAATAGTCCAGTTAGTAGTCTGACAAATTAAGGGGGCTGCGCGCGGCCGAAGCGACAGGCTGGCCGCACATTCCCACATTCCGAGCAAAGATAGACTTTTTCGGGCAAAAAACAAAAGAAAAAGAAAACTATTTTAAGAAGAGCCTCAGCAAGAGCGTCTTCCGCCATGCCATGACGCTGCCATCCCCCTAAAAACGAGGCATCCGGGAAGCCTCAAGAGCGCCTCCCGGATGCCGGAATACTGGAGCAGAGATCGCCTTACTCGTAGTGAGTGTCCAGATAGACCACCTTGGTGGAGAGATACTCCTCCACGCCGTGTTTGCCGTCGGCGCCGCCGATGCCGCTCTTCTTCTTGCCAGCGTGGAATCCCTGCATGGCCTCGAAATGCTCGCGGTTGATATACACCTCGCCGAATTCCAGTTCGCGGCTCACCTTGGCAGCGATATCGATGCTCTTGGTGAACACTGAGGAGGCAAGGCCATACTCCACGTCGTTGGCCCAGGCGATGACCTGGTCGATATCCTCAAACTCCACAAGAGGAATCACGGGTCCGAAGGTCTCCTCATGCACGATGTCGAAATCCTGAGTCACGTTGTCGAGCACGGTAGCTGCATAGAAGTAGCCCTTCTCTCCCACTCTCTTTCCGCCGCAGAGCACTTTGGCACCCTGACGGATGGCGTTGGCCACCTTGGCCTCCACACTCTCCAGGGCACGCTGCTCTACCAGCGGTCCCATGTCGACGGTGTCGTCCTGGCAGGGATCGCCCACCTTCACGGCTTCCATCTTGCGTACGAGAATGTCGGTGAACTCCTTCTTGATGTCCTTGTGCACATACACACGCTCCGCGTTGTTGCAGATCTGGCCGTTGTTGCCGATGCGCGAGTCGACCACCCACTGTGCCGCAGCCTCGAGGTCGGCGTCGGGGAAGACGATGGCCGGAGCCTTGCCGCCCAACTCGAGCGACACCTTGGTGATGTTGCCGGCGGCAGCCTTCATGATGCTCTCGCCTGCGCCCACACTGCCCGTGACACTGACGATGCCGATCTTGGGACTGGCGGCCATCGCGTTGCCCACCACGGAGCCCTTGCCGGTGACCACGTTGAACACGCCGGCGGGCAGGCCGGTGGCGTCAACCACACGGGCGAACTCACAGCAGTTCTCTGGTGTCAACTGCGAAGGCTTGATGACTATCGTGCAACCGGTGATGAGGGCGGCACCGGCCTTGCGGGCGATGAGGAAGAAGGGGAAGTTCCAGGGAAGGATGCCTGCCACCACGCCGATGGGCTCCTTGAAGAGCATGATGGTCTCGCCACGGCGGTCGCTGGGGATAATCTCGCCCTCGATAGAACGGGCGAAGGTGGCCATATAGTCGAAATAGTCGGCTGTGACATCCACCTCCACAGAAGCCCATCCGCGGGTCTTGCCCTGCTCGCGCATGATAATCTCGACGAACTCGTCGCGGCGGGCACGGATGCCGTCGGCCATCTTCTTCAGATAGGCCGCACGCTCAATGGCCGGTGTCTTCGCCCATGCCTTCTGGGCGGCGGCAGCGGCGTCGAGGGCCTCGTCCACCTCCTCGACAGTGCCTTCGGGCTGACGGCTGATGACTTCCTCGGTAGAGGGGTTGAGCACATTAATCCATTTTCCTGACTTACTCTCAACGAACTTTCCGTTGATGTACATTTTTAGGTCTTTCATAAGATGTTGTTTTAGTTAGACATATATCGGTGTTTTCCCTTGAAATCAGCTATCTGCGAAAAAGCATACAAATATAGGGAAAAAGCAGCAAACGCCAAAGCGTTTTATCTTTTTTAACTGACACCACGCTCTCATCACAAAAAAACGCGCCGACGGCCGGCCTTTCTCATGCCAGTCGTCGGCGCGCATCATAAAAAGCGCGGGTGGAGGTTATTCCTCACTCTTCTCAGCCTTGGTCTTCGAAGTCCTGCTGCCGCTTTTTCTCGTTGTTTTCTTAGTTTTCTCCTCTGTCTCGGCGGGTTTCACACCGGCGAGCTCGGGGTCGATAAGGATACGTCCGCAGTATTCGCAGACGATAATCTTCTTGTGCATCTTGATGTCGAGCTGGCGCTGTGGCGGAATCTTGTTGAAGCAGCCGCCGCAGGCGTCACGTTCCACATACACCACGCCAAGACCATTGCGGGCATTCTTCCTGATGCGCTTGAAACTGGTGAGCAGACGCTCCTCAATCTTCGCCTCCAGCAGACGGGCCTTCTCCTTCAGTTTCTCCTCTTCCTCACGGGTCTCCTGCATGATAGAGTCGAGTTCGCCCTTCTTCTCCTCCAGCACCTGCATGCGGTCGGCCATCTGCTCACGGTTCTGCTGCAGAAGCGCCTGGCGCTCCTCTATTCTCGCAAGGGCTTCCTTGATCTTCTTCTCGCAAAGCTGAATCTCAAGTTCCTGGAAGACAATCTCCTTGCTCAGCATGTCATACTCGCGGTTGTTGCGGGCATCGTTGAGCTGATCCTTATAGTGGTCCACATGCCTCTGTGCATCGGCTATCTCGCCTTTCTTCATCGTGATAGCGGCGCGGAACTCCTCTATCTCATTCTCTATCTTCTCAATACGGGTCTGCAAGCCGGCGATCTCATCCTCCATGTCCTGCACCTCACGAGGCAACTCGCCGCGGAGCGCCCGTTTCTCGTCAATCTGCGACAGGGTAGTCTGAAGGTTATACAGCGCCTTCAGCTTCTCCTCCACTGTCATCTCTGTGGGTTCTTTCTTTGCCATACTTCTTTATTGGTTTCTGTTGCTTACTTGTATGTCACGGCGACAGTCGCCGGGTCTCTATAAATAGATGATGGGATTGGTGTGGGTCTGTGCCAGACAGCACCTGACGCCGGGACACCGCTCCTCAATGATCTTCTGGAATATCTCTGGGGTGTATTGCTCACTCTGGTAGTGGCCGATGACACAAATCTGTATCTGCTGCTCATGGCCGAAAAACTCATGGTAGTGCATCTCGCCGGTGACAAAGGCGTCGGCACCCGATGCCAAGGCATCGCCGAGCAGGAATGCCCCTGCCCCGCCACACAGCGCCACCTTGCGGATGTCGCGCTCAAGCAGGGCATTGGCCTGCACGCAGGCCACACCGAAGACACGTTTGAGCATCTCCACGAAATCGCGCGCGCTCATGGGCTGTGGCAGACAGCCTACCACACCGCTGCCCCCCACCATGCCGTCCACAGTCTTGGGGGCGAGCATACTGAGGTCTGTGAGCCCCATCTTCTCCGCCATCTTGTAGTTGACACCCCCCTCGGCATTGTCGAGATTGGTGTGCATAGAGAGGATGGTGATGCCGCGGGTGATGGCCTTCATCACACAACGCTGCACCATATTGCGGTCGGAGACGCATCTCAAGGGACGGAAGATGAGAGGATGATGGGAAACGATGAGGTTGCACCCTTTCTCCTGTGCCTCGTCCACCACTTCCTCTGTCACGTCAAGACACAATAATGCCCCTGACACTTCCGTCTCTGTCAATCCCACTTGCAGGCCGGCATTGTCGTAGTCTTCCTGCAGGGGCAGA
>CADBLU010000143.1 GCA_902795605.1 uncultured Prevotellaceae bacterium | reverse complement strand
GTCGGGATTACTGGACTCGAACCAGCGACCTCGCGCCCCCCAGACGTGTGCGCTACCAACTGCGCTAAATCCCGATTTTGCGAGTGCAAAGTTAAGGAGTTTTATTGGAATCTCCAAATTTTATGAGAGTTTTTTGCCCAAAATCTTTTGAAAAGTCCATTTGAAGGCTGTTTTTTGGTGTTTTTTGAGGGAAATGGAGGGTTTAGGGGGGAGCATAAAGGGGATTTAAGATGAGCATAAAGGAGATTTAAGAGGAACATAAAGGGGATTTGTGAAAAGCATAAAAGAGATTTAAGGGGAGCATAAAGGAGATTTAAGAGGATGTGAGAATGGGAATATTTGGATGGAAGGCAGGAGGGTAGGGGCACAGATTCTAAGTCTTTCGGATGTGAGAATGGGATTTTTTTATTTTATTTGCAGATGAAATCCTGTTGTGGTCGTCATTCTGATGGCAAAAGATGAACGTCTGAGCCCAAATTGTATCTGGATAGGTGGCCATCTACTGAAATGCAAATCAAAAAATCTGTCACGCTATATATAATTAAGAAAAATGAAAAACCTCATATTAAGAAAAATGAATAGACATATACTCATTGCGACATTGCTCGCGCTGTTGTCGGTGGGTGCCGACGCGGTGGCTCAGCAGTTAGCGTTTCCCGGAGCCGAGGGGTTCGGGCGCTTTGCCGTTGGCGGGCGCACAGGAACGGTGTATCATGTGACCAATCTCAATGACAGCGGGAGCGGTTCGTTTCGCGATGCCGTGAGTCTGCCCAACCGCATCATCGTCTTCGACGTGGCGGGTGTCATCCGCCTGCAGTCGCGGGTGTCGGTGAGCCGCAATCTCTACATTGCCGGACAGACGGCTCCCGGCGAGGGCATCACGCTCTATGGCAACGGTCTGTCTTTCTCTGGAGCCGACAACACCATCTGCCGCTACCTGAGGGTGCGCATGGGTGTGGTGGGCGACTCAGGTCAGGATGCGCTGACGATGGCTTCCGGCCACGATATGATCTTCGACCATTGCTCAGTGGCCTGGGGGCGTGACGAGACTTTTTCCATCAGTGGCGACGGTCCTCAGAATATCACGATACAAAACAGCATCATCAGTCAGGGACTGTTAGGGCATTCCGCCGGCGGACTGGTGCAGACCGATGGCGGTGTGACCATCTACCGCACGCTCTATATCCACAATGATACGCGCAATCCGAAATTCAAGGGGCGCCACCAGTATGTCAACAACATCGTCTACAACTGGAAGACGGCCGCTTATATCATGGGCGGCGACTCGGAGGGCAGTTCGCAGGCCAATGCCGAGGGCAATGTCTTCATCGCCGGTCCGACGGGCAAGAGCAACGCTTTCAGTGGCGCCAACAGCCGCTATGCCATCTATGAGAACGACAATTTAGTGGACGACAACCACGACGGCCGTCTCTCATTACGGCGTATCGGCCACGATGAGTTCGGTGGCGGCCCCACCTTCCAGACGGCTCCCTTCGACTATCCCGTGCTGCCGACGACGGCTGCTTCCGGGTTGCTCGACGATTTGCTTCCCGTGGTGGGCGCGTCGTTGCCCTACCGCGACAATCTCGACTGGATGCTGCTGGCCGACGTGCGGTCGTTCGGACTGCGTGGCGAGATCATCAGCGATGAGCGCACGCTTGATATCGGTGCCCCCGACACATGGGGGCTGTGGCAGGGCACACGCCGCTTCGATACCGACGGCGATGGGATGCCCGACTGGTGGGAAGAGCAGAACGGCACCGACCCGGCGAAGGCGGATGCCATGCAACTGCAGGACGACGGCTATGTCAACATCGAGCATTACATCAACAGCATCAGTGCGGAGCAGTCGGAGTATTTCCTGAAAGTGCCCCAGGCGCTGCGTGCCGCGGAGCGCGAGTCAGCCTCGCTGTTGCTTGAATGGCGCGACATGACCGACCATGAGTCGGGATACAGCGTGGAGCAGTTGGTGGACGGTGAATATGTGGAGATCGGCCGTACCCGTTCCGGCCAAAATACTTGGAGCGTGGAAGGTCTGGCGCCTGCCACCTCCTATACCTTCCGCGTGAGGGCCTTCGATAGCGACGGCTATTCAGGCTATTCCAACGTGCTGACTTCCACCACACGGGCTCAGGCAGCTGATGTGACATCCCCCGACAAATACACCGCCGACGTGGTGTGGAGAGGGACAGAGTCGGCCGACTGGGACCTGCAGACGGCCAACTGGGAGGATGCCGACGGTGTGGGCACCACCTTTGCTGAGGGGCAGAGGGTGCTCTTCGACGACAACGGTGTCGCTACGGTTGTGAAAATTCCCGCACCAGTAGCTCCTGCTGCCGTCATGGTGAGAGGTCATCATGACTATCAGATTGACGGTGTCATCGGTGGCACCGGACAGTTGACGATGGCGGGCAGCGGCACGCTGTCGCTCACCGGCAAGAACACCTTCAGTGGCAGCACCGTGATATGGGACGGCACCCTCGAGATCGGCACGATAGGCAACGGAGGCGTGGCCAGTCCTCTCGGCACGTCGCCCACCTGGGTGTGGAATGGCGGCACCGTGCGCTACACCGGTCCCTCGGCATCTACCAACCGTGAGGTGTCGCTCATGCGCCCAACGACGATAGAGGTGACCACCAGCGGCACCCGGCTGACGCAGAACGGCGCGGTGACCGGCGAGGGCGACCTCGTCAAGGCCGGTCCCGGAACGCTCACCCTGCCCCTCGGGGCATTGACCCACACGGGTGCCACCATCGTCAAGGGCGGCACACTGACGGTGCAGGGCAAGGACGCGCTGGGCACGAACCCACAGTTGAGAGGTCCGCTTCATTTAGATGGCGGCCGTTTCGAGGTGACCGGCGGCGACAATGCCGCCGAAGGCATCATCAATTTCCCCGTGGTGGTGGAAGACGGCGCGACCAGTTATCTGCACATCGGTCAGCGCAACTACATCAAGGGCGCGTTCTCGGGCAGTGGCAACCTTGTGCTTGAGGTGGAATACCTGCGTGAGTTCTACCAGGGAGACTGGAGGCAGTTCTACGGCACTGTCACCGCCCGCCAGACGGGTACGCAGGGCAATCAGTTCTATGTGGACAACGCCACCTATGGCGGTCTGCCCAACTGCCACCTGCATCTTGCCGGCACGCTCGAGATGCGCAGCGGCACCAACAGCAAGACCTACAGCATCGGTGCCCTCAGCGGCACCAGCACCACCACACTGGCATGCACCTTCATCAAGAAAGACGGCGGCGTGGTGACATGGCGCATCGGCGGTCTGGGCACCGACGAGACGTTCAACGGCAAGATTACCAACGGCATAGAGCACAGCAGCCGCATCGGTCTGACGAATATCGTGAAAGAGGGCGAAGGCTACTGGCGGCTCACTGGCGCACAGAGATATCGTGGCACGACACGCATCGAGGGTGGCACGCTGATACAGAACGGTGCTCACAGCCAGGACAAAGACCACACCGGCACCTATTTCGTGCCCGGGCAGTATACGGTGTGCGATAGCGCCCTCCTGGCGGGCAAAGGGTCTACCGAGGCTCCCGTCGTGGTGGAGCGGGGTGGGGGCATTGCTCCCGGCGACATGGCGGTGGGCACGTTCACCGTCAAGAATGACGTGTCGCTGAAGGCGGGCAGCCATCTCTATGTGGAGGTGAACCGCCAGGCCAAGACCTCGGACAGGCTGACCTGCCAGGGGAAATTGACTGCCGGCGGCACGCTGCACGTCCAACTCCTTGACGGCGGATATGCGGCTGGAGACGCCATCGCCGTCTTGTCGGCCAAGAGCTACGGAGGGGCTTTTGAGGCGATAGAGCCGGAGGTGCCTGCCGACGGGCTGGCCTGGGACACCTCGACGTTGCTCACCGACGGCCGTCTGCGCGTGGTCGATGATACCTCGGCCATCTCCACGCTCCGCGATGAGAAGCCGGGGGCGGTGTGGGTCACCACGCTGTCGGGCATTCCTGTGGCTCGCCTTTCCTCTTGGGATGCCGATGAGCGGAGGGCTTTGCCGGCCGGCGTCTATATTGTGACTTCCTCTGGCAAGAGCAAGGTTGTCAGGGTGGGGAAGTGATGGGGCTTTTGCTGCAGCGGAGCGACGGGCTGGCTTTTTGCTGCAGCGAAGCTGCAGCCTACGGAGAACAGAGAAGGGACGGAGGACAGAAAAGGAACGGAGGGCAGAGAAGGAGGAGGGCAGGGCGGCAGGCGGAGCGGCTCGGCGGGCTTTTGCTGCAGCGGAGCGGCTCGGCGGGCTTTTTGCTGCAGCGAAACTGCAGCCTACGGAGAATAGAAAAGGGACGGAGAACAGAAAAGGAGGAGGGCAGAGAAGGAGGAGGGCAGGTTGGCCGGCTCTCATGAGGGAGAGGGGCGTGGCAAAAAATGTCAGATTTTTTGCGTTGTCAGTATTTTTTGTTATATTTGCAAACGGAAAAACTTGACTTGGCTTATGATGGCACGATTATCCACGCTTTTCTTCACCTTTTTGGCAATGCTATGGCCTGATATACAGGCCGCTGCAGCATCAGCAGCATCCGCAGCATCCGCCACTGCCGCATCATCCGCTGCTCCCATCCACAATGTGGATTCGCTGCTCTCGGTATATGAGAAGGCCCGAAAGAGTGAGAAGGTGGCGCTGGGCCGACAAATCATTTCATTGTGCCTGGCCGGCGACCAATTGTTTCATATCGACCGGCAGCCCGACAAGGAGATGCCCGTCGACACGCTCAATCTTTTGGTGTGGATGGCCGGGGAGCGCTACTATACCCTCAACAGCTATTTCAAGGAGAGCCTCTCGCTGATCGACAAGGCACTGCCCTTATCGTCCGAAAACAATCCCGAATACCATGCCACGCTGCTCTGCGACCGCGGCTACTGCCTCTTCAAAACCAGCCGCAACAAGGAGGCCGCCGAGGCCGAGTTGGAGGCTGAGCGTGTCAGCAAGCGGCATGGCTTGCTGCTCCCTCTGGCCCGCTCCTACAACTACCTGGCCATCATCAACGTCTCGCTCGGTTATCTCGACGAGGCGAAGCATTTTGTGCAGAAAGCCCTCGACACAGACCGCCTGACAGGTTCGAACCTGAATACGCACAACTATCTCGGCATCGCTTGCGAGGTGTATAATGTGGCCAAGGAGCCCGACTTGGCCATCCGCTATGGTCATCAGGCCGTGGATGCCGCCCGTGCCATCGGCTATGAGGCCGGCGTGGTCAATCACCTCTCGCAACTGAGCTATGCCTACAACCGCAAGGGCGACCTCCAGCAGGCGCTTGCCATGTCGCAGGAGGCCGTGCGCACCGTGGAGGCGATGGAGGTGATCGACCGCAACCTTCTGGCCATCAGTTTGGAATATGTGGCTTTCAACCTGCTCGACATGAAGCGCAACAGCGAGGCCGTGCCCTACATCCGGCGTGCCATCGCCTTGCAGGAGGAGTTGGGCAACTACCGTTCGGTGTGCTATGACCACCTCTCGTTGGCTGAGGCTTTGGAGGTGGATGAGCCCCTTGAGTCGAACAAGGCCGTGCGCCGCTATGCCAAGATGCTCGACTCGCTCCACAATGCCGAGATGCACGAGGCCCTGAGCAATGCCAATGCCGCCCTCCACAATGAGGAGTTGCAGGAGGCCAACGAGGAGGGCAAGCGCCGCGAGCGCCTGATAGCCATCGTCTCCGTGGCTGGCATCCTGCTCCTGTTGGGTGTCATCGCCGTCCTGTCCTACATCAACCGCCTTCGCAAGCGCACCCAACAGGCGACAAAACGTCTTCAGGCCGACCGCGAGGCGTTCTACACCAACGTCACCCATGAGGTGCGCACGCCTCTCACCGTCGTCCTTGGCATGACGCGGCGTTTGCGTTCCGCCGAGCCGGATGCCGCCAAGAGAGACGCCCTCGCCATCATCGAGCGCAACGGCCAGTCGCTGCTCACCCTCATCAACCAGTTGCTCAACATCTCCAAGTTAAGCTCCGACAACTACCAGTTCTCCTGGCAGGAGGGCGATGTGTCGGCCTTTGTCGAGATCATCGCCGAGCGTTTCCGTCCATTGGCTGCGATGAACGGCGTCGACCTGGTCTACCAGAGTCCCTCGTCGCCCATCAAGACTTTCTTCGTGTCCGATGCCATGCAGAAGATGGTGGGCAATCTTCTCTCCAATGCCATCAAGTTCACCCCGCGTGGCGGCACGGTGACGTTGAGTGTCGGCAGCGATGCCAACCACTATTTAGTCCGCGTCGCTGATACCGGCATCGGAATCCAGCCCGAAGACATCGCCCACTTGTTTGAGCCGTTCTATCAAGGAGCCAACCATATGCGCACAGGCACCGGCGTAGGGCTTTCCCTCGTCAGCCAGTTGGCCAAGGCTCTTGACGGGCAGGTCGATGTGAGCAGCACACCAGGTGTGAAGACCGTGTTCGCCATCCGTCTGCCGCTCAAGGAACGTCTGTCTGCCGGCGACCGCCTCGTGACCGCCCCGGTTCTTTCAGACGATTGGGATTCCCCCTCCCTTATACCAGTTCAGGCCTCCGGACCGACAGGGCAGGTTTTGAGGAACGGGCCTGAGCCGGCCACAGAGAGCCCTGCCGGCGATGACGGCCGTACGCGTATTCTTGTGGTGGAGGACAATGCCGACGTGTCGGCCTTCATCGGCAGTGTGCTCGGCGAGAGCTATGCCGTGGCCTACGCCTCGGATGGCGCCGAGGGTGTGCAGAAGGCCACCGAGTGGATGCCCGACCTCATTGTCACCGACGTGATGATGCCCGAGGTTGACGGGCTGGAACTGTGCCGCCGCATCCGTTCGTCGGAGAAGACCAACCATATCCCCATCATCATCATCACCGCCCGCACCACCGACAGCGACCGCCTGAGCGGTTTCGAGGCAGGTGCCGAGGCATATCTTTGCAAGCCATTCCTCTCAGAGGAACTTCTGCTCCGTGTCAGTAAACTCTTAGAGCAGCGCCGCCTTCTCCAAAAGAAATTCCAGCGGTCGCTGGCAGGCCTTTACAGCAGTGAGGCTGCAGCCCATGGAGAACTGGAAAAGAGGATGGAAGGGCATGCGGTGCCCGCGACGAAAGAGGAGGAGAGCGACAGCCCCTCCGCTCAGGCGCCCACCATCTACGAGCGCAACCTCTCCGAGGCCAACAGCGCCTTCCTTCGCAAGGTCGATGAGGCCATCTTGCGCCTGATGCCTGAGGGCAAGCTCGACGTGCAGGATGTGGCCTCCGCCGTTTTCCTGAGCCGTTCGCAGTTTGGGCGTAAACTCCGTGCTGTGGTGGATATGTCGCCCTCCGATTATATCAGCGATGTGCGTCTCAACGAAGTGAAGCGTCTTCTCCACGAGCAGCCGCCGTTGCCTCTGCTCGAGATAGCCTTGCTGACAGGTTTCGCCGACCATGCCCATCTCTCCCATGCTTTCCG
>CADBLU010000142.1 GCA_902795605.1 uncultured Prevotellaceae bacterium | reverse complement strand
TGGGCAGGTGCCAAGAGTGATGTCATCTACTTCACCGGTGTTTGGCACGGCACCTACAACCTCTATTCCACCAACCTCAAAGGTGTGGTGAGGCGCCACTCTGATTTGACCGCCGACTTTGGCGGCATCCAGATGCTAGGCGACGGGAAACACCTGATCGCGGAGAAACACAGCTACACGGAACCAGCAGACCTCTACCTGGTCAATCCGGGTGTACGAGGCAAGGCGCTCGACAAGGATGCTGCCTTTGTGGCAAACAACACGCTCCCGATAACAGGTAAGACATTCGAAATCAGCCAGATAACACAAGAGAACAAACACATACTCGACCAACTGGCCAAACCGTCGGTCGAAGAGCGATGGGTGAAAACCACCGACGGCAACGAAATGCTCTATTGGGTCATCCTTCCGCCGCATTTCGACAAGACGAAGAAATATCCCACCCTCCTCTTCTGCGAGGGAGGACCGCAAAGCCCTGTGTCGCAGTTCTGGAGCTACAGGTGGAATTTCATGATCATGGCCTCACACGGATATGTGGTCATCGCCCCCAACCGCCACGGACTTCCCGGCTTCGGCTCTGAATGGTGCGAGGAAATCAGCGGCGACTGGACAGGACAGTGCATGAGCGACTACCTCACGGCCATCGACGACGCTGCCGCCAATTTGCCCTACGTCGACAAAGACCGCATGGGTGCCGTGGGTGCCAGTTTCGGAGGATTCAGCGTCTACTATCTGGCGGGCCACCACGACAAGCGCTTCAAGTGCTTCATCGCCCACGACGGCGCTTTCAACCTGGAAGCCATGTATACCGAGCCAGAGGAGAACTGGTTCTCCAACTGGGAGTACGACGACGCCTATTGGAACAAAGACCAGACAGCCAACGCCCGCAAGACTTACAGCCAGTCACCGCACAGGTTCGTGGACAAATGGGACACCCCCATCCTCTGCATCCATGGCGAGAAAGACTACCGCATCAACGCCACACAGGGCATGAGCGCCTTCAATGCGGCACGCATGAGAGGCATCGAGGCCCAACTGCTCATCTTCCCCGATGAGAACCACTGGGTGCTCAAGCCCCAGAATGGCGTGCTCTGGCAGCGCACCTATTTCAACTGGCTCGACCGCTGGCTCAAATAAAAAGACAGAAAAAATATCCATGCCATCTAGAATACATAGAGCTTCTAGGATATCTAGAGCATCTAGGATATCTAGAAAATCTAGAAAAAAAGATAATCACAAAAAACCAAGAAAGAAATATGACTGAAACGATTCAAAAGACACTGAGAGACTCTGCTGCCATGCGATGGACCGCTCTCCTGCTGCTGGCACTGGCCATGTTCTGCTCCTACATCTTCATGGACATCCTTTCGCCCATCAAAGACCTGATGCTCAGCGAGCGGGGATGGGACTCCACCGCCTTCGGCACCATGCAGGGGTCGGAAGTGTTCCTCAACGTGTTTGTCTTCTTCCTCATCTTCGCAGGCATCATCCTCGACAAGATGGGAGTAAGGTTCACCGCAGTCCTGTCGGGAGCCGTCATGCTCATCGGAGCGATCATCAAATGGTATGCCGTGAGCGAGGCTTTCATGGGCAGTGGACTCGAGCAGTGGTTCACCGACAACCTCAACTATATCCCCGTCTTCGATGAACTGGGAGTGTCGCCCTTCTATGAGGGAATGCCCGCCTCGGCCAAGTTCGCCGCCTGCGGATTCATGATTTTCGGCTGTGGATGTGAGATGGCCGGCATCACTGTGAGCCGCGGTATCGTCAAATGGTTCAAGGGACGCGAGATGGCGCTGGCCATGGGTTCAGAGATGGCACTGGCCCGTCTCGGCGTGGCCACCTGTATGATTTTCTCGCCGTTCTTCGCCCATCTGGGCGGCAAGGTGAGTGTCACACGCTCTGTGGCCTTCGGTGTGGTGCTCATGTGCATCGCCCTCATCATGTTTATCGTCTATTTCTTCATGGACAAGAAGCTCGACTCGCAGTCAGGTGAGGCAGAGGAGAAGGACGACCCGTTCAAGATCAGCGACATCGGCAAGATTCTCACCAGCAGCGGCTTCTGGCTGGTAGCACTCCTCTGCGTGCTCTACTACTCGGCCATTTTCCCCTTCCAGAAATATGCCGTCAATATGCTGCAGTGCAACCTCACACTCACCCCGCCCGATGCCGACTCCTTCTGGGCCAGTTCGAGTGTCACCATCGTGCAGTACATCATCATGCTCGTCGTGGCTGCCGCCGGTTTCGCCAGCAATTTCCAGAAAGCGAAAGGCAAAAAATACGGGCTGCTGGGACTTTCCATCCTCGCACTCATCACCTACTGCTATATGGGCTATATGAGGCAGTCGGCAGAGTCGATTTTCGCCGTCTTCCCGCTGCTGGCAGTGCTCATCACTCCCATCCTCGGCAGCTATGTTGACCACAAGGGCAAAGCCGCCTCGATGCTCATCCTCGGCTCGCTGTTGCTCATCGGCTGCCACCTCACCTTTGCCTTCGTGCTCCCGTTGTTCAAGGGCTCTGCCGTGGGAGGCATAATCATTGCCTACGTCACCATCCTCGTCCTCGGTTCCAGCTTCTCGCTGGTGCCGGCATCGCTGTGGCCCAGCGTGCCTAAGCTCGTCGATGCCAAGGTCATAGGCTCTGCCTACGCCCTCATCTTCTGGATTCAGAACATCGGTCTTTGGCTCTTCCCCCTCCTCATCGGCAAGGTCCTCGATGCCACGAACCCCGACGTCACCGACCCCACTCAGTTCAACTACACCGCCCCCCTTGTGATGCTCGCCAGCCTCGGCGTGGCCGCTCTCATCCTCGGCCTGATCCTCAAGGTCGTTGACCGTAAACGTGGCCTTGGTCTCGAAGAGCCCAATATCAAGGAGTAAAACCACTTGCCCTTGGATATGGAGAACGGCCTAGACCCACATGGCGCACAGCTGTTGGAGCAATACCACCAACGTTTGCCACAGTTGAAGCTGCTGGAGCAGCAAGTTGTGCAGCTGCTGACACAGGCTCTGTCCCGTCAGGACATCAGTCTCAGCTCGCTGGAACATCGCATAAAGACCGAGCCGTCGCTCATAGGCAAACTGGAGCGCAAGGGACAGAAGTATCAAGACATCAATCAGATTACGGATTTATTGGGCATCCGCATCGTGACCTTCTTCACCGATGACGTAGACCGCGTCGCAGCCTTTGTCA
>CADBLU010000141.1 GCA_902795605.1 uncultured Prevotellaceae bacterium | reverse complement strand
TTCTGGAAAATGGATTCAAGTTTGTGAGATCGAGCGCGGGACCTTTGCTTCAAGCAAAGCGAGCGTCCGCAGGACCGAGGTTTGCAAATCGCAAAGGTCAAGCGAGAGCGAGCAAGGCGCAGGATCCAGTAGCAAACGATGGTATCGGTCAGCGTTTCCGCTGCCGACATCTGCCGTTATCAGCAGACGTTGGGTTGTCAAGTGTTGGGCCGGATATCCACGGGCAGTCTTTTATTGGTTGCAAAAATACATATTTTTTTTGATATGTCGTATTTCACTATTACTAATTCACAAGGTGGCACCTACTACAACTTCGTTGAGTTCCGAATTTTGTCTATCATTTCTGTCTCTTTTTCATCTTGATTGTAAAGGTATTCTTTTCTTAAAAAAACATTGAGCAATATATAGGTATAAAGAAGACATCGCCCATTTTTTATGATTCATTGAACTAAATTAGCGGTATTTTGATGAAAAATCACTAATTTTGCATTTGCGTTAAACATGTTTATTTTCAATTAGCATTATTATTCCTATAATCATCAAATGAGACCACGACGTATTCTGATATCAGATTTCACTCACGCACATCCCTTTACAAAAAGGGCCTATCCAACAGACTCATATTATACCAAACTGGCTAACCGCCTTCTCGATAATTTATATTCCACCAACGTTGATTTAGAAGAGAACATTGAGAGCGTTCTCCGCTATATTTCCATCACACTGGCTTGCTACATGGAGGATATCGTGGCTGACAGCGGACAGTGGAGGGCTTTCTCCGACCTTTGCCAACAGACGTTCGGGTGGCCAGTACCCGTCTACCATGATAACGATGAAGAGTATTATCCTGATGAGCCAAGCATGATGGCCGTCAGGTTCCTAATATGGCATGCCGCTACAGAGATGGACGACATCTGGTGGAAACCTGACCTTCTCGAATTCGAAACATTGGCACATTCGGCTTACGACCTTCTTATGGAGGAGTTTGAGAAAGCTCCGGTCAATGAACAATTGTCATCTGACATTGACAACATATTGGACGATGCAAATAATGATTTCTACAAGATGCGCACAGCCTTGATGTGGATATACGTCCGCTGCTACATCACACGTTCTGAGACCAGCGAATACCTGCTGGGGAAACGGATAGAAAGCTCTTATCAGCTTATTCCGGACAGCAACATGAGCCATTACTATGCCATGAATTTCTGCATCTTCGCCTATAAGATCGGCCCGTTGGCACTGTATCCTAAAGACTATCTGGCAGCACTGGCTCGAGCCAAGGACAAACCATCTCTCTCGGATTCCTTGGATGCAGTGGAGGTGTTCCCGACATGTGCCTTCCGAATGAAGGTTTCCGAGGACTGTAAGACTATCTGCTTGCTCAGCACCCACGGTAGGGCCATCACAGTCAAGCGCGAGGAGATCACGCTCAAAGACAAGGAAATTGACAAATATGACGGATGCGTAGCTTCTTTCGTGCTGTACAAGGATGAGTGGTTCTTGAATGGGGTGCTCTCCCCTCTGGAGAACTGCGTAGAGCGCTGGGAAAAACTGGTGGAGAAAGATCCCGACTATATGCCTGAAGGACATGTCACCGCAGACGCGGACTGGTATCTGCGCTACACCAAAGGAAGACAGATGCTCTTCTTTGCCGGACGGGAGGATACAAAAAGATACCTGATTAAAGAACTTAACTTCTCCGAGGATGGGGTGAGAATGCTCGATCAGGATAACAGGTCTGACCAGCCGACAATGATTTACATCGACAAAGATGAACCCAAGAACTGCCTGCAGTTCACTTTCGGCTTCTGCGAGAGTATCAAAGCTCCCGACAATCCTTACTATGATGCTGACACTGCACGCAAAGAGGCTGTAGAGATGCTTTGGAACGATGACTGTGTGGGAACGAGTGCCATGCTGTATATGCTGGACCATGGATTCCTGCCCGAAATCCTCACAGATGAACTCATCATGCAGGATAGCCCGACAGAGATAAAAATCCAGGATGCACGTTTCCTCCTTCGCTACATGCGGAAAGAGAGATATTAGAAACCAAAAAATCATCCCCTCTATCAAATTCTTCATTCCAATGTCATCTGATTACTTACTGGACCCCTCCAATGACTTCACGATGATTCTCGACCTATTGATCCCTATTGAAAAGACACGGCAAACAAAATGGATATCGACGACCTCATAAGAAAAGCAATCAACGAAGACCCCCTTGGCGACCTGTTCAAACTGGCAGGGAAAATTCGTGAAATGAAAAAGAAGGGCTACATGGTGAGAAATGGAAAGTTCGTCAAACGGATCGACTATACCAAGATTATCACACCTGTGGAAGAACATCTGACAGCGTTGTACCGCGCAGAGAATGTTCATGACGTTCTGGGTGCCTGCAACAAAGCGGCAGAAGTGATGGGGCGACAAACACAGGAAGCCCGCGAAGCTTCCATAAAGAACCTCCTGCTCACCATCATAGCTGACTTCTACAAAGAGGATGAAGAGGATGAGGAGGGCATCCCCGTCGCACCGATATACGGTGTCTTGTGGCTCATGGAGCGTTTCAATACGGTGGGAATAGCAGACACGTTGCTCGAAATGCTCAAGCAGAATGACTCATTCATTGACTTCTACGTGCGCGAGGTAGAAGGAATATACACGCTCCTCGTCGCAAAGCTGTTCAAAGGGAGGCTCGATACGCTGATGGATTTCATGCATGAGAGAGACCTTGTCATCGATGGACAACAAATCGTGGCCGACGGTGTGATACAGATGGCAATAGATGAACCGGAAAAACGGGAACAGGTAATTTCTTGGGTGAACAAACTGCTGGAATACTACGCACTTCCTGATACGATGCCGGAACCGGCCATCATCGACCACATCGCTTGCTCCCTGCTGCAGATCCAAGCCAAAGAGTGTCTGCCGATGCTTAAAAAGAACTACAACTTTTGGCGTGTCCCGGAGAACGAGGTTAAAGGTGGGTATAAGGGCTTGAAAGAACTCATGGGCAGCGATGACTATCACCTGAGGGTGCAGTTCCTCTTTGTGGACAACTATCTCAAGCATTTCATCGACGAAGAAAGATGGATGGAGGAAATGGCACAGCTGGATGAACTTGACGAAGAGGAGAATGAATACGATGAGGATGACTTGTTCATCAGCGACACGTGCAATGCAAAGATGTTCACCATAAGAGTTAAACTCGAGAATTCTCCCGTCCTTGTCCTGCGTGATCTGACCATACCCTCCTGCCTCCGACTCTCCCATTTCTCACAAATCCTCAAACTAGCCATGGGATGGGACACCAACCGTCAAGGACGCTTCGTCAAGGACAAGAAGACGTATTCCGATGCAGAGGAAACCAAAACAGCAAGGACTATGCCTGTTATGCGATGCGACAAGTATGCCGTGGAAGACGTGCTGAAACGCAAAGGCTCCGCAACGGACTGGTACTATGATGACAGTGACGGATGGCGGCACAGCATCAAAGTGGTGGAGAGCCGTAGCTGCAAGGGATATGACGAGCTGTGGGATATCCAGCTTACCAACGCCATGGGAGCCTGCCCGCCGGTTTTCTGCAGCGGGGTGAATGACTATAAGCTCCTGATTCTAACCAGAAGAAAACAGGAAGATAACGCTGATTATCAGAGAAAGGATGAAAAAGTTGATCTCCTGCCTGACAACCTGGAGAAATTCAACATCAAAAAGGCGCAAAAAGCCATCAAGGCCTATCTTTCCACATTCTAACCTTCACCAAACAACCATATTGTATGCTGAACATTGAACTCATTGAAACGCTCTACCGGGGATTGTCGCCCGAAAAACAAGAACATCTGCTTACCTTGCTTTTCAACGGCAAACATTCAATCGATTACTTCCGAGAAAAAATGAATGACGTCGGCATGACCAAGTTGGAAACACTTGCAGACTTCTTTCACGTGCCAATGGAGATTTTCCGCAAGGACAGCAAGGCGTTGAGATATATGTGCGACAACATCTCCTCTGACAACAATATTGTCGGCAACATCATCGTTGGAGCGGACCAACAACTGTTGCAGGAACGTAATGCATTGGCAAGTGAGAACGAAAGCCTGCGGAAGACCATCGAAGCAAAGGACAAACTAATAGAAGAACTGAAAGCGGAAATAAAAAACCTCAAATGACATGGCGTCTTGGCACCCAAACGGTAGAAACAGCTGATTCGGCCGTTTGAGGAATCCCGTCAAATAACTGATGCCTGAAAATGCTTCATGGAATGACCTCCCCATGGGGTGTCATTCACATAATGAAATCCTGCGGAGAAATATAGTGCCTCTCCAGCAGGATTCTCTTTATCCACCAAAAGACCGACAATAGGAAGCCCCTGCTGATTGGCTCGTTCCTTTGTCACATCCAATAGCCTTCTGGCAATACCCTGATGACGGTATTCCGGAAGAACAGCGAGAGAGTCAAGATACAACTCTCCCTCTTGCGTCTCATCATCCAGGCCGGAATGGTCTTCTCCGAGATACTCTTTCGCCGCCTCAATGAATGCCCGACGGAGTTCATGTAGACGGCCACCGTCGTAACTCACGGCCATACCGACGACCTTGTCGCCATCCATCGCGACCAATGTATTCTTGTAGCTATATTGAGAGTCCTCCCTTCGCACAAGCATGGTCATCATTCTACGGAAGTCCTCCAACCCATAGCCGACACCACAGAAATACAGACAGCAATCGTCCGTCATCGCCATCATTATCAGCTGTGCTATATCAGCCGACTGTTCCCTTGTTGCCTCTTGAATGTTTATCATATTTCCTGCAAAAGTATGATGAATATGTCTAATATGCAATTAATTCAGGCGAAATTCGGTCTTTTTTTTCAACGTCTCCAGTGGTTGATAAATAACCCAAAATCCGCAATAATATTTTTGAGGCGCAAATTTTGACAAACTAAGCGATGCTGCAGCCAAAGGATACCCAAAAGTAAT
>CADBLU010000140.1 GCA_902795605.1 uncultured Prevotellaceae bacterium | reverse complement strand
TTTGAGCAAGAGGTCCAATTCGGGGCAATTTGTCACATTTTTATCTCGACTGGCTTATAAATCCCCAATTTTTATCTAAATTTGCAACAAGAAATGTATATCGAATATGGTTGCTATTATCATTATCTTCGTTATCATCGTTGCCGTGATTGCCTTCCTCGTTCTCAGGCAGCACAATCGCTTGAAGGAGAAAGCCCAAGAGTGTGCAAAGGAAGCCAAGTTGTTCCACGACAAACTGCAAATTCTCTCCGACCCCTCGCACTTCTTCACTGACGAAGAACTGCGGCAACTCAAACGGGAATTTGCCCCCTTGCTCGACAAGGTGGATGATCTCTACGAGAGTCGGCTCATTTCTGAGGAATACCTCGACAGCATCGGACTGAAAGACTTCTTGCGCGAGCGGAAATTCCTCAACCATATCCAATCACAGAACAACCAACAGCATAAGTAGTCCTCCCCTTCTTATGAGATGCCTTTGACGTGACTCACGAAATGAGCCACGCCGTAAAGTGCGTGAGCCAAGACAGAAAACGATTTGAAAAATTTGAAAAACTACTCCACTCCGTCGAGGAGGATAAAGGCAGCCCAGTAATAAGGATCGGCGTATAGTTTCTTCACTTTGTTCTGACGGGCGCGCTTGGCATGAGAAGAGATGGCACGCCGGCTACTGTTACGGCCTTCCACCTCCACATCCATTTCACGCAAGTCACATTGTGCCAGACGAAGGGCCTCGTGCTTTCCCTTCCCCTCCATCAGGTAGTTGTAGAAATGTGTCATCAGAATCCTCGTGGCTTTGTCATCCACTTTCCACAAACTCATCAGGATAGCGTTGGCACCGGCTTTCTTGAAACCACGCTGGAGTCCGAACACACCGTCACCCGTGATTTTACCCAGTCCGGTCTGGCAGGCCGACAGCACAAGCAAATCGACGTTGCGGAGATCGAGCATGGAGATTTCCTTTGCCGTGAGAATGCCGTCGTCGCTTTTGCGGATGCCGCGGAGCCCCGTCAGCGCCTGGTTGGCCCCCGAGAGCAACAGCCCTGAGCGGGTCATGGCCTTGTCGGCATCGTCCATGTTGCCATACATCGCGAGGAACTGCAACTTCTCGTCCATCCCACCATCACGCACCTCGCTGTCTGTCCAATAGAAGCCATGCGTCGCGATATGGATGACACAGGAGGCGTTGCCTGAGAGTTGCTTGAAAGACTGTTCCGATGCTGTGGTGCTGAGGTGCACGATGCTCGGTATGTCATTCTGGTTCAATGTGCTGTTGATCTCTTCGGCCTCCTTGCGTGTGCCAGGAAGGTATTTTGCGCCCTTCTTCTTTTGGTTGGATGTCTGGGCTTGGTCAGCAGCCTGATAACTGTCATAATCTACGCCTCCATAAATGGTCACATTATTGAAGGGTTTTCTGCCACGTTCACGGGCAAGGGCAATCTCACGGGTGGAAGAGAGTCTGAAGAAGGTCCATTGGTCCAATAGCAACGTTTGATTATCCTCCCAATGAGGCAACGACTCAATGCCGATGTTGTAAAGCTCGCCCGAAGGTGCGAAATACACATTGCGGGCTGTCTTCAGATATGACTCGAGAGGTTTCCATACCAAGGCCGACACCTTGCCCGTCGTGTAGATATCCTTCGGACGGATGGCGGAGAGTTGTTTGCCTGTCATCAAGGGGACGAAGACAGGAGTGGGCTGCGAGCGTGAGACGACAAAGGCGGCATATTGCTCCTCGCCTCTCTTGGAACGGTAGCACAGAAATTCGACAGCCAGGTCGTTGGGGCCGAGTTGCCGAAGGATGCGCTGCCATTCCACCCGAAGAGGCTTGGTGTAGTTGCCATAGGCCTTGGAGCGGCTCACAAGCCTACGCTCTTGTTTGGTGATGGCCCGCTGGAGCGAGTCGGTGTTGATGGTCCGCTTCGATTTGGGCAGGGTGTATTGCAGGGTCAGGAGAGCCTGGTCGGTCTGCAAGTGGTGATAGTTATCGATCAAGGCGGAGTCGCCGCTCTCAATGAGCAGGTTGACCATCTCCAACTCACTGTTCAGGAGAAGTCCCTTTGCCAACAAGGTGGCGTTGTAGGCGCTTGACACCATCTGCGGACTGGGATCCTGCTCGACAAGTTGAGGCAGTGTGTTCGAGAACCACGGTTTCACACGCATCCAGAATTGTTCGCGCTCGCTGGAGGTGAGGTCCGCGAAAGTGTTGAGGATTGAGCGGGTATAGTCGTTGGTAGCCTCAAAAGCACAGGCCGAAGCAGAGTCGGGTTGCTCATTGGCAGAATAATACACTGCCAGTTTGCACAATGAGTGGGCATACGACAGATGCTGTTTGCCAAGCAGGCGGAGACGCAGACTGACAGCTTCCTTCCCGTAGGCCACGGCGTCGGCAAAGTGTCCCAAAGCGTAATGGTAACTGGCCATGTTGCTCACTGACTCCGCAAAATCAGGGTGTTCTCTACCGAGAATCTCCTCCCTGATCTGCATAGCCTCCTGACCATAGCCCATGGCTTTGTCGAAGTCACCGGTTTTGAAATAATAGTCGGCCAGGTTGCTCAGGGCGGTGGCATAGTCGGGATGGTGCTTGCCAAACAACTGCTCACGGAGGTCCAAGGCTTGCTCCTCAAGCCGGATGGCCTCAGCATATTCATTCTTGAAATAATGATATTTGGCGAGGTTGTTGAGCGACTGGGCATAGTCGGCACTGCGCTTTCCGAGTATCCTGCCCCGAATCTCAAGAGCAGTCTCACCCAGTTGGATGGCATCGTCATAATCACCGATGCGTGAGTAATATCCGGCCAGATTGCTCACCGACTGCGCATACTCCTCACTCTCCTTCCCAAGCAGGCGCTCCCTGAGCTCCACCGCCTTGCGGCCCATGCTCACCGCCTCGATGTAATGGCCCAGATAGGCCAGGTAGCGGGCCACATGGTTGAGCGACTGCGCATAGTCGGGCGACTCGTTTCCCACGGTTTCCTCACGTATCTGCATGGCTTCTTTTCCCAGGCGGAGCGCTTCGGAGTAGTTGCCTGAGCGGGAGTAGCATCCGGCAAGGTCGGAGAGGGCTTGCGCATACCGCGGATGATGGTCACCATAGAGGCGCAACGCCGCAGAGACACCACGCCGGCCCCAACTGATGGATTCCTTCAAGTGGCCGTTGCGCGCCAACTCCTTGGCAAGCAGCATGATATTATCCACATCATCCTCGCTCTCTTTGCCTTCAGCTACAGACAACAAGGCCTTGGCCGTCACCGCGACAGTGTCGTCAGTCAATGACGGGGAAACCTGCCCATAGGAAAGATGAAGGCAAGACAGGAAACACAACAGCAGCGTCACTCTCCACATCGTGGCTTCCGAAGACTATTTCGACTCAAGCCCCAAGCGGCCTATAATATCGTTGGAAATGTATTCTGCCGGTGCTTTTAGCGTGGTGATGACCCACGACTGGGTAATCTCATCCCAATGCTGCTTCGACACCATCTGCCAACTTTGCTCAAGCAGCCCCAGTTCCTTGCCTTTCTTGGCCATCTCCTTACGGTGCTTGTAGTCGTTCTTCCAGTTGGCACGATATTGCTCGGTCACCTCGCAACTCTCCTTGATGGTGACAGCCAACTTGTACTCTCCCGTGCCCCAACAGTCCTTGAAATTGTCGCGCTCATCACGGAAGCCCATATAGGAACGGGGAACGATAAAACATTCGCCCATGACGCGGTAGCGGGGCGGATCGTCGCCATGGCGCACATAGTGGAGGAATCCCTTGCTGTCAAGCACCTGGGGGTCTACGGGCACGTTGATGTGGAAAGAACCAAGTTCCTGGTTTTTCTGCAACTGCACGATTTCATTCATCCACGAAGAGGAGATGGTGATGTCCATGGAGAGCGTATAGTCCTTCCGCTCCTCAAAGGAGTAAGGTATACTCAATTGGGTATTGGGAAGGTTGGAATGGGTCGGACTGAGGATAAGCGTGTCGACCACCAATTCAAACTTTGAATGGTTGATAATGCGATGGAGCTTGTCCCTGTCGATGTGGCACGATATATAAAACACGGTGTCGTTGCCTTCCATCCGCAGACAGCCGATGCCGTCGAAACGCATACCTTTCGGGTCCATGGCACCGTCGAAAGAGGGTGAGTCATAGAAGTCGCTCATCTCTGATACAGAGTTGATGACAGTCTGGTAGACATTCTCCTTCTTCACCGCTTCTTCCCACTCTTTCTTCATGCGGGCATTGCGCGTCACCAGGGCACCGATAGCAGAGACACCCAAATCGATGAAGGATGTCACATAGCCGGCGGCGATGCCTTTCATGGAGCCTGTGGTGGCGGATAACAAGTCGCCCAGGTAACCTCTGGACGAGTCGCGCTCATCATTCAGTTTGCTGATGTCGTTGGCCAGGTCGTCACTCGTATAAATAAAAGTCTTATACTGCACAACCTTGTCGGATTGCGACTGGGCAGACACAGTGGATGACACAAAAGGCATGAGCATCAAGAGGCTCATGATGAAGGCAAGGGGCATCTTTCTGCTACCTTGCTTGAGACAAGTTAAATTCATAGTCTATCGTTTGAGTCAGTATGATTCTTTTGGCGATGAGAGGCAACCCTCATCAGATCAAGATGCAAATTTAATGGTTTTAATTGGATTTTCGACCTTATCCACACCTTTTTTTTCGGTTTTCAGATACCTTGACTCAACTTTCTCGAGTCAGACTATTCAATCTTGTCATCAAACCCGAAAAAAGCCCTCAAGCCTTCTTTCTCTTTCAGGTCTTCAGGAGTAAACCCATAATGGGACGCGCTGGAAAGAGTGACCACACGCTCAAGGAATTCATCATAGGAAAGGCCGAGCCACTCTTCGGGTATCTCCACACGGATGGTTCCACCGCCGTTGTGGCTGCCTTCGTTCCAAGCCTCGTCAAGTTCGGCCTCATACATTCCGTCATCCTTTTTATTGAAGCAGTACCAGCTTGCCCACTCTTCCATCCCCTCTACATACCTGCCTTCATAATGCGGGGCAGAGTGTGATTTCGGGGAATAGGTGGGTTCGCCCTTGCTCGCGCCACGACGATATATCCAATATTTCTCTACATCTTTAGGTACCCGCTCCATCTTGACCAGCCCCGACTGCCAGACATGCTTTCTTGTGCCCGACAGTCGATGAGCATCGGTGAGCATCTTTGCCAACATCGTCTTGAAACGCTGCCTGGTGTAGCCTTCAGGCGTCTCAAACGAAGACAAAGAGGTCTTACCGTCGGTGTAAACATAATATGACCCCAACTTCTGGTTATCGTAGAAGATCCTGTATTCCTCTTCTATCATTCTTATCTCACTCATTCTTCCAAATATATCATGCGGGGTTCACTGATACTGTTCCACAAAGTCGCGCACCAACCGGAAAACAGGTTCGTAACTGTCGAAGCAGACGGTCTTAAAAGTATCGAATATGGTATGGTAATACTGGAAGGCATCACCCTTCTCATTTTCCAGGAAGATACAGGGCACATGGCGCGTGGCGAAAGGATAATGGTCGCTGTTGGCAGCCAACTCGCCACGATGCAATGCCTCGAAATAGCGCTTATTCGTGTTGATCTGCTCAAAGAGCGAGAAACCACGCATGCCCTCATCGCTCACCTCACAGTACTGAACAGGATTGTTGTCGCCAATCATGTCTATATTGAACAGGTACTTGACCTGCCGGAGTGGCACGACAGGATGCTCAGCAAACCAGGTGGAACCGCGCAGGTTGGCATCCTCACCCGAGAAGGCAATGAAATACATGTCGTAGGGAGGACGATGCTTGGCATAGTATGCCGCCAATGTCACGACGGCGGCACTGCCCGAGGCATTGTCGTTGGCACCGGCATAGAAGATTTTTTTGCCTATATTGCCTATATGGTCGTAATGCGCCGTGAAGACATAGCAACTGTCGTGCCGTTGCCCGCTCACCTTGGCGATGACGTTGAAGCACTCATAGTCCTTCAGAAACTTGTTGTCCACCTCCACGCGGACATTCTTGACACCCTCGATGGCTTCCGGAGTCACCCAGAGGATGGGTTTGTCCACCACATAGTGGCCGTAAGCCTTGAAAAACTTGATGGGCGATTCCCATGTGTAGATAAGTCCGGCATTGGTGCACCCACCAGCCTTCTGCAGGCGGGAGAAGACTTCCCGGTGACGGTAGGTGAACCAGAATTCGCAAGCCACCAGACAGTTGGCGTATTCCGGTTGGGCCAGGTCGGCAAACATGCGCTCTGCGTCAAAGTTCAGTGTGTCGACATGGTAGACAGGGAACGAGCCATGCACACCAGGAGAATACTCACGCATGGAGAAATCGACACCCGCACGGAGTTTCTTGCCGTCGGCCCACATTTCCATCTGGCCGCAAAAAGTATTGATATCCAACTTGAAAGGTTGGAGAGTCACCTCATCCACGCCCGCTTTCTCATACTCCCTCTTCAGGAACATCCCCGCTTTGTTGGCTCCGTCCTTCGCATAGCCGCGTCCTTGGTATTTGGCGGAACTTAACGTCTTGATCACACGTTTGTAATGCGCCAGGTCCTGTGCGTCAGCCTGAATGCCGACCACAGCCAAAAGAATCATCAAAACAGCCTTTTTCATCTCTTTACTCTTTTTGTTCCAAATCTTCTTCTATACATGACACAAACGTTTTTCCCGCTCCAACAGAGACAGGCTACGAGAAAGATATAAAGCAGCGCAGGCGAGATGGCCTGCGCTACATTTACTACATCTTGACGACGACTTCGTTGCTGTTGTAGTCCACTGTCTTCGTCTGTCCGTCGGGAAGGACAATCTTGAATTTCCGCTCTTGAATCATACCTGGGAAACCTCCCTGCCGCGGACTGATAGTGAGTGTGCGTGCACGGTCGTTCCAAGTAAAGGTAATGGTGGAGAAATAGCCTTTCTCATAGTGATAGGAGTCGCCCTCGTCCTCGTAGAGGGTGAAGGCGGCATCGGCACCGGGATAAACCCTCATCTCCAATTCGTCCCACGGCTTCTCGCCCAGATACTGCATCTCGGGGCCGAGGGGCAGGATGCTGCCGGCACGGACAAACATCGGCACATGATCGAGGCGGGTCGCCAAGGAGATACGCTGACCGCCCTTCACACGGCGGAGAGTCCAGAAGTCATACCAGTCGGCTCCCTTGGGCAGATATACCTCCGTGGTCTTTGGTTGCAGCCAGTCCACACCGTTCTGTTGATTGCCTCCAGAGACCTCTTTCCTGTCCCACCCCGTCATGGCATCTTCTTTCACAATCTTCTCTTCCGTATACTGTGGATTCACGACAGGAGCGGCAAGGATACTTTTGCCGAACATGAACTCATCGGTCACGTCCCACACACGGCGGTCGGAGGCAAAGTCACTGAAGAGGGGACGCAGGTAACTGCCGTCGGCGGTACTGGCCTGCCAGGCGATACTGTAGAGATAGGGTATCAGCTGGTAGCGGAAGCGTATCGCTTTCTCTATGGCATCATAGACAGGTTCTCCCTTCTTGCCAAACTGCCATATCTCACGAGGAGCATCGGCGCCATGGCTGCGGAAGACAGGACAGAACAGGCCGTATTGCATCCAGCGGACGTAGAGTTCCTGGAACTGCGGGTTGCGGGGGGCTGAGCCGCCGCCCTTCGTGTTGTAGGAACCGCAGAAGAAGCCACCGATGTCGGTGTTGAAATTGGGGTTGCCGGTGAGGGAGAAACTCAGTCCGGCAGGCACCTGCTTGCGCAGCATGTCCCACGACGATGCCACATCGCCGCTCCACATGTTCGACCCATAATGCTGTTGTCCGGCAAACGCGCTGCGTGTCATGATAAACACGCGCTTGTCTGTCGACTCTTTGCGCTGCTTCTCATAGACACCCCGCACCGTGGCAAGGGGGAACGCATTGCGCAGGCTGCGCCATGTGCCGCCAGTCACTTTGTGCTCATAGTCGGAGGGCCGCGGGTTGAAGAAATCGGGGTCGGTAGAGTCCATCCACCAAGCGTCAGTGCCGTAATCGTAGAGAGTCTTGAGATACTTCCAATAGATGTCGCGGGCATCAGGACTGAAAGCGTCATAGACCTTCACCCCCGAAGGATAGTCCATGCGGG
Source organism: uncultured Prevotellaceae bacterium (assembly GCA_902795605.1). Taxonomy (GTDB): domain Bacteria; phylum Bacteroidota; class Bacteroidia; order Bacteroidales; family Bacteroidaceae; genus Prevotella. The sequence continues at coordinate 244 of CADBLU010000140.1, read as the reverse complement.
GCGGCCAAATATGCGACAGTCCGCTCTGCGGCCACGTCTCAATGGGCAGGAGGAGTCCCTTTTCCGACAGATCGTGGAAAGCCTTGGTCTGCGGTCCGAAACTCGCCCAGATGCTGATCATGAAGTGCGCATGCTTCTTGTGGACATTGGCAATCATCTGACGGCCGTTGCTGAATTCCTCGGACAGGAAGTCCATCGCATTCCACAGATAGTTGGAGCCCCAATATTGCCAGTCCTGGATGAT
>CADBLU010000139.1 GCA_902795605.1 uncultured Prevotellaceae bacterium | reverse complement strand
GCGTTATCGGTGATTATCTCAACATCTTTGCCAAGGATAAAGGCCACCAACATGGACACGTCGGTAATACTAATCGCGCCATCACCGTTCACATCGCCCAGTAAGGACATCTCATCATGAAAATGAATCGGCAAACTCGATGGTTCCGCTTCATCATCCTTGAAACGTTTTTGGAAATAGGCATGGAAGGCCGGGACATTCACGCCTCCCGTCGTTTTTTCAAATGCAGTGCCTTCCGGGTTCAGATGATAGATGGGGTCACCGACATATTTGTTCACGTATGTTCCTCTGAAGGCATATACACTGGATGAGGACAGCAATTTCCTTGACGTGTCATAGACAGCATTCTTTCCATGGAAAGTGATGGTTTTACCTGTCAGGTCCTTCCCTCCATAGTGAGAGCCGGGTATTGCGGCAATAAACGGGATGTGGGCTTTGATCTGGTCGGCGTAGTCAAAATATACTTTCCCATTATCAAAATCCTGGTCACTGAATCTCATCACCCAGAAATCCCGGTCTTCGTCTTTGGAATGATGAAACCAGGTGATTTTTTTGCCATCCGCATCCACATCCGTCACATCAAATGGCATGACGAAGGCCTCCCAACCGCCATTTCCATTGTTGTATCTGTCAGGCACATATGAATAGCTCATCTCTTTGGCAGTAAAATCTACTGGCACATAGAATTGATACGACGCATTGATTTTCATCTTTTCCGCCACGCCACCCTTGATGACATTGAGCCCGCTAAGTGAAGATGGCACCACGTCATTTTCACCGAATAAATATACCGTGTTGGGGTTGGAGTTGGGTATCACATTTGCAATGCCAGAGGAGGTGAAATCTCCTGCCACCTCATATTCTTGCATCTGGTAAGCGTTGTTACTCTGCATGGCACGAGCGATTTTAGTCCCGTCGGATTTGTACAAAATCATTCCTTTGCACAATTGATAGGTCTTGAATTTGTCGTGCGTGTAATGTTTAGAGTCAGATAAGTTCAACAAGTCAAATTGATAAAAACGATTCACTATCGCACCTTCGTAAAGGTATGTCAATTCCTTCGTTTTCCCTGCGGGAATCTCCACTTCATATGCCACATACTTGGAAACGTTGTATGAACCGTTTTCATACCCGGAACTTTTGAAATAGAACCATAATACGCCAGTGAAAGGATTCTGTGTAGGATTCTTGACCGACAAAGTCACTTTTATGTTGCTGCCATATATTTTTTTCACAGTGGAGTTGAGTGTCCCTGCATCTACATTATCCACCTTGACACTGGTGATGGTCAAGTCGGTTGTTAAATCTTCCACGATGACATTGCTGTATGTTCCTATGACTTCCGTGCCAGCTTGATCGGTTGTGATCCAATAATTGTAAGTGCCGGCTTCTTGGGGATAAAATGTATATCTCACCCATTGGCTATCGCCCTTATGAATAATCGTACATGCTCTCTCAGGTTTGGTGCCTTTTTCATCTGTGGTACTCATAAACATGTACAGCACCCCTTTGAAATCAGCGTTTTTACAATTCACAAGAAAGTCAAGGTTTTGTTTCTTTTTGGTTACGCCTCCTCCGGAAAAAATCACCTCACTGACAGTGAGCTGTGGTTTTACCACTTCTTCATTATGATAATCCACCGACACTACGGCCTGGCCATCCCAAACAATTAGTCCATAAACTTCATCGCTGTGATTGCATTCCGCCCATTCATTGCTGCCATCAATCCTGTATATGGGTATGATCTGGTATGTTCCCGGCTCCAGACCCTTGAAATAACTGTCTTTCATCTCTTGAGTGAAACCGTTATAAGAATTGTGACTCACAGTGGAAGGGTAGGACCTCCAGAAAAACGGAACGGCACGTCCATCCGCTGTCTTATAGGCATATCCGAAATAGAAACGTTGTTGTTTGCCAGTCCTATTGGTGAACCTACAGTAAAAATAATTCCCACTGGTTTCCTGGAAAAGGGCATCCACACCATTATCTTCAGACAATTGGGGGGTGTCTTCCACCACTGGAGCGGCATAAAGGAGCGCTGTCTGTCCAGACGCAAATCCAGAACTGCAGGAATGCCCTTCATCTCCATCATGGTCGTTGGCCTCAAGTACAGAAAGACGGAAATAGCCATTTCCGCCGCCTCCCCATCCCCAATTCACATGGTATAGACTTTCTCCATCAAAACCGTCAATGATAAAAGAATGACTGCCAGACGTGCTGGAGCCGCCATAAAAGACAGGTCTGGAATGCGACAATTCATTGTATAGCAATCTATCCCATTCGTCAATCCCATAAGAATCTTTTGAGACATAAATGGCTTTTTCGTCAAAACCGAAATACTCTTTGAGTGCAGAGGAGACCATCCCGTCGTAAGCGGGAGTTGAATTTGGATATCCATAGTTTGCCTCACAAGCCACCCCACAATAATACATCAAGTCTGCCACAGCCTTTTTTTGAGCTTCCGTAGCCTCATCTCCATGACTTGAGTAGGTGTCGAGCATGTTGTCCCAATCTAAGACAGTTCCTGCAGGTATTGCCGGTATTTCCTCTTTCGTATAGCGAGTGGTATATCCAGGTATTTCTTTCAACGTTTTTTTTACGGTGCTCTTCCTGTAATAATATAGCAGCTGGGCCATTGCGGTAGGTACACAACCCGTATAATGTTGTGCTGTCTGGTTATAGGGTTGTATCTGATGCCATTCTGATGTGCACAACTGCGCAACGGGTTCTCGCGCCACCTCTACGTTACTGCTGCTTTTGCGCTTGACGCGCATCGGAGAACGCTTGGCAAGGTATTGCATCTGGTCTGAGTAGGATTGCAGCCAGTTTTTCATGTTTTCTGGCATGTGTTCAGGGTCGATGGCACCTGTGTCACTGTACCCCAATATGTCGGGAGCCAACTCTTCACCGGCCACAATGACAAACCCTTGATTGTCGCCATTGTTGAAAATATAGTAGTCTGCTGTATCAGGAGAGGAAACTCTTTGGGCGGCTCTCCTCTTGTTCAGGTTCACCATCTTCAGCTCTCTATTTTGGGGTAGTCCCTTTTTTAGAGCAAAAGCCCTG
>CADBLU010000138.1 GCA_902795605.1 uncultured Prevotellaceae bacterium | reverse complement strand
AGCGGGCGGTGAGCAGATATTGGTAGAAGATGTCGTTGGCATTGTTGGCGGCGATGAAGCGCTTGAAAGGCAGCCCCATCTCCACTCCGAAGAGTCCGGCGGTGATGTTGCCGAAATTGCCGCTGGGCACGCACATCACCAGTTCGTCGGCTTTGCCGAGGGCTTTCATGCGGGCGTAGGCATTGAAATAGTAGAATGCCTGTGGGAGGAAGCGCGCCACATTGATGGAGTTGGCGCTAGTAAGACGCATGTGGGCATTGAGGTCGGCATCGAGAAAGGCTTTCTTCACCAGTGCCTGGCAGTCGTCGAACACGCCGTCGACCTCGATGGCGGTGATGTTCTGGCCAAGGGTGGTGAACTGGCATTCCTGGATGGGACTGACCTTTCCTTTGGGGTAGAGCACATAGACGTGGATGCCCTCTACACCGAGAAATCCGTTGGCCACGGCAGAGCCGGTGTCGCCACTGGTGGCCACAAGCACATTGACTGTCTCGTCGCTCTCCTGACGGATGAAATACTGCAACAGACGCGCCATGAAGCGGGCGCCCACATCTTTGAAGGCCAAGGTGGGACCGTGGAAGAGTTCCAGTGCGTAGATGTTGTCGTCGACCTGTCTTACCGGACAGTCGAACGAGAGGGTGTCGCAGACGATTTGCCGCAAGGCCCCGGCTTCCACGTCATCGCCGAAGAATGCGTCGGCCACGGTGCAGGCAATCTCCTGGAAAGAGAGACGGTCGATGTTCTTGAAAAAGGAGGTCGGCAATTGTTTGATTTGTTCGGGCATGTAGAGGCCGCGGTCGCCGGCCAGTCCTTTGACCACTGCCTCTCGCAGCGTGGCCATAGGCGCTTGCTTGTTGGTGCTGTAGTATTTCATTTCAAACGGGTAATTGTCACTGGGCTGCAAAGTTACGATTAAACTTCGAGCAGAGCAAATAAATCTTGATTTATTTCTATGCCGGGGCGCAGTAACTTTGTAGGAAGTCTTCAACGGGTCATTGTGGCATTGCCCTGTCAGATGACGACGGCTGTGCCGCTTGTGGAAACCATCAGCATGGAATTGCCTTGACCGACGGTCTCGTAGTCGATGTCTATGCCGACGATGGCGTTGGCGCCTAATGCCTTGGCCCGTTCCATCATTTCTTGCATCGAAGTGTCTTTGGCTTCGCGAAGCACTTTCTCGTAACTGGCGGAACGTCCGCCTACGATATCGCGGATGCCAGCAAAGAAATCTTTCACGAAGTTGGCTCCGATGATGGTTTCGCCGGTCACTACTCCGATGTATTCGCGGATGACGTGGCCTTCAATTTGAGGGGTGGTTGTCAGTATCATGTAATGGTAGGGCTTAGTTGAAAAATTGTTTCTAACAGTGAAAGATAAGTCATCCTATTTGCGAAACCGCTCCACACTCCGTTGAGGGGTGGGAGCGGCTGTCGCTTTTCGGATTGAAGCCGTTGATTGTCCTGGTGATGGTATTCTCCAGACGACGGCGGAGCGGTTACTGCAGTTCTTTCATCTTCTCAGCGAAGAACATGCGGCCCTGGATGAGGATGTCGAGGACGCGCTCCATGAAGTCCTCCAGGTCGGGGGTGTTGTCGATGAACATTTCGACCATGAGGAAGGTGTTCTTCTCAGTGACGAAAGCCTTCACCACCTTGCGCTGCATGCTCACCATGTTGCACACCTTGAGGGCATTGAGGTACTCCTGCTCGCTCTCGATGGACCAGAAATTGGGAAGCATCACCTGCAAGAACTGAGTGTCTTTCTTCGGGTTGATGATGTACATGTTGCAAGTCTGATACTTGAAGTGGATATCACCATCACTGTCGATTTCATACTTGAGTCCGTTGTCGGACAACCACTGCTTGTAAATGTCTAAGGGATCAGCCATTGTTGTTTGGATTTTAAGTTAAAAAATAGTATTATCAATTCTCGTATTGTCACATTGTTTTCCTCGTTTCCCGACCTTGTCAGGTCATCGGGTGGTGAGGTTGATTCCTGTTTCTATTGCAAAGATAGTAATTTTTTGCGTTTTCTATTTTTATAAAGCGATTTTTTTCTTATTTCTTGTAATGTTTTATGTTTTCCCCCCTAAAATTTGTGATTTTCAGACCCAGACATTGTAAATATCTATGGTCATCAGTCCTGGAATCATGTCACCCTGCACATTCTTGTCAACCGTTGCCAGCCAGAGATAGTGCCGGGGGATTTCTCCATATGACACATGTGCAGGACGGCTCTCGTTTTTCACTTTCAGCACAAGGCGACCGTCAGAGTTGGCTGCCTTTTTCAGATCCTCAGGTTTTAGGTCTGTCACCTCGTCCATAGGTGTGGTAAGGAATTTGTCGATATCAATTCCGTCGGGCCTGCAGGCACCTGCATGCGCTGAAATTTGAAAAGAGATGTTTTCCCAAAAATCCCTTTGGAACACTTCGTCATTGACAAAACTTAACATCTCGTCAGGGTCACTGAAAAGACGGTTGAGCATCTCAAAGGTGTCGGAATTGTCAAAATCTGTGGCGTTTTGCTCTTTGAAAGCCTCAAAAGCAGGAAGGACGACAGACCGCATTTGGTCGAGGTAGTCTTTCCTGGCTTCTTTGGGCACCGCTTGCAAATAAGTGCCCATCATCCTTAAAGGCTCCAAACTTTCCGGTCCCATGGTGTCTGGCCGGGTATTTGCCATCAGTCTTGCCAGGCGTTGGTGCTGCTTCAAACTCATGGTGACTCTATACATCTCGGGGGGAGTCTCATAAAAGACACGTGTTTGTGCGTTGAAGACTTTTAATTTTACTGCTTGCTCTTGTCCGTCGTTGATGTAAGCCAGCATCACCAATTCTGCCATGGTCCACCATGAGTCGAGATAGTCTTCCGTCTCATATACCCACAGTTCGTCCATGTCCCTCAGTTTGTCGTCTAAAAGTCCCACCAACATCCATCTTCTCATGGGCGTGTGTGCCTCTTGCGGACCGCACATCGATCCCGGGGGCAGGTAAAAGACTTCCACATCATGTGTGTCGGCTATCTCTCTTGCGAAGTTCTCCATTTCATGAAAGTGGATGCTCCGATAGCTGATCATCACCTTCCTTTTGTTCCTGGCCGGATGCTTATGGATGTCCATCGAAGCCTTTTGCATCATGGAAAGTTGCTTGTTGAAGTTGTCTATGTCTCCTTTTTTCAACCATTTTTCACACAAATCCAATGATAGCCTGGGATAAGTGTCCGTCATCTTGACTTCTTCTATGATTCCCGCAATCTGTTTGGCTATCTCCTCTTCCGACAATGTCTGTCCTGCCGCAGGGAAGATGCCTCTTACCGGATTGATGTTGAGCGGTAGCTGCGACTCGCTGATGACGATGATATGTCCCATGGCATTGATGTGGGCAGACAACAAAGGGTAGACAGACTCCGTCTGTGTCTGTCCATCCATGCTTTCTGGGATTGTGCAGTCGACGATGACAGCATCGTAGCATGAAACGGCAACGATGAATTGCTGAGGGGATGAGTCGCCCGAGAGGCACACATCCATACTCGTGCCGAGTGCTTTTTCCACAGCAGCCAGCAGGCTTTTTCCTTTTTCTGTTGAAGGTGCGAAGTAGGCTATATTCATGTCAAGAATGGTAAGGGTGTCAGACTATCCGCACAAGACTTTTGTCTTTTGGCGGTATCCGCCATTGCGGGAGTTGGGGAAGAAGTATCCCAAAGAGGCCACTTTTGTAATTTTGGCCGATGGATCGACAGCCTCTCCAAGCATCTCTTCATCAAGCTGAGCGTCGAAAGTGCGTCCCTGTGGCATACGGACAGCATCGCAGAAAGTCTTGATGTCGCCCTCCTCCTCAGACAGCCACTCGTCTATCGCCTTTCGGTGGACGTTCATAAACCGCTCTATGTCAGAGATGATAACAGTCACCCTTTCTCTTTTGGAACCTTCGAGGCTTGACAGTTCTTGCTGCATTTCGTCTCTCGTGACATCTTCTCCTGCGAGATACCGATAGACATTTTGAATCTTCCAGCGGTCTTTTCCCAGGTCGAACAAACGCTTGTTGAGTTCTATCCACTCGTCGACAGCAGCATTGTAGGCGACAGCATCCCTTCCTCCTCGCAGTCTCTTCTCTAAGCTTTGGATGCGCCTGAGGGCTTCGTCCAACTTTTTCCCTAAGTCATGAGGGTCGAGCCTAGTGCCTAATTCCGCTATCTGTTCGCCGATGAGCCGACCGTCATCTTTCTCCGTCAGTGGGGTCAGTTTTCGCTGGATGTCTTCCATCTGACTCTCCATCTGTTTCAAGTCGTCGTTGAGGGGTGGCCTGTAAAGGAAGATAATCGCCAAAGCTATCAACAAGAAACAGGCAAGCAGGGCCATTACCAGTACGTCTATCTTCTGTTCTAACACTCCGATAGACGGTTGACTGGCAATGGCAGTATAAGCTTGACTTAGGACGATGAATAAGAATAATATTCTTTTCATATTCTGTCAAAGGATCTTAGGTGTGTTCTATTCATTCTGATTTTATGAAGGCAGTATTCAGAGAACGCACCTTAATTGAGCATAGAAGCGTTTTCGATGAATCCTTCAGAGACAATCTGTCCCGACTGCGCCTCGGACAGCAGGTAGTGCAGGGCATTGCTGATTTGGGCCTCATTGAAGTCGACTTCCAAGACGTATGTTGTGTCTTCCAGGCAATCGATGTCAATTTTTCCTTCCGATTTCAGGTCGGGATTGTCCTTATTTGAGAAGATGACAATTTTACCGTCTGAAGAGAAGAAGTCTATGACCACATGCGTCTGGCCCTCGCTGGTGTAAAGTTCTTTTTTGTAGTTGGTCACCAACTGGCCTTTGATGCAGATGGGGTGCAAAACAACATCTCCCTCAAGAGTGGAGACTTTATAACCGGCCTCATGTTCTTCGTTGAAAAGATTGTTGATTTCGCCGATTTTCATCTCTATTCCGAGGGCCTTGTATTGGCTCACCAGCGACTGCAAAGGAGATAACGACACTGCATCGTAGAAGTAAGTCAGGCGTGCCAGACGCTTGATGAAATTGCGATTGACGAGCATGTAGCAGGCACCGGTCATAATGCTGGACCCTGCGAAGAGGGCAACAGTCTCCCTGATTCGATTCATTCCTTCTTCACCGAGCAACTCTTTGATGGTTTGCTTGATGCGGTCTACCAGTGCCTGATTGAGGGACATGCCGCCGGCCAGAATGATGTTGTCAAATTTGGTGTTCCCACTCTCTTTACTCTTATTAATGATTTCTTTCACCTTGTCGCAAATCTTGTCGAAGACAGGGTCGAGTATCTTGCTGCGGAATTCGTCAGAAGGAATTTCACATCCGTCGACGAGCATGTCTCTGACTGCGGCAGCCACCTCCTTATGCCCGTTTCCTTCGAGCCATATGCGATAGGCTTTTATCGGGGTGAACTCACACGTGGCTTCATATGCCAGGTTCCTTTTTGATTTGAGTCTCAGCCAACTGTCTTCAAATTCAATAAAATCTTTCACTTTTGACTGGAAACCAGTGAAGATTTCGTCCATCAGTCCATCGTCGCTGAGTTCATCATAAGCCACTCCAGCATCCGAAGTCTTGCCCTTGGATATCTTTCTCAGGAAATAGATGTAGAACAGTTTGTCTACATCATTACCGCCGGCAGCCTGACCGTCGGTATTTGCGAGCATTTCCATCTTGAAAGAGCCGTCGCTCTGTTGCACTTCCTGCATGAGGCAAATGTCTGTGGTGCCTCCACCAAGGTCGATGACCAGCGACACCCGGCCGTCTTGGAACTCCACTTTTCCAGTGCCGCTGCTCAGGAGCAAGTTGGCCACCAGCGGGCCTTCTGGCTCAGAGAGTACGCGTGCATTAGGTGAGAACACTTCATGTGATACATCCACCATGATACGTTTGTTGTCGTCAGTCCAGATGGAGGGGATGGTGACGCCCCATTCTATTTCTTCTGCGCTGACTGACCTGCCTTTCTCGCGCGACTCAAAGAAGAGACATTCTATTTTGAGGACACGCATGAAGGTCTTGATGATGGTGATGAGCGGGAAACTCAAAGAGGCGTCATCATAGCCGTCTCGGAGAAGCATCTTGAAGTTCTTGAAACTGTACCAGCCTTCATTTGTGAGTTTTTCGGCATTTTCTTGGATGGACTTCCTTCCCCAGATGATGTTGGGGTTGGGGGTATGCATCATGGGTGACTCAATGCGGAAATCCTCATCTGAGAGAGAGTCGTAGGAGTCTCTGATACGTTCGTAGAAGGATGGCTCGATATACATCCATGTGTTGTCTTTGGCATAGCTGCCGTTACTGTGCATCAAGTGTGGGGTGTCGTACTTGAGATGACCTTCTTCATCGAATGCGCAAATTCTGGCACATCCTGAGTTGGTGGAACCGAAATCCACCGCAATTGCTGAAATGTAATTCATGATTCTATTTTTTTGTTTTTATGATTGATGTCATTATCATAGACGATATGGGGCTACATGGCTTGAAAGCGTGTACTAACCCTCAAAGTATTTGTATTCTGACTGCATGAGTTGCATGAGTTCGTCCACTTGCTGGAGCGTCGCGTCAGAGACGCTGCCTGCCGTCGTGGCGAAATCGAAGTCGTATTGCCGGCCTCCGGCTGAAATGGTGATGTGGACAATGCCGTTGGTGTCGCGTTGAAAACTCAGATCAAGTGGTGAGCCTACTGTCAATTGCCGTTCGAAACTCAAGTTGGCCCTGAAGAACGAAGACTGGTTCCTGAAAGGGAATGCATCGCGCGTGTCGGTGTTCTCGTAGATGGTCAGTCCCCACTGGTCGCTTGTGGCAGGCATGTAATTCCTGATAACCCGAGAAGCCATTTCCAACGGATCGTTGAGCCGGATGAAGTTCTCGATGACATACTGCCCGTCTGTTCTAATGGTCTTCAGTCCATACGCATGCCCGCGCTCAGCGACTCTCAGGTCGTATCTGTTGCCTTCCTGCACCAGGGAGAGAGCGTATCTTGCGGCACCGATGGCAATGGCATTGTCGGGATTGGTGAGTCTCACAGGAGTCTGTGGGAAAGCCTGCATGAGCGCTTGCTCTATTGCTTTCATGCGACATGATCCTCCCGCCAGGCAAATCCTGTCGATATGGAGTGAGGAATTGTTTCCCCGTGCCTTTCTCACGGCTTCCCGTGCCACGTTGACAGCTTTCTCCACGAGGTCTTCCGTGAATTGCTCGAATGTCTCCCGGTCGATGTCCACTTGATGCTGTATGCCGGTGTCGTCGACGAATGTGACGGTAATGTCGTCGCCTGAGCAGAGATTGATCTTATGTTTCTCAAACTCTATGAGCCGCGGGTGTGAAGGTGTTTCCGAGGTGAAAGGAATGCCTGCTGTCTGCCATGCTATCTGCACCAGTCTCTCATCCCACTGTTTGCCGCCGAGTTGCGGGTCGCCCTCGGATGCGAGCACCTGATAGTCGGTGTCCGACGTACGTTGTACGATGCTCACGTCGTGCGTGCCGCCACCGAGGTCGAAGACCATGACAGTCTCTCCGATGCCGGTATTGTAGCTGATGGCCGCTGCCGTAGGCTCGTTGATGACCTTGAGCACTTGCAGTCCTGCTTTTTCCGCAGCCAATTTTGTCTTTTCCCGTTGCAACTCACTGCAGGCGGCAGGGACGGTGATGACAGCCTGTCGTGATGTCTCATTGCCTTCATTTTTCTGCTGTGTGTTGGCATAGCCGTAGAGTTCCTTGTAGACGCAGGCGGCAAACTCGATAGGTGAGATGCGCCTCAGCTGACCGGGAAGCACTTCATATTCCCGCAGACTCAGGTCGTGGTCCATCTCTGTCTTGAGAAAGGCGGCTACATTTCTCGAGAGAGGCGAGATGGCGTTTTTAGCCGTTGTACCCACTCGAGGCGTTCCGTTTTTCCTTAGCCTGAATTCCACCACAGAAGGCAGCGACCTGTTGTTTTGCCTTGTGGGAAGAATGTCGATATCGCCGTTTTCCTTCGCCAAGGCGATGCAGGAATAGCAGGTTCCAAAATCAATGCCGTATACAACCATATTCTAAAGGTATGTTCTATATAATTCTGTTTATTTATAAAGCCGTATTCGATAGATTCTATTTCGGTCGCTTTTT
>CADBLU010000137.1 GCA_902795605.1 uncultured Prevotellaceae bacterium | reverse complement strand
GACGGGTGAGGTGCAGCAGATAGTGGAACTGCCCAACGGACAGATGCTGGTCAACTGCGAAGGGGTGTTTTGTCTCTCCAACGGGAGGTCTTTCGATGTGGTGCCTTGCGACCAAAGCAAAGCATACCAACTGCCTCGATACACCAACCAGTATGGACTGTTGTGGGAGGGAGACTCCGTGCTGTGGCTGCACGACTTCTACAGGATTTTTTGTTTCGATGCTCGCCAACGCATGTTTATAAATGATGCCGTGAATAGGTTGAGCGACAATCTGCAAAAAGACATCCTTTCCGACAAGGCAAACACCCCGCAACCGACCGAAAAACAAAGGAGCATCATCGACTCTCTCCATGTGGGTGACATCACACTCGCCACAACTGACCGGCAAGGGGGAGTGTGGATAGGAACCCGCTCCAGCGGTATCTTTTATCAGCCACCTCACAGGAACAAGCCTGAAATCCATACGGGCGACGACCCGCTGATTGGTATGGCACGCAGCGCAAGCCTGCGAACCGGGCAAACCACTTTTGTCATCAGTCTGCCTGACGGGCGACAGTTGCGTTGCGATAGTCTTTGCCGCTTGGGGTACTACCTGCCAGAACAGCAAACCACCATCTCACTGAACGACAAACTTCCTGCCTTGAACAAATACCGCCATATGGTAGGAGCCTGCCCCTTGGACGGAGAATGGGCGGTTGTATATACGCAGAACGGCATATTCATGCTCAACACGAAAACAGACACACTGGCGTCTTTCCCCCATGCCAATGAGATAGAACGATACAGCAGCAAATACAACTGCATACTGAAAGACCATAAAGGGATGCTGTGGATAGGAACACAGGACGGACTCTTCGTTGCCAATCCGTCAAAATCATCCGTCAATCGTGTGAGCGGATTGTCAAACAACTGCATACGCAGCTTGGTATTAGATAACAAAGGACATGTGTGGGCAGGCACCTCGTATGGAGTTTCACGCGTAACGCCGACTGTCGTCAACCTGGGAACAGACGACGGCATACCTGCCATGTCGATGATGGACAGGGCTGCATGTCTGACCGACGACGGGCGTCTGGTGTTCGCGGTAGGCGGCGGAATGGCAGTGACCTTCCGGCCTGAAGAGTTGATAGGCAGTGAGAAGCCGTTGCCAGTGGTGCTCACACATCTGGAAGTGAATGGAGAACAGACACAGAGGCTGCCTCACTCACTCTCCCATTCCCAGAATTACCTCACATTCCAGTTCTCCACACTCAACTATGCCACACCGTCCCACGACCGTTACCGCTACCGCCTGAGAGGACTGGAGCGTGAATGGAACACATGCAGCGACGGAAGCGGGCTGTGCATTGCCGACTACAAAGCGCTGCCGCCAGGCCACTACGCCTTCGAGGTGCAGGCTGCCACAGCATCAGGAGAATGGGGGCCCGTGACAAAGGTGGCATTCGTCATCCGCCAGCCTTGGTGGCTCACATGGTGGGCAAAAACGCTATACTGCTGTATAGTGTTGGCCATTGCAGGAAGGCTCATTGCGTTATACCTGAAGAAAAAGAAGGCAAAGATGGAGTACGAGAACGACCAACGTGTGAATCGCCTCTTCGAATTACGCGAGGAAGCCAGGCATCAGTTTGCCGAGTCGGCCAGCATCGCCCCCAACAAGATCACCATCAATGCTGAGGAAGAAAAGATCGTGTCACAGATGCTGAAAGCCATTGAGGCTCATATTGACGACGAGCAATACAACGCCGACCAACTGGCACGGGATATTGCCATGAGCCGTGCCTCACTATATAAAAAGATGCAAACCATCCTCGGAATCACACCTACTGACTTCATACGCAACGTCCGTCTGAAACGAGCCGCCCAGTTGCTGGCCGACACCCAACTATCCATCAATGAGATTGCCGGCCGTGTCGGTTTCGTCACTGCCCGCAACTTCTCCTCTCAGTTCAAAAAGATGTTCGGCGTCACACCTTCAGAGTACCGGGAGCCCAAAAATCTGTAACAAAATGGAGTCTGCAGCAATTATCAACTATTATAAACAAGGAATAAGAGAGTGTGCCTATTCTGACACCACCTCTTGTTTTAAAAGACAGCAAATACAATGAACAAGAAAATCATCTTAGCCATCCTACTGGCCATCCTACTGGTTCCTGCCAACATAGAGGCGAAGAAAAAAGTGAAGCAACCAGAAGTGCCACAACTGATGAACTATCCGAGTGCGGAGTTCAGCGAGTATCGCCTGCATGGCGGCAATGTGGTGATACGGGGAAACCTTGTTGCTCCCGAAAGTGTAAAAGGCGAGAAGATTCCCCAGGAGTTTCTCGACCAGTTGAATGGCCGCTTCACCGTTATCATGCGCGACTATATCGTGGGCAAGGAGAAAACCTCCGTTATCGAGTTCAAGAATGATGGCACCTTCTCGCTCAACGTCTATGTGCCCTACCCCATGCAAGTGCTTGTCTATCCGTTGGGGGTTGCGTATGCCTGTCCTGGCGATACCATCAACGTCACCATCGACACGACAAAACCGACGAGGGAAGAGGGTTTGAAGTTTGATGGCACAGGCCTCGGCGGTGAGGTCACCAGACTGTTGCAGGTGGTGAATGAGAAATACTGCAAACCCGACATATCGAATAATGTATATGAGAAGGGCCTTGACTCGCTGATGATATGGAAGGACGAACAGGTAGCGCAAATGGACGGGCTCGTCAGAAAAATGAATGATGGACTGCCAGAACTGGCAGGCTGCTCACCATTGGCTTCCGACATTCTGCGGACCCACATTTTAGCAGAGCGTCTGAAGGACATTTGCGATATTTATATGCGTGCAGAGTACAGACTGCGTGAGGATAGCACAATCAACCACGAAGCCTTCTGGCAGCAGTTCTTCAGTTTCGTGACACCACGCGCGAAATACCTGACAGACAATCCCCTGCTGATGATCGCTGCCGACGAGTTCTTCTTCAACAGAATAGAATATCAGCTCTTCAGCCCCATGAAAGCACCCAGAGTTTTAAATTACATCCCCTTTGAGTACGACCCCAAGATTGCCGAGAGCATGGCACAAGAAAAGCCTGTCTTTTCTCGCGAGTTTAGGATGAATACGATGAAAGAGTTACACGACAAACTGCACATCAGTCCCGCCGACTTCAGCGCACAGGTGTGTCAGTTGCGCGACCTCTTCAGCAACACAGAATGGCACAAGAACCAGCATGACGTTGTCGCTGACGACTTTGCCGCTACGATGACCGTTGTCTCTCACCCAGAACTGATCCGCCAAGGCATACTGGCCTATCGCGAATTTATTAAGGAGAACGAAATCAAGGTGGCGGAAGACAAACCCTTGACCAAGGGCGACAGCATCTTCCAACGTATCATCGAGCCATACAAAGGCAACGTGCTCTACGTCGATTTCTGGGAAATGTCGTGCGGTCCCTGCCGAGCCGCTATGCTCCACATGCGCGATGAGGTTGAGGCCAACAAAGACAAGCCCGTCAAGTATCTCTACGTCACCGACGATACGCCGGAAAGGTGCAAATCTTTCTTAGAGCCCAACAACATCAAGGGTGAGCACATCCACATCACTCCCGCCGAATGGGGATATCTGCAGGAGAAATTCCAGTTCACAGGCATACCCTTCGTCGTGCTCTTCGACAAGCAGGGCAAACGGCGCGAAGACGTGACGGTGGAACAGTTGTTGAATGAGTAACATAACGGCTTTATGTAAGTGATCTTGAAAAAGGTGTCAGCAAAAACTTTTTTACGCAGTCATATACGACACAAACAAAGAACAAAACAACTAAAAATAAGACAATGAAAACAAAATCGTTTCTAATGATTATCATACCTTGGACCGGTATCTTCTGAAATCTCATAGCGCAGCCTCCATGCACGATGCATGGAGGCTGTTGGTTAATCAATTAACTGAAAATCTCCACCCTTTGAAACTGTATTTCAAATGATAATAGAGAGTTGAAAAATCATAGAATTCAAACGTTCGCATCATTTCAAATGAAAAAAACACTTTATTCAAAACTTTTTTTGAGTGCGCAGAAAAACAGCGCACTTGCATTTTACCTTTGCAGCAGATTTCTTAAAGCGTTCTTTGAAATACTTCCATCAACCAAGACAAAATCATGGCACAAGCTGTGCAGCGCCGTCAAACCACCGACATCCTGGCCAAGGCTCCGCCATCCCTGATGAGCGACATCCAGTAATCGTAAATGAAACGAAAACCACAGAAAGACTAAGGCATCATCCATGGTGCCAGAGAACGACAAACAGAAAGGATGCAAAAAAGGCATCCTACTCCTCTGACATGATACAATAACTTACTAATACTTATATATACTTCATCAAATTCTAATTACTTTCACCTGACGCCTGCAAAAACAGGCAACAACCGAGAATGGCATAACAAAAATCAACAATCTCTCTACCCTCTTGCTAACGGATAGCAAACCAGAAGAACAGACACAGGTGGCTCAAGTATTATCTCTTACTCCTATCTTAACTCGTTTTTCCATTGAAACAGAGATGCAATTGCCACCTTTTTCTTATTCCTATCAATATGACATCAACAGACAACATGAACCATCAAGAGAACAAGACCGTGGTGTCGTTCCGCTATAAGGCGCTTTTCCTTGATGTCAGGCGCGACGAAATCGACATGGACGCAGCAGTTACACCGGATGCAGCAGCATTCGTCCGCGAGCTGGCAGACTGCGGAATAGCAACCAGCGAGGAACTGCTCCGCGCCCTCAGCATGGTGCCCCGCCAGTTCTTGGAAAGCCTCTCGGAGATACTCAAAACGGTAATGGGGATCAATCTCAACTGGATGCCGCTGGTCAAAGGATGGGACACACCTACGGGAGAAGGCCTCAAGGACCATCTCATCACCTTCATCGCCAACATATTCGGCGAGGAGGCGGGATTCAAGGGAGAACGCCTCGAATGCGGACATCTCATACCCGAGCACACTTTCCCCCTCGAAAGATACAACGGATGCCCGTTCTGTGGAAGACCTTTCACGACGGCAAACCACATCCATAAAGGACAGAACGACCAGCTTGAGGTGTTCCGGCTGTTCACTGACGAAGACCTGAAGGATGTCCTCAAAGAGCTGCTATCCTCCCCCACCCCGCTCGACGGCACTCAGACGGACTCCCTCCGCCTTCTTCTCAGATGCTACGACCTGCCTGAAGACACCACCACCACGATGAAGGAAACAGCCATCGAGGTCATCGACATTCTGGTGGAACAGGGCGACGACGACAAAGCCGCCCGCCTCATGAAGACCCCCATGGACATCCTCCGCTATCTATGGTACAAGAAAACAGGCAGGGCGAGAATCATCGAGCCAAATATACTGATCGATATCTCCCGTCGCAACTCCGTCCATATTGTATCCTATCTTGACAGGAGTGAATATGCCGCGGAGAAAAAGAGAAACAACCTGCGGCTGAAATACAGCCGGGAATGGTGCAGGAGGGTGGCGAAATGGCTCAATGCCATGCCGCTGACGGCATGCCAGGCGGCAGAGAACATGAACCCCAAGCGGGGCATGTGGGCGAGAATGATCAGGGCACTGCGCCTCGGAGAGTTCTCCAGGAAAAGAGGATACTCCCACCTTGCTGAGATCATCAGCACCTTCTACAACCAGGACTACACCACCTGGCAGGGCATGGTGGACAAGGCTCGGGCCGAAAAGGACATGGCACGTACCCTCGCTCTGCTCAAGGAACGCCCGGGTGCCTTCGCCCGACAGCTCTTCTCCGTCATGCTGCTCTTCGGAGCGGAGCCCGTGCTCGAGGCATTCGACGAAGTGACAGACAAACTGCCGACAAGACTGCTTGTCTCTCTTACAAATACGGCCGAAAGATACTTCGACTACGACTACCAGGGGTCGGCACATCCCATCACTGGAGGCGTCGTGTCACTGAAGGCGCACCCCCTCATTCTAAAATACAGCGAGGAGGAACTCCGGGGAATGGCCACCAGCGTCAACGGCATCTACCTGAAGGCGATGGCACGCCGCTTCGCAGCCAAGGCCACGGGAAACAAGACCATCTACATCGACCCGGCACTCTACCGCTTCCCAGTATGCGTCGGCGACAGGGGCGAGACGGTGCAGACTTTCTCAAGCACCCAGATGGGAATGCGCTTTCCCGTACAGGGTGAGACCGTGCGCCTCTTCATGCAATGGGGAGTAGGGCTGCACGCACAGCACCTCGACATGGACCTCGGCTGCCGAGTGGTCATGAAGGACGGCAAATATGAGGACTGCGCCTTCTATCACCTCACCTGCACAGGATGCATGCACTCAGGCGACATCAGGGAAATACCGGAGATGGTGGGTACGGCAGAATACATCGAACTCTCACTCCCTGAACTGAGAATGGCAGATGCGAAATATGTGATTTTCTCATGCAACGCCTACTCCAACGGCGCCTTGTCACCCAACCTCACCGTGGGATGGATGAACTGCAAGCACGACATGACAATCTCCGAAGACGGAGTAGCTTATGACCCGTCTTGCGTTCAGCACATGGTGCGTGTGGGAGACAAGGACCTTGCCAAAGGGATTGTCTTCGGCGTCCTCGACGTGGTCAGCAGCGAGATCGTATGGCTCGAGACACCCAACAGCGATCAAGTCCTTTCCTGGATCAACCACGAAGATGTCATCAACTTTATGTTGGCCCTTGACCAGAAGATGAAAATAGGTGAAGTGCTGGACATCAAGGCAAACGCCCAGGGTCTCACCAAGGTGGACTCTCCGGAAGAGGCAGACGAAGCCTACACCAGCGAGTGGGCGCTTGACCCAGCCAAAGTCAGCCTGTTGCTGCTCACATGACAACATCTCTGACCATCGTTCAAACAGGCCGTCAATCGCTCAGTGAAAGGATGGAATTCAAAAAAGACTTTCATCGGACACATCCTTCAGTTTGTGTCCTTCAAACTCCCCCCGAGACCGATGGTTTCGAGGGGAGTTTTGTTGTTTGCGCCGGGAATTGGATGATGACTAAGATTTGAACGTATTTAATGGCGGGGTATTCCTTGATATGATTCGCGGAATAGTTACCGCCTTGAAGAGGACAGCAGAAAAATGTTAAAAAAGGAAAGTCCGTGCAGTCTTTTTGGCGATTTCTTATCAATATGAGAAAAAGAATCATATATTTGCAGATAAATCCAAAATGGTAAGAGTTATGAGAAAGTCTACACTGACATTGGCATGTTGCATCATGATGGTCACTAAAGCATTGGCATGGGATGGGGAACCGAAAACGATCACCTTGACCGACGCTGAGCGCACGTTGGTGGAACAGAACAGCGACTTCGCCTTCAACCTGTTCCGCAAGACACGCGACACAGAGAATCACGTCATCTCCCCATTGAGCATCACCTACGCCCTCGGGATGCTCAACAACGGTGCCGAGGGCATCACCCGCGAAGAGATATGCCAGGTGCTGTCCGGCGGACGGCAGACGGGCTATGCCGATGTGGCCACGATGAACGCCTTCTGCCGGAAAATGCTCACG
>CADBLU010000136.1 GCA_902795605.1 uncultured Prevotellaceae bacterium | reverse complement strand
GACCATCTCGGAGCACATCAAACTGGGTGAGCGGTATAATGAGGTGAAGAAGGTATACTCCATCAGCATCGTCTATTTCGACCTCGGCAAGGGGGCCGACTACCTCTACCACGGACAGAACCAGCTTGTTGGCGTGCATACCCACGATCTGTTACAGATCAACACGCGCGATAAGGACACCATCAAGATGGTTGCTCCGGAGGATATCTTCCCTGAATACTATATCATCCGCGTCAACGAGTTCAACAAGGTGGCCACCACTCCTCTGGAGGAATGGCTCGAATACTTGAAGAGCGGAGAAATCAAGGATGACACCACCACTCCCGGCCTTGCGGAAGCTAAAGAACGGCTTCAATACCTTCGCATGAGTGATGCCGACCGGCGTGCATACGACCGCCATATCGACAATATCATGGTGCAGAACGACATTCTGGAGACCAAGATGATTGAAGGTATGGAGAGGGGAATGGAAAAAGGACTTGAACAAGGTCGGGCAGAAGGCCGGGCAGAAGGCCGGGCAAAAGGTCGGGCAGAAGGCCGGGCAGAAGGCCGGGCAGAAGGCAAGGCTGAAGGTCGGGCAGAAGGAAAGGCAGAAGTGGCTAAGCGGCTTCTCGCTTTAGGCACTGACATCAGCATTGTGTGTCAGGCCACAGGGATGAGTGAGGAAGAGATCCGCAGTCTTTGAAGGTGTACTCTTAATGAGTAGACTTATTAATCCTACTTCCCGCTGAACAGCTCCTGTGCCTCTTCAGACAGGTAGGGCTTTATTGTTGTAAGGTCATATTCGGAGTCATCGAAGATGCCGGGAGCCCATCTGTACTGAAAGGCCATTTTGTCGTTGAGCAGTCCCGCTTGATAGGAGCGGGGAGACTCGTGGGTGGCGGTATTGCGCTGTATATCCTCCCATACATCAACTGGTCTCTGTTGGGGGTGCTCTTTCATGAAGCGAACCATATTGTCGTAAGAGATGACTTCCTTCAGCCGGTGGCCGTCGGATTTTACGAAGGTCACCCAGGAGCGCTCCTCCTCAAGTCCCTCCCCGAAATGGACGTAGACCACCTCGTAGGTCACGAATGTTGCCGTCTGTGCCACCATTTTGAGTTCAAGACAGTCTATGGCGAACTCGCAGACATCAGGGTCTTTTGCGTTGAAGAAAGGTTTGAAGGCCTTTTTGTAATGCTTCAGCAAGTGCGGGGCGTCGGTAGAGAAGACCTTGTTGTATGGCAGACGGGGTTGTTCCTCGTTGTCGTTGAAATACCAGTAAAGTTGCTCGTTGAGGAACGAGGTGATGGAGTCGACCATCGATTTGGGGCCCGCGATAGGCAGGTCGGCGATGATGTCGAGGTGACTGTCGTTTTTCCGGAGGTGGGTATATTTCTTCAGAAAGCACTCTTGGCGCTTTGTCACCACGGTGCCGTCGTCCGTCTTCGGATTGGCGGCATAGCTGGCAGTCATGAAGGACAGGGTGAGGACGAATACGGAAAAAAGTCTGAATATGATTTTCATTGTGATGATATTTTATGGGGTAGTATTTTTCTTATGTCGTGTTCTTATGCCGTGTGTCAACAAACCAATAAAGCATTCCATTTGATAAGGCAAATATAGCAAGAAAAAATGAGAAAGCCATGGCTTTGGGAGAAAGATGATAAAAATGATTAAAAAACTTGCTCACTTTACACAAAATACCGACATTTGCACGCTGAAACGGAGAATCAGGGTCTTTCCAGACTTTTGGCTCTAAAATGTAAGCTACAACAGGATGCAAAACCTATTTTTTCTATGCTTGGCCCTTTCCCTCCTTCCTATGGGGGTGAAGGCCGACGATGAGGGAAACACGGTGCCTGAAAACCCCGCTGACTCTCAGTTTGTGTGGCAGAAAAATCTCGATGAGATGGTCGTAACCGGACAAGGAAGCGCAGTCTCCAAGCGCCGCCTCTCTTCCAACATCACTAAACTCACGGCCAACGACTTGAAACTTTTCCCCACCGACCGCATCGACCAGATGCTGCAAAACGCGGTGCCCAACATGCAGATTACGCTCACCACCGGGCAGCCTGGTACTACCTCTATCATCAAGTCGCGTGGACTCTCCTCGGCCTTTACCAATTCCACACCGGTCATCTATGTCGATGGCGTGAGGGTAGACAATCTCAATACAGGCACGTCGCTCTTCAACGTGATGAACAACGCCTACGGCAACATCAGCGGTCAGACGGCAGCCTCGAGTGCCATCGGCGACATCCCCATGGAGAATATCGACCATATAGAATATGTGCCCGGTGGAGCCGCCACCACGTTGTATGGTTCTGACGCGGCCAACGGTGTCATCCAGATTTTCACGAAAAACCATGGTGCCGGTCGTTTCAATGCCTCGTTCACCACTCAGATGGGCATTGATGTGGCCAATTCACAGTTCTACCACTTCGACCGGACGAAGGAGCTGCTTCACCAGACGGGCTTCCAGCAGAAGTATGGGTTGTCTTTCTCTGGCGGAACGGAGCGCCTCGGCTATTCTTTCGGAGCCAGCATGAGCAAGAATACAGGAACCATCATCCACGACGGCAACGAACAGAAGAAATACGACATGCGCTTCGGCACCTCCATCCGGCTCAATAGCGTGCTCAAATACACCAATTCCTTCGGTCTCGTGGCCGAGGACTACAAGCGCAACCGCAACGGCAACCAGGGCTATTACACCGGGTTGTGGTTTGCCGAGGGTGCGGCGGCGGCCAACTTCACCTATACCGGTACTGACGGGGAGCAGCACAATTTCCCCGCCGATATCGACGCCGCCACCGACTATGAGTTTGCCAAGATGAAAGAGTTTGTGTCGCAGGCAGAGGCCATGCAGGACCATAAGGAGGAGATCAAGCGCTTCCAGACATCACAGCAACTGGAGTTCACTCCCATCAGAAACCTCACCTTCCATGCCACGCTGGGCCTCGACTATCGTTTTAACACCGACAAACTGGTAGAGACCAACCGCTATCTCATCCACACACAGATGAAACCTGCGGGCACCACCGACGCCGGAAGTATCTCCAACTACGACCGCAACTATTATGGCATCACCGGAGAGCTCAACGGACAGTGGAAATACTACCGCGACGAGTGGCTGAGCAATATCCTCACGGCGGGATTCCAGTATTTCAGCACCCACGACCACCAGAGTTTCTACAAGGGGCAGAACGTGCGCGACGGAGCCCGTATCTTGTCGGGAGCCGGCACCACCAGCGCTGACGAGTGGCTGAGCTACCTGCACAACGACGGATTCTACGTCCAGGACAATGTGGGTATCCTCAACCGCTATTACATCGACCTCGGACTGCGCGTCGACCATAATACAGCCTTCGGCGACCAGGTGGGATGGCAAGTCTATCCCAAGGTGGGACTCTCATATCTCATCTCTGATGAGCCGTGGATGCAGCCGCTGGTCGCCAACAAATGGGTCAACTCCCTCCGCATCCTGGCCAACTACGGTGTGGCGGGCAGCTATCCTCCCGCCTTCGAGTATCAGCGCACCATCGAGGTGAGCTCCTATCTCGACAAGCAGGCCAATACGTTCGGGAAGAACGGCAACCCCAAACTGGGTCCGGAGAGGAAACACTCCCGCGAAGTGGGATTCCAGGGCACCTTCTTCCAAAATGTCCTCAGTCTCGGACTCACCTATTACAATGCCATCACACAGGATGCGCTCTTCAGCGTGCCCACCCTCCCGTCATCGGGGCAGAGCAGTTCCTATCTGGCCAACATCGGCAGGATACGCAACCGTGGCTTTGAGTTCTATTTCGGTGTCTCCGTCATCGAAAACAAGGACTGGGGCTTGAGTGTGCGCGGCTCGCTCAACACCAATACCAACAAAGTGCTCTCCACGGGTGGCGTCGTCCCGTTCGCCATCGGAGGCTTCTCCTCGCGCACCATTGTCACCATGGTGGAGGAGGGCAAGTCGGTGGGCTTCCTCCGCGGCACAGCCACCACGCTCAACGCCGACGGCACGGTGAAGGAGACACTCTACAACCAGGACTTGGGCCGCACCATCCCCACCGTCTATGGCAATTTCGCCGTCTCGGCACATTGGAAACGGCTCAATTTCACCCTCACCGGCGATTACCAGTTGGGAGCCTATGTCCATTCTTTCGACCGCCAGTTCCGCTTCGCCAAGAACATCAAGGACGATGCCATCCCCTCGGCAGCCCTTGAGGGTACGACACAGGCCAAGTCGTGGCTCAATTTCACCAATTTCTTCGTCGAGAAGGCCGACTTCCTCAAGATACGCAATATCGGAGTGGACTACACCTTCTTGTTCCCCAAGTTCGTGGTGCACTCGCTCAACCTGGCACTCAACGTGTATCATCCCCTCTCTTTCACGAGCAGCAGCGTCGACCCCGAGGCGGTGCTCAGTGGTGCCCGCACGCAGGGCTCCGTGGCCACCGGCGGACTCAGTTACAGCAGTTACAGCCAGCCGCGTCAGTATGTGCTCACGGCAAGATTTGCCTTTTAGAGCCTGAACGCACTCAACCCCCACAATCATTGAAGAAGCGATGAAAAAGATCATAGAGAGATGTTTTGCAGTGATGGCCGTCGCGGTGTTGCTGACCGGCTGCGACCTGGTGACTCCCGACGAGATTATCAACCCCAATGTCGATGAGTCCACATTCCTTCATTCCGACAACCCCATGGAGACGTGGGTCAACGGCACTGAGAAGGAGTTTGCCCTCCACATGTCCGATTTTGTCGAACTGATGGAGATTCTGTCCGACAATTATTTCAATAATTATACGCGGTCGAGCAAGGTGTTCGACGTGCCTCAGTTGCTCTACAACGATGCCGATGTCACCAAACTGCAGCGCAATGTGGGCGCACTCCGCGAGATGGCCGAGTACGGGTTGACGACGGTGGCCGGTGCCGACCCCGCCGTCACCGACGCACAGCGGTTCCACCTGCTCTATATCAAGGCCTATTCGTTCTTGTTGGCCGGCGACTTCTTCAGGGCACTGCCCGTCACCAACGGCGGCGAGGCCGTGGAGTGGGACGGTCAGCTCTGGAAGGCCATCGAGGTGCTCGACGAGGCGCTGCCGCTGGCCAAGAGCGATGACGACAGGGCTTTCGTGCACACCCTCTATGCGCGTGCCGCCCATCGTCTGGGCGACCGCACGTTGGCAGCCGACCACGCGCGTCAGGCACTCTCCGCCTCGCCACGCTTCTGTCGCCAAGTGAGGTTTGACCACAAGAACGGTGTGCTCAATTTCGCTCAGGAGGCTATTTGGAGCGACTGGTTCCAGCCGCTGCCCCGTCTCGATTTCCTCGACCCGAAATACTTCCAGATGAGCAGCGACGAGCAGTGCCCCATCACCATCGCAAAGGCAGAGGAGGATTACCTCATCCTGGCCGAGGCGGCACTGGCCGACAACCGTCTTGCCGATGCCAAGGCCCAGCTCTCCAACTTGCTCCGGCTGGTAGAGAGCCGTCCGGTGCAGGCGGGCATCAACGACCAGCTCGAAGGACGCTATAACGGCGGACTGAAACATTTCCCCAACGATCCGGTCTTCCGTGTGCAAGCCTCTCCTGCCGACTCGCTGCGCGCCGGGCTTATCATCGACCGCCGGCCGCCCTTCCTTATCTCTATCCCATACGTCTCGGGCACTTCGGTCACACAGGCGATGATCGACGGCCTCGACAATCACGACAGTGCCCTTGAGTTGCTTTATCTAATGAGGCAGGAAATCTTCTTTGCTGAGGGGCGCCGGCCTGCCGACCTGGGCATCCGTCTGCCGCTCTGTGAGGTGGAGGCTGCCAATGTCTCCAATGCGGCTGGTTTCATAGATGCCTATATCCCCTCGTTCGTGCCACTGAATGGCGGCCTCGACGACTTTACTATAGATGAGGAGGCCAAGACCGTGACTATCAAGTATAACATGAACCGTGTCATCGTGCAGAATGCCCGTTCGGCCGATGTCGCCCCCTTTGAATAGGCAGCCATGCGTATCGTCTCCACAGTCCTCAGCCTCCTGTCGGGTGTTGTCCTCGGCCTTGCCCCGCTCGTGTCTGTCCATGCACAGACATCGCCCGATGTGCAACCGCGATATGTCATCCTCATCACCATCGACGGCCTGCGAGCCGAAATGATTGACGATCCGCAGATGCCTTCGCCTTTCCTGAGGATGATGAGCCGTGAGGGACTCCGCATCGGCCGCGTGATAGGTGTGCCGCCCGCAGCCACCTATCCCTCGCACACCACACTCGTCACCGGCGAGGTGCCGGCAAGGCACCGCGTGTTCTACAACCGTCCGTTCCTGTGGAACAAAGACACGGCGCGCATCAGCTATTGGTATGCCGACAGCATCGCCGTGCCCACCATCTGGCAGAAGGCGCACGAGGCGGGCATGCCCACGGCGTCGCTCTTCTGGCCCGTATCCACGGGAAGCCCCTATATCGACTATAATGTGCCCGAATTTTGGTCGCTCGACTATAGCTGCGACCAGATGGAGTATATCAAACCGTCGTGCACGCCGCCGGGAATCCTCGATGAGTTGGAGCAGCGTGCCTGCGGAAAACTCGATACCATCACCTATCAGGCAGGCTCACTCCAGCGCGACGGGCGGACGGCCGCCATGGCCAACTACCTGATGAACCACTACCAGCCCCGCCTCACCACCATCCATCTCATCACTACCGACTACAGCCAGCATGCCTTAGGCACGCAGAGCCAGCGACTCCTTCAGGACATGGGGAGTGCCGACCATGCCGTGGGAACCATTCTTGAGAACCTGCGGCTCACCCACCGCCTCGACAGTACGGTGGTCATCGTCACCGGCGACCATGGCTTCTGCGACTACAGTCAGACGCTCAGTCCCAACGTATGGCTCACAAGGGCCGGACTGCTCAGTGAGCGGCCCGGAGGAGAGTGGAAGGCATGTTTCTACGGAGGCGGAAACACCAGTTTCCTCTATATGCGCAAGTCCAACGACAAGAAGACGCTCAAGCGCGTGCGGCGGCTGCTCGACGAACTGCCTGCCGATGAGCGTCGGCTCTTCCGTGTCGTGGAGAATGAAGAGCTCACCGCCAAAGGTGCCGACCCCGCCGTGGTCTTGGCTCTGGAGCCTGTCGTGGGTGTCGCTGTCACCAACGACCGCACGGGTGAGGTCGTGGCCCAGCGTCGCGGAGGCACCCACGGTTTTATCAGCGGGCAGGACGCCACCACCCTCATCGCCTATGGTGCCAACATCCGTCCAGACCGTCAGGACACCATTCGCCAGACCTCCATCGCCGGATGGATACTCCGTTTGCTGGGGATAGAGGAGTAGTTTTTTTAGAAAGAAACAGATAATAATATACAAGAAAGATGAATTCATCCAGAGCTAAATTATTTTTGGTGGATCATTCCAAATATCTTACATTGAGGTCCTTATATACTTTGGAGCCTTTGTCGGATAGAGTAGCCGACGAAGATGTGGATTTTCTTTATGCAATTGAATTGAAGAATCCTGAATTTGTCTTATTGCTGTCGGTCTTAGGATTCTTTGGACTTGCCGGGCTCGACCGTGTCTATATCGGTGATGTAGGCTTAGGCATTTTGAAATTCATCACTCTTGGAGGCTTGGGCCTTTGGACGGTCGCCGACTCGTTTTTCATCACCGAGCGGACAAAACAGGCGAATGTCAAGAAACTTGAGGAGCACATCATGCTGGTCAGGAGATAGGCGATGCGCAAGGAGCACTCAGCGAGAAATCCCCGGTAGACAGAATCCTTAGAGATGAGAACCAACGGCCCCCTGCAGTTATACCCCCTGTTGCGCATTGCCGTAAGTATGGCTGTGGGTGTGGCCGTGGGCTATTGGGCCCGCATAATCGTGGGCGAGACCGTTTGGCTGTCGGCCTTTCTCGTGGCGGTGGTCATGGCAGTGGCAGTGCGGCGTCATGAGATGTTGCAGGGCCTGCTCCTCTGCGTGGCAGCCCTGCTGTTGGGTGCCACACTCACATCGCGCCGGTGCCGTGTACTCTTTGCTCCACTGCCGGCAGGCGAGGTGAGTTATGAGGCGGTGGTGGCCAGCCAACCCGAGGAGCGCGGCCGCGTGGTGCGGATGGACCTGTGGCTGGTGGGTGGTCCGCTGTCGGGCCGCCGCGTGAAGGCGTCGGTGCTGCGCGACACGGTGGAGCGCCGCTATGAGCGGCTCGCCGTGGGCGACGGTCTCGTGGCCACGTCGGTGCTGCAAGCGCCCAGCCAGTTTTATCCCTCCCGTTTCGACTATCCTCTCTATCTCCGTTGTCACGGCTTCACAGCCACCACGTTGATTCTACCGGGTGAGTGGCGCAAGGTGGCGGTAGACCTCACCCCGTTGTCACATCTTGAGCGCACGGTACTCGCGGCGAAGAAATTCCGGCAGGCCACCCTGCGCCATTATCTCTCCTTGGGGCTCGACGATGACGAGATGGCCGTGGCAGTGGCGATGGCCTTGGGCGACCGCTCGCGCATCACCAACGACCTGCGCGACATCTATTCCATCTCCGGCGCGTCGCATGTGCTGGCGCTCTCAGGTCTCCATTTAGGCATCATCTACGCATTGCTATCATTTTTGCTGCGGGTAGGCCGGCAGCAGTGGCTGCGCGAGATGTTCATCATCCTGGGCATCTGGTCGTATGCCGTATTCACTGGTTTGTCGCCCTCCGTGGTGCGTGCCTCGGCGATGATCACCGTCTTCTCGCTGGCGAGTCTGCTCCACCGTCGCCGCATGTCGCTCAATGCCCTTTCGCTGACGGTCATTGTGATGCTGATGGTCCAGCCGATGAACCTGATGGATGTGGGGTTCCAGATGTCGGTCATGGCGGTGCTCGCCATCCTTGTATGCTACCGCCCCGTCTATCGTCTCATCCCCGCGGAGTTTCTGCAGAGTCATGCCGTGGTGAAGTGGTTATGGGCGATGGCGGTGGTGTCGTGTTGTGCCCAATTGGGTGTGGCACCGCTCACCGCCTATTATTTCGGGCGTTTCTCCGTCTATTTCCTGCTTACCAACTATATTGTCATCCCTTTGGCTATATTACTCCTCTATCTCACCGCCGCCTTGTTCGTCAGTGCGTTGTGCCCGCCGGTGGCGCCTTTCGTCGCCAAGGCGCTTGCCTGTGTGGTGAGTTGCCAGACGCAGGCCGCCCGCTGGGTGGCGTCGCTGCCGGGTGCGAGCATAGAGGGCATCACCCTCAGCCCGCTGCAGTTGGCGATGGTCTATGTGCTGATAGGCGCTCTGTGTGTCGTCGCCTATGAAGTGATGAAGATGAAGAATCTGTTGCGATGAGGCAGGGCATCGCTCCCGTCTTGTCAGGCGCGGCGGCTGGAGTCGAGTTCCTCCTTGAGGAACTTGGCCGTGTATCCCTTTCCTGATGCCGCCACCTCCTCGGGTGTGCCGGTGGCCACCACGCATCCTCCTTTCCTTCCGCCGTCGGGTCCCATGTCGATGATATGGTCGGCCAATTTGATGACGTCGAGGTTATGCTCGATGATGACCACGGTGTTGCCGCGGTTGACCAGCCGCTGCAGCACCTCCATGAGGATGCGTATGTCCTCGAAATGCAGTCCGGTGGTAGGCTCATCGAGGATATAGAGTGTCTTTCCCGTATCGCGTTTCGACAGTTCGGTGGCGAGTTTGACACGCTGGCTCTCACCTCCCGAGAGGGTGGTGGAGGGCTGGCCCAGGCGAATGTATCCCAGTCCTACATCCTGTATGGTCTTGATTTTATGGAGGATGTTGGGTACGTTCTCAAAAAACTCCACCGCCTGGTTGATGGTCATGTCGAGGATGTCGGCAATCGACTTTCCCTTGTATCTCACCTCGAGGGTCTCACGGTTGTAGCGTTTGCCGTGGCACACCTCGCAGGGCACCATCACGTCGGGGAGGAAGTTCATCTCAATGGTCTTGTAGCCGTTGCCGCCGCAGTTGTCGCATCGTCCTCCCTTCACGTTGAACGAGAAGCATCCGGGTTTGTATCCCCTGATTTTCGCCTCGGGCAGGTTGACGAAGAGCGAGCGGATATCGCTGAAGACGTTGGTGTAGGTGGCAGGGTTGGACCGGGGCGTCCTGCCGATGGGTGACTGGTCGACGTTGACCACCTTGTCTATCAGTTCCAGTCCCTCGATGCTGTCGTAGGGCAGCGGCCGCTTGAGCGACCTGTAGAAGTGCTGTGAGAGGATGGGCTGCAGTGTCTCGTTGACCAGTGTCGACTTGCCCGAGCCGCTGACGCCTGTCACCACGATGAGCACCCCGAGGGGGAAAGAGACGTCGATGCCCCGCAGGTTGTTGCCCTTGGCGCCGCGGATGGTGATGGCCTTTCCGTTGCCTTGGCGTCTCGTCTCAGGGAGAGGGATGTAGCGCAGTCCGCTGAGGTATTCGCTGGTGATGGTGTGCTGAGAGAGCATCTGCTCTGTGGTGCCCTGGAAGACCACCTCGCCGCCTTTCCTGCCCGCCTTGGGTCCGATGTCGACGATATAGTCGGCGGCGAGCATCATTTCTTTGTCATGCTCCACCACGATGAC
This sequence comes from uncultured Prevotellaceae bacterium, assembly GCA_902795605.1. Classification (GTDB taxonomy): domain Bacteria; phylum Bacteroidota; class Bacteroidia; order Bacteroidales; family Bacteroidaceae; genus Prevotella. Next base: position 2,427 of record CADBLU010000136.1, on the reverse strand, counting down.
GGTGTTGCCAATGTCGCGCAGTTGCTTGAGACTGGCGATGAGTTTCTGGTTGTCGCGCTGGTGGAGGCCGATGCTCGGTTCGTCGAGGATATAGAGCACGTTGACGAGCTGCGAGCCTATCTGTGTGGCGAGGCGTATGCGCTGGCTCTCGCCTCCAGAGAGCGATGCCGACTGTCTGTTGAGTGACAGATAGTCGAGTCCCACGTCGAGCAGGAACTGCAGTCGTGTGCGGATTTCTTTGAGAATCTCTTTGGCTATCTTGCTCTGCTGGTTGTCGAGGTGCTTTTCAGCCTCGTCGAGCCATTCGCGCAGTTGGATGATGTCGAGGTTGGCGGCCTCAGAGATGTTCTTGTCCCAGATGCGGTAGGAGAGCGATTCGCGGTTGAGGCGCTGACCCTGGCACTCGGGGCACTGGCAGACGGCCATGAACTGGTCGGCCCATTTCTGTCCGCTCGAGCTGTCGTCGTTGTCCATCACCTGCCGCAGGTATTTGATGATGCCGTCGAACCTCACGAAATAGTCGCTTGAGGTGTGGACGAGCTCGCGTGGGATGCGCACGTCGGAGAGTGCTCCGTAGAGCATTTCGGTGAGTGCCTCTTGAGTCACGTCGGTGACGGGAGTCTTCAGTGTCAGTCCATGCTTTTTCAGAATGGCCTCTATCTGCCAGAAAATCATCTGGTTGCGGTATTTGCCGAGCGGGATGATGGCTCCTTCGGCTATCGACAGCTTCTTATCGGGGATGACCTTGTCGAGGTCAATCTCGTTGATATATCCCAGTCCCTTGCAGTAGGGGCATGCCCCTTCGGGAGAGTTGAACGAGAAGCGGTTGGGAGCGGGGTCGGCATAAGAGACGCCCGTGGTGGGGCACATGAGCCGTCGGGAGTAGCTCTTCACGTTGCCGCTGTCCTTGTCAAGTATCATGACGATGCCGTCTCCCTGCCTCATGGCTGTCTCCACGCTTCGCCGGAGCCGTTCGTCGTCGATGCTCTCGCTTTTCACGCGCATCTTGTCTATCACCACTTCTATGTTGTGGTTCTTGTAGCGGTCCACCTTCATCCCCCTCGAGATCTCAGCGATTTCCCCGTCGATGCGGACATACAGGTATCCTTTGCGCCGCATGCTCTCGAAGAGTTCGCGGTAGTGGCCTTTTCGCTGTTTCACGAGAGGCGCGAGGATATAGATGGCGTGCCCGGCATAGTTGTCGAGAATCATCTGCTGCACCTTCTCCTCGGTGTATTTCACCATCTTCTCGCCGGTGTGGTAGCTGTAGGCGGTGGCTGCGCGTGCATAGAGCAGTCGCAGATAGTCGTAGATTTCGGTGGTGGTGCCTACGGTGGAGCGAGGGTTCTTGTTGGTGGTCTTCTGCTCGATGCTGATGACCGGGCTGAGGCCTGTGATCTTGTCGACGTCGGGGCGCTCCATCCCGCCGAGGAAGTTGCGGGCATAGGCAGAGAAGGTCTCGATATACCTGCGCTGGCCCTCGGCATAGATGGTGTCGAAAGCCAGTGAGGACTTGCCCGAGCCCGACAGTCCTGTGATGACGGTGAGACTGCCCCGGGGAATCTCTACGTCGATGTTTCTCAGGTTGTGGACTCTTGCCCCCCAGACATTGATTTTCTCGTCCTCGCGTTGCATGGAATCGTATGGTTTGTGGAGGTTGGTCAGTTGGTGGTGTTGGATGAAGTAGACTCGGTCTGCCGGAAGCCCCTGATGAGGTTGACGTCGCGGCGGATGTGATAGTGGCGTCCGTCGGAGCCTTTGGCGGTGACGTCGACGAAGTAGACCCCTTCTTTTGCCGGCTTCCCGTTCCAAGTGCCGTCCCATCCTCCGTTGGGGTCGTGCCATTCATAGACTTTCTGTCCCCATCGGTTGAAGATGATGGCTCTGAACTCCACGAGACTTTGTGCCTTCTTGGGCTTATAGATGTCGTTGGTCTTGTCGTCGTTGGGTGAGAAGGCGTTGGGCATCTCCAGTTTACTGTCGCTGATAGTGACGCTCAGCGCGCCTCTCTCGTTCCAGTATTCATCGGTATAGGCGATGGTATCGTTGCCTTGCGTGAAGATGGCGTAGCACACGATGCGGTGTGTGCCTGCCTTTGTGAATGTGTATTCGGTGTCCTGCTCATAGCGGATGAGGTAGGGCTCATGGTTCTCCTCTTTTTCGCTTTCGAGGGTGAATCGCCACTCGTAATACTCGTTCCAGCCGCCCACGTTCTCCGGATTGGCCTCAAACCGTCCGTAGAGTGGGGCAGAGAAGCCTTTGGTCTCATCCTCGCCCTCCACTGAGCTGGTGTAGGTGGCTATAGGGTCGATGGTGGGTATGTTGTCTTGGGCCCACGCACAATTGATGCACATGAGCAATGTGCAGATGGTGAAGTATATTCTGGTCATTCTCACGGGTTGTTTCTAATGATAACGCAAATTTAAT